>NZ_JBTOOE010000309.1:0-206 GCF_054786815.1 Pseudoneobacillus rhizolycopersici | reverse complement strand
TGTAAATCCGCTCCCTGTGGGTTCGGCGGTTCGAATCCGTCCCCCACCACCATTTATATAGGGGTATAGTTTAAAGGTAGAACGAAGGTCTCCAAAACCTTTGGTGTGGGTTCGATTCCTACTACCCCTGCCAATTAAAGTTTTTCATATGATGGCGGTCGTGGTGAAGTGGTTAACACGCCAGATTGTGGCTCTGGTATTCGGGG
>NZ_JBTOOE010000308.1:0-207 GCF_054786815.1 Pseudoneobacillus rhizolycopersici | reverse complement strand
ATTCTACCAATATGATCCCGTTACGCTGGAATGGCCGAACGAGCCGCCGGTATGGATGATTTTCGACCAGCAGCTCAAGGACAGCCAGATGATCATCACGATGATGCCGGGCGAGGATACTCCTGAATGGGTTGACAGCTCGGATTCGATTCGCGGTCTGGCCGAGAAGATCGGCGTCGATCCGGATGGATTGGAAGCTTCCGTTAA
>NZ_JBTOOE010000307.1:0-208 GCF_054786815.1 Pseudoneobacillus rhizolycopersici | reverse complement strand
TCTAATAAAAGATAACCCCCATCTCTTGGCATACTTCCGAAAAAAGCCCCAGGTAATCCATTAATATGCTTATTCAAAGAATGTACTGTTTCTTTAAAGTCTCCTGAGGTTAAATAAGGTGATATGGCACTAACTTTTTCTAATAATTGTCCGTTATACAAATAGTGAGCAGAAGAATCATCTCTATTTCTTATTCCAATTATTACAA
>NZ_JBTOOE010000306.1:0-208 GCF_054786815.1 Pseudoneobacillus rhizolycopersici | reverse complement strand
ACTTCGGTACCTGTAATACCCATGCCGATACCAATATCAGCTTGCTTTAAACTTGGAGCATCGTTTACACCGTCACCGGTCATGGCAACTATTTTATCATTTGCCTGCCAAGCCTTAACAATCCTAACTTTATGCTCTGGAGAAACTCGTGCGTAAACACTGTAATCACTGACATGCTTCTTAAAGTAATCATCACTAAGTTCATCAA
>NZ_JBTOOE010000305.1:0-208 GCF_054786815.1 Pseudoneobacillus rhizolycopersici | reverse complement strand
CACATCACCGACATCCGCAACTACGGCCTGGCCTGCGGCATCACCATTGACGCCGTGCCGGGCGAACCCGCCCGCCGCCCCTACGAGATCGCCATGGCCATGCTGGACAAGGGCTTTTACGTGCGTTACGGCGGCGACACCATCCAGCTCGCACCGCCCTTCATCAGCACCCCGGCGCAGATCGACAGCTTGGTCAACGCGCTGGGTG
>NZ_JBTOOE010000304.1:0-210 GCF_054786815.1 Pseudoneobacillus rhizolycopersici | reverse complement strand
CAGGTCACCTATTCCGGCGTCAGCGTCGTCGGCTCCAAGGTCTCGGGCGAACTGCTGACCAATGGCGTCCTGGCCCTGGTCTCGGCCGTGGTGCTGATGTTCCTCTACATCGCCTTCCGCTTCCCCTGGCAGTTCGGCATCGGCGCGGTGGCGGGGCTGCTGCACGACGTGGCCCTGACGTTCGGCCTCATCGTCGCCCTGCGCATGGAG
>NZ_JBTOOE010000303.1:0-211 GCF_054786815.1 Pseudoneobacillus rhizolycopersici | reverse complement strand
TCATGCCGCGTGCATCGCCCAGGTATTTGGGGAACCAGAACAGGTAGAAGTACCAGACCGGATCGGCAACCGCGCGCGACGCCACCAGTGCCACACGGTACGGTCGCGCGCCAGCCGCCCCCACACGCCTTTCATCGAGGTGGGCGGCGCAACCGGCACCGGCGTTTCCAGTGCCGGCGTCGCGCTGGCCTCGACTGCAGCGACGGCCTCG
>NZ_JBTOOE010000302.1:0-211 GCF_054786815.1 Pseudoneobacillus rhizolycopersici | reverse complement strand
CGATGCGCACCGTCTCATCGTCTCGGAGAACCACGCTGACCCGCACCGCCCCGCCCTCGGGCGTGAACTTCACGGCGTTTGAGATCAGGTTCAGCAGGACCTGTTTCAGGCCCCGCTGATCGGCCTCGACGCGCAGGCCCTCCGGACAGGACAGGGCCAGCCGCAACTGGGACTCCAGGGCCTTGCCGCGCATCAGCCGCACCGCCTCGCC
>NZ_JBTOOE010000301.1:0-211 GCF_054786815.1 Pseudoneobacillus rhizolycopersici | reverse complement strand
GGCTATGTGGCCCACGAGTCGGTGAGCGGCTCGTTTCGCTATCACGCCCTGCCCGCCGTCGAGGAGTATCGCCGCCGCAGTCTGGGCAACGTGATACGCGGTTTTTTCGGCAACAGCTACCTGGGTGCCGTGTCGTGTCTGGTAGAGGAGGAGAAACTCAGCCTCGACGAGCTGCGCGAGCTCATAGAGATGGTCGAGCGCAAGAAGGAAC
>NZ_JBTOOE010000300.1:0-211 GCF_054786815.1 Pseudoneobacillus rhizolycopersici | reverse complement strand
ATCGTGGCCTTAAAGACCCAGATGGGCATTCCGTTGGATAAGAAGGTCGTCTTGTACGCGCCGACTTACCGGGACAACCAGTTCGCCGAGAAGGGGAAGTACACCTTTGAATTGCCGTTCTCGTTAGACGATTTCAAACAAAAGTTTGGCGACGACGCCGTGCTGGTCCTGCGGATGCACTACCTGATCTCTAACGCTTTAGACATCAGTG
>NZ_JBTOOE010000299.1:0-211 GCF_054786815.1 Pseudoneobacillus rhizolycopersici | reverse complement strand
ACCTTGAACCATAATTTCAAGCAAGTGTGGCGCCGATTTAACTAAATAAAGGTTAGGATATTTAGGAGTCAAATCTGCCTTCATCTGATCTAATACTTTCGGCTTACCCATAAGCAAAACTTTGTGTACGCCCTTTAATTTTTTAATTTGGTCAATTGATACAGATATTGCCTTAACTGCAACTATTTTTTCTTCATCTTCAACCAATAAA
>NZ_JBTOOE010000298.1:0-211 GCF_054786815.1 Pseudoneobacillus rhizolycopersici | reverse complement strand
CGTGTTACCGCCGTGAAAGGGCGGTGTCTTAACCGCTTGACCAATGGGCCATATTAAAATTTTAATGGCGGAGAGCAAGGGATTTGAACCCTTGAGACAGGGTTACCCGCCTACACGATTTCCAATCGTGCTCCTTCGGCCACTCGGACAGCTCTCCAAAAATATGGCTCCGCAGGTAGGACTCGAACCTACGACCGTTCGGTTAACAGCC
>NZ_JBTOOE010000297.1:0-213 GCF_054786815.1 Pseudoneobacillus rhizolycopersici | reverse complement strand
CTGATCGAGCGCATCCGGGACCGGGCGGCGGTGATCTTCTCGACGCACGACCCGGCCGATGCCGCCGCCGTCGCCGACACGGCGCTGATCCTCAACCGCGGCGAGGCCGTCGCCTCCGGCGCGCCGGCCGAGCTGACGCGCATCGCGGACGGCCGGGTTTTCGAGATCTGGCTCCCCTCCGACACGCTGCCTGACCCCGCCGAGGTCGAGACC
>NZ_JBTOOE010000296.1:0-213 GCF_054786815.1 Pseudoneobacillus rhizolycopersici | reverse complement strand
AGCCCGAACTTCTCGGCCAGCACCTCCTCGAGCGGCTGCAGCGTCTTCTGTTCGGACGTGTTGCCCGGGTTTACACACATTCCAAGAGGCAGGCCGTCCATATCCATGAACATCCCTATCTGTACCAGCGGGTTGGGGCGGTTTTCTTTGGAATGGCCGTATTTGCGGAAGTCGTCGTCGGTCTCCGTCTCAAAAAACACATTTGTGCAGTCA
>NZ_JBTOOE010000295.1:0-214 GCF_054786815.1 Pseudoneobacillus rhizolycopersici | reverse complement strand
CCTTGCTGGCATGTTGTAGTTGTTATTCGGTCTCTCAGTCGTGTCCAACTTGTTGAGACTCCACATGGACTCCAGCACGCCAGGCTTCCCTGTCCTTCACCATCTCCTAGAGCTTGACGTACTCCTTTCCCAACTTGGAACCAGTATGTTCGCCCCTGTTTGGTTCTGACTGTTGCTTCTTGACCTGCATACAGGTTTTGCAGGAGGCAGGTGA
>NZ_JBTOOE010000294.1:0-214 GCF_054786815.1 Pseudoneobacillus rhizolycopersici | reverse complement strand
ACGCACTGAAGGCCTCAGGCGCCACGCGAACGGCGTAGCCCAGCCCCGAAAAGCAAGGAGAAAGCAGATGTTCACCGAAGCCGAACTCGAGTACATCAACGAGCTGAAGTTCGCCCGTTATGCGACGTCCACGCCGGACGGCCAGCCTCATGTCGTGCCCGGCCGTGCCTTCGTCGAAAATGGCAAGGTCATCATTCCCGGCTGGGAGATGAAG
>NZ_JBTOOE010000293.1:0-216 GCF_054786815.1 Pseudoneobacillus rhizolycopersici | reverse complement strand
ACCCGGCTGTAAACGGACAAGACAACGGACTGATTTCATACTTCCCTGTTGTGGTTGGTGCAGATATTCCGGAAAAGGCAAAACAGTCGCTCATTGCTAAAATGGAGCAGGCGCTGACGCAAAACGGATTTGGATGCGCCAGCCGCACCGACCGCTTCGTTATGCTTGCCAGGTGCAACGTGCTTGAGAAAGATGTCGCGCCTACAACGCCGCCAC
>NZ_JBTOOE010000292.1:0-216 GCF_054786815.1 Pseudoneobacillus rhizolycopersici | reverse complement strand
AGGATATTATTACTAGTCCAACGGTACTTCAGAAGGTTAGTAAAACTGTGAATATCTATCCAGGGTATCCTGGTTCAATTAATGAATTAAAAAATGATATTTCTATTAGCAGCCAACAAAATTCACAGGTGTTTTCAGTTACAGTAAAGACGAGTAATGCACGAACATCTGCGGTAATTGCGAATACTACGGCAAAAATTTTTAAAAAACAGGTTG
>NZ_JBTOOE010000291.1:0-216 GCF_054786815.1 Pseudoneobacillus rhizolycopersici | reverse complement strand
ATCGGCGAAGTCGCCGGCTACAGCCGCATTCCGGCCTCGGAATCGCAGCGTTATCAGGTCGGGACCAACTTCAAGGTCACCGACTCGATCAACTTCCACGCCTCGGCCAAATACATCACCGAGGAAACCTTCATGCGCGGCCAGCCGACGTTCTTCGACGTCGACCTGGACAACGATTCCTATGGGGCCGGCGAGACGAACTCGATCTGGGCCACC
>NZ_JBTOOE010000290.1:0-216 GCF_054786815.1 Pseudoneobacillus rhizolycopersici | reverse complement strand
GAGATCATCCGCGACCTGCGCCTGGGTACCTTCGATGTGGTGGTCGGCATCAACCTGCTGCGCGAGGGCCTGGACATTCCCGAAGTCTCGCTGGTGGCGATCCTGGATGCGGACAAGGAAGGCTTCCTGCGTTCCGAGCGCAGCCTGATCCAGACCATCGGCCGCGCCGCCCGCAACCTCAACGGCATGGCCATCCTGTATGGCGATGTGGTGACC
>NZ_JBTOOE010000289.1:0-216 GCF_054786815.1 Pseudoneobacillus rhizolycopersici | reverse complement strand
TTAAATGTGTGCGAACACTTTAAAATATAATCATATGCAGGATGAACCAAATTCTGACTAAGCAAACGTTTAGCCGTTGCTTCGTAAAGATCGAATAATTTAAGAAGATTATCCTGGTTAGATTCTTCAAACGCATACTTAGAATGTTCATATTCTGGCTCTTTAAAGATATCGCGGTAGAGCACACCATTACCCCAGACCAAATCAAAGACTGAG
>NZ_JBTOOE010000288.1:0-217 GCF_054786815.1 Pseudoneobacillus rhizolycopersici | reverse complement strand
AAAGCGCGCGCGTATCCGATGCGGTCCGGGATCAGCATCGAGGATGCAGCCTCCGGCACCAGGCCCAGGTTGACGAACGGCGTCGTCAGCTTGGCTTCATTGGCCACGAAGACGAGGTCGCAGTGGAACAGCATCGTCGTGCCAACGCCCACGGCGAGACCGGAGACAGCGGCGACGATGGGCTTCGGAAACTGAGCGATCGCCTCGATGAACCCAC
>NZ_JBTOOE010000287.1:0-217 GCF_054786815.1 Pseudoneobacillus rhizolycopersici | reverse complement strand
CGGGGATCGGGGTTTACAGTCACCCCTTGAAGAACTCTTTCCCGGCGGCGGGCCTCATGATTTTGAGCTGCGCGACCCGTATCCGCTCGCTCTTCCCGTTTTTCAGGATTTCGCCCTGAACCTCGACTTCCTGGCCGAACGCCTCGTCGAATTTTTCCTGCGCCACGCCGCCCTTGGCGGTCAGGTCGATGGCGTAGTAATCCCCCTCTTCCGTCCA
>NZ_JBTOOE010000286.1:0-218 GCF_054786815.1 Pseudoneobacillus rhizolycopersici | reverse complement strand
CCAAAATATTAGCTGTGGTGATAAAGATGACATTAGAAAGATCATATGGCACCTCCAAGTAATGATCAGAAAAAGCGTGATTTTGTTCCGGATCTAAAGCTTCGAGAAGCGCTGCCGAAGGATCACCCCGGTAATCCAGACCCAGTTTATCAATTTCATCCATCATAAAGACAGGATTGAGTGTCCTCGTCTGTTTAATTCCCTGAATAATTCTGCCT
>NZ_JBTOOE010000285.1:0-218 GCF_054786815.1 Pseudoneobacillus rhizolycopersici | reverse complement strand
CGCCCTGCGGATGCACGCCGGTAATGGCGGCGATAATCCCGGACAGGCTCAGTCCTTTGTTTTTACGCACATGAAAGTGGTAGGCCATGGTTAATGAGGCCAATGTGTAGGTCGCCCATGCGCTGATCCCCCAATGGAAAAAGGAATAGGGCAGGCTGTATTCCAGCGCTTTTTGCGAGTGCGGCGCGATATTCAGACCCGGGGTCTGGTAATAATAG
>NZ_JBTOOE010000284.1:0-219 GCF_054786815.1 Pseudoneobacillus rhizolycopersici | reverse complement strand
CCGTTCAACTTCCCGGCGATGATCCCGCTGTGGATGTTTCCGATGGCGATCGCCTGCGGCAACACCTTCGTGCTCAAGCCGTCGGAACAGGACCCGCTGGTGACCTGCCGCCTGGTCGAGTTGGCGCTCGAAGCCGGCATCCCGGCTGGCGTGCTCAACGTCGTCCACGGCGGCGAAGACATCGTCAACGGCATTTGCGACCACGCCGACATCAAGGCC
>NZ_JBTOOE010000283.1:0-219 GCF_054786815.1 Pseudoneobacillus rhizolycopersici | reverse complement strand
GACAATTAGGTCGTAATATTGATGAGCGATACAACGATTATCCTAACTATCGCAATGAATTTGGTCACCTAGAAGCTGATACTGTTCAAGGAAGTAAGCATCACGGCGCAGTCATGACTCTGGTTGAACGACTCTCCAAAGTTGAAATCATGCTTAACATTCATCATCGTACTGCCGAATGTGTTAACACTCACCTTGATCAATGGCTTGCCAAAATAC
>NZ_JBTOOE010000282.1:0-220 GCF_054786815.1 Pseudoneobacillus rhizolycopersici | reverse complement strand
ACATGAACTACCATATTCATGGAGGGAATTTCCTTGTCCACTAAATACTGTATTTCTGCATCACTTAAAATCATCCAGGAATATACATGCATGCCATATAAATTTTCTTTCGGGCATTTCAGGGAGTATGGAAACACTTCATCCAGAGGTGATAGTTTCTGTTCCCACCATAAGTTTGTTTCAAGAAGAACAAGTATATCAGGTTTTTCTTTATTTATAA
>NZ_JBTOOE010000281.1:0-220 GCF_054786815.1 Pseudoneobacillus rhizolycopersici | reverse complement strand
GAACCTGGTCGTTACGGTTACCGACGCGCCCATGGCGGAGGTGCGAGGCACCGTGCCGTCCGGCCTGGGCGGCGCCGAGGAGGACACATGGGTGCGGATGTTCCCCGCGGAGCGGCGATTCTGGGAAGAACCGTTCGGCGCGTTCTCGCGATTCAGGACTGCGCGGGTGGAGAAGAACGCCTTCACCATCACGCGGGTGCCCGCCGGCGAGTACTACATC
>NZ_JBTOOE010000280.1:0-220 GCF_054786815.1 Pseudoneobacillus rhizolycopersici | reverse complement strand
GGAGGTATCGACTATACGGATATTGAATATAACCAGAAAGCCAGAGTTACTCAGGCGGAGCCCAACGTGGTCGGTGGTAAATATTCTAGGAAAGAAGAACGTTATGTAGTACAGAACTACGATGCAATGTTGAATTTTGACAAGAATTTCATGAAAGACCGTTTAAATGTACTGGCTTTCTTCGGTGGAGGTTACCGCAGCAATGAAGATAAGAGCATTA
>NZ_JBTOOE010000279.1:0-220 GCF_054786815.1 Pseudoneobacillus rhizolycopersici | reverse complement strand
CCCTGGTTTCAATAGAGATTCGGTCAGTAACTTTCCTTCCATTATGAAGCAGTTTGTCCACTCCTCCAGATTGAGCGACGCTTCTTGCAAGAAAGCCTTCGTAGGCATTACCCAATAGTTCAAATAGGGATAGAAAGTTACTCTTTCCCGCACCATTCGATCCAATCAAAATATTGATTGGATTAAGGCGTACTGTGATATCCTTAAAAGACTTATATCC
>NZ_JBTOOE010000278.1:0-221 GCF_054786815.1 Pseudoneobacillus rhizolycopersici | reverse complement strand
ATACAAATTAGAGTTAATCGCATAAAAAATAGAATTTTAAACACACCGGAATTTTTCCGTACCGGCGGATGAATCATTTTTTTCATAAATTTGTATTAGTAGGTTAAACAATGAGTGCTTTTTATCCTCGTAAGACTGAAGCACTTTTATTAACTAGCAACCCATGGGTTTGTATCGAGCAGATCCCGGTTTTGTTTTTATTCTGTAATTACTATTTTATC
>NZ_JBTOOE010000277.1:0-221 GCF_054786815.1 Pseudoneobacillus rhizolycopersici | reverse complement strand
ATCTCACTCTGAACTTCATCGAGATGGGTATGCATATACACACCCTGGTCGATGTAGCGTTGGTATAGCTCGCCGGCGAGTTGTAGCTGTCGCGGTGTGGAGGTAGGAGCAAACCTCGGTATGATGGCATACAGCTGTCGGCCGCGGTGATGCCACTTCTTGAGCAGTTTCTCCGCGATTACTATCGACTGGTCGGTGTCCGGGTCCTTTAACGAATCGGG
>NZ_JBTOOE010000276.1:0-221 GCF_054786815.1 Pseudoneobacillus rhizolycopersici | reverse complement strand
ACCGGATCGATCGAGCTGTCGTTCGACAGCACGGCCATCTTGGCGCGCGAACCGGCGTCGCGAGCGGCGGCGCGGATCTCGATCACCCCGTCATAGACTTCCGGCACTTCCTGAGCGAACAGCTTGGCCATGAAGCCGGGGTGGGCGCGCGACAGCATGACCTGCGGACCCTTGGCCTCCGGGCGCACGTCATAGATGTAGGTGCGCACGCGGTCGCCGAT
>NZ_JBTOOE010000275.1:0-221 GCF_054786815.1 Pseudoneobacillus rhizolycopersici | reverse complement strand
AGGAAGAAACCGTCTTAACAGAAGCTTTGCTGCCGCCAACTTCATAGGCTGAATTTACCCGGTACATAAAGTACTTATTGCCCGGGTCACCTAATACGTTAACCAAAGTATCACGAGGAATTGACGTCATCGTTGCTGTATTCTTATCCGGGTTAGCCGTTGCCAAAATTAAGGTATCGGAATTACCTTGATCATGCCGACCTTCGATTCCCTGGTCAACC
>NZ_JBTOOE010000274.1:0-221 GCF_054786815.1 Pseudoneobacillus rhizolycopersici | reverse complement strand
AAAACGGGGTTAGCGAAGACGCTGACCGCTTTTAGCCTGACCACGATGGGGATTGGGGCCATTGTCGGGTCCGGGATCTTCATTACGCCCGGCTTAATTGCGGCCAAGTATGCGGGCCCGGGCGTCATGCTCTCGTTCGTGATTGCCGTGGTGGTCTGTGCGTTAGCGGCGCTGTGCTATTCCGAATTTTCGTCGACGATTCCCTTGGCCGGGAGTGCCTA
>NZ_JBTOOE010000273.1:0-221 GCF_054786815.1 Pseudoneobacillus rhizolycopersici | reverse complement strand
AAGCTCCAAGCCGACAGCGGAAAGTGTCAATCGCTGTTGCCGGAACGACACCTTATCAACTGTTTTGAACCGTGATTCTAAAGCTCTGTATTCGATTGAGTCCGTGTCAAAAACAATACCGTTTTCTGTTTCAACATGAACCCTACCGCTCAGCTGAATATTATTATTGTTACTGAAATATTTTCCGCAATCCGCAGTTACAGTAATTGAGCCGGAGGTCC
>NZ_JBTOOE010000272.1:0-221 GCF_054786815.1 Pseudoneobacillus rhizolycopersici | reverse complement strand
GAACCCGCGACCCCCACCTTGGCAAGGTGGTGTTCTACCACTGAACTACTTCCGCATATGAAACTGGATAAGTGCGGGTGAAGGGAGTCGAACCCCCACGCCTCGCGGCGCCAGATCCTAAGTCTGGTGCGTCTGCCAATTCCGCCACACCCGCATATTCTAATTAAAATGGTGAGCCATGAAGGACTCGAACCTTCGACCCTCTGATTAAAAGTCAGATG
>NZ_JBTOOE010000271.1:0-222 GCF_054786815.1 Pseudoneobacillus rhizolycopersici | reverse complement strand
AGAAGATATCAGCGATTGGATGAGCTACCATAAAAATGATCAGGATGAATGGATGCGGTACGGAGCCGGTATTTATTTGCGGAAATGCAATAGCGCAAAAATTGCAGGAAATACAGTTACCAATGGACAATGCGGATTGATGACGACGTTATGCGACAGCGTAACAGTATCAGATAATAATTTCTCTTTCAATTCCGGTGTTGGTATTGGATTATACAGAAG
>NZ_JBTOOE010000270.1:0-222 GCF_054786815.1 Pseudoneobacillus rhizolycopersici | reverse complement strand
CGTGCAGCAACGCCGGCGCCTCGCGGTAGAAGCGGCGCAGGTCGCCGAGCATGCCCCAGAACCGCGGGGAGACCAGGTTGCGGCGCTGGCAGAACAGCCCATCCAGCGAGGTGGCGTTGTACTCCAGCCCGCTGCGCTCGCTGTGTACCGAAAAGCTCATGGTGGTGGGCTGGGAGGCTACGTTGAGCTCGTCGAACAGCGCGGTGAGCAGTGGGTAGTGCA
>NZ_JBTOOE010000269.1:0-223 GCF_054786815.1 Pseudoneobacillus rhizolycopersici | reverse complement strand
AGGGCTTTCGGCCCGGTCAGGCTCAAACGCTCGGGGCAGCTCACCTTGCTCCAGACCTTGGGGTGCTCACGCATAAAGCGTCGGAACAATTCAAACTGCGGCCCGTTGACCGGCAAAGACACATCGGGGCGACCCATGTGGTCCACCACCACGGTGGTGGGCAGCGCCGTAAAAAAGTCCCACAGCTCGGGCAAGTCCACCGCTTCGAAATAGATCACCACAT
>NZ_JBTOOE010000268.1:0-223 GCF_054786815.1 Pseudoneobacillus rhizolycopersici | reverse complement strand
AAGATTATTAACTAAGGAAGATTGACATGACCGTTAATTACGATGAAATCATGGTCCGTTACGGCGAACTTTCGACTAAGGGCCACAACCGGAAGTCGTTCATCGACCGCCTCGGCAGCAATGTCCGCCACGCCGTCCATGATTTTCCGGACGTTAAAGTGCACCCCGGCCCCGACCGCTTACACGTGACCTTAAACGGGACGCCGAGTCAACCGGTGATAGA
>NZ_JBTOOE010000267.1:0-223 GCF_054786815.1 Pseudoneobacillus rhizolycopersici | reverse complement strand
GGCTGTTAACCGAACGGTCGTAGGTTCGAGTCCTACCTGCGGAGCCATATTTTTGATTTTTGCGAGCAAGGTAGTATAAATGCTTCCATAGCTCAGCAGGTAGAGCACTTCCATGGTAAGGAAGAGGTCAGCGGTTCGAGCCCGCTTGGAAGCTTACCATTTTTTATAATGGCCCATTGGTCAAGCGGTTAAGACACCGCCCTTTCACGGCGGTAACACGGGT
>NZ_JBTOOE010000266.1:0-225 GCF_054786815.1 Pseudoneobacillus rhizolycopersici | reverse complement strand
AAAATCCGTACAAAGTTTAAACGCCAAATACTTGGAATAACAACATCCTTAGCAGCCTCAAAATCATAACCTGCACTTGCAATAGTTTGTCTCTTCGGTAAATTGATATTATTATTTTTATATTTAGAAACTATTTCAAAACCACGTGTTTTAACCATTTTTAACTCCTTTTAAGTTACTAGGTATTTATTTTACAATAATTTTCGGAGCTTATTGCATTTAAAG
>NZ_JBTOOE010000265.1:0-225 GCF_054786815.1 Pseudoneobacillus rhizolycopersici | reverse complement strand
CAGATTGTCGATCTTGGTCTTGCCGATGACCGGGGTGCCGTCCGGCGTCATCGGGCGCAGGCCCGACCAGTAGCTGGCCGCCTTCAGGTCGCCCGCGCCGGGGAAGAGCGAGCCGACCGAGTGCTCCAGCGTATTGCGGCGTCGCTCGGGCAGGGCGTCGGAGAAGCCGGCGATCTCGGCCATGCCGCCGACGCGGATGCGGTCGCCCAGGCGGGTGATAGCCAC
>NZ_JBTOOE010000264.1:0-226 GCF_054786815.1 Pseudoneobacillus rhizolycopersici | reverse complement strand
ATCGGCTCTGGCTTTGTTAGTATTTGCCAAAATCACCGCATCCATCGACAAAAAGAAGAAAGGCACAGTCTGATTATCTCATTTTTTATGTATATTTGCCGTCACTTTGCCATAAAAGTGGCGGCTGTTTCTAATAAAGGAGAACGGAAGGAAGGTAAAATTTATAAGCCTTGCGAGCGGTAGTAGTGGCAACTGCTATTATATAGGCACTGAAAAATACGGAATA
>NZ_JBTOOE010000263.1:0-226 GCF_054786815.1 Pseudoneobacillus rhizolycopersici | reverse complement strand
ATGATTACGGAAGACTAAGAGTAGGAGCTGCCATTGGTGTGGGGCAACTTGATAGAGCTGAAGCGTTAGTTAAAGCAGGGGTTGATGTCTTGGTTTTAGACTCAGCACATGGTCATTCTAAGGGAATTATTGACACGGTTATTGCCATTAAAAAACACCTCAATATCGACATTATTGCTGGTAATATTGCCACCAGTGAAGCTGCTGAAGCCTTAATCCAAGCAGG
>NZ_JBTOOE010000262.1:0-226 GCF_054786815.1 Pseudoneobacillus rhizolycopersici | reverse complement strand
CGACGCGAAGGCTCGAACGCCATCGAGTTCGGCTTGGTCGCCCTGCCCTTCTTCCTGTTGCTGTTCGGCATATTGGAGATCGGCCTGATGCTGCTGGTCGACGCCCTGGTCGAGACCGCCGCCTCGGACGCCGCCCGCCAGGTGCGCACCGGCCAGGCCCAGACGCAGGAACTGACGCCCGAGCAGTTCAAGGACAAGTTCTGCGCCGAGATGAGCATGTTTTCCG
>NZ_JBTOOE010000261.1:0-228 GCF_054786815.1 Pseudoneobacillus rhizolycopersici | reverse complement strand
CCCGCCAAGCCCTTCTGGGAGACCAAGACGCTCGCCGAGATGAATCCGGCCGAGTGGGAAAGTCTGTGCGACGGTTGCGGCCTGTGCTGCGTCATCCGGTTCGAGGACGAGGACACCGGCCGGATCATCCCGACGCGCGTGCATTGCAAGCTGTTCGACACGAACGCCTGCACCTGCACCGATTACGCCGAGCGTCAGGCCGAGGTGCCGGACTGCGTGCAGCTGACG
>NZ_JBTOOE010000260.1:0-228 GCF_054786815.1 Pseudoneobacillus rhizolycopersici | reverse complement strand
ATGGAAACGTATGTGCAATAAGGCAGCTCGGGAGCCTTCACGGCATGGGTCTCGCCCACCTTCACCGCCACGGGCACGCGGTCGATGACAATACCGCGGGAATCGCGGCACACATATGTGACATTATGCGCAACGCGCTCATATGTCACAGTGACCGTGTTGCCGCTAACCTTGGCCGACTTCACCGTATGATTTTCTATCTCGGGCAGACCGGACTTCAGATCCGTG
>NZ_JBTOOE010000259.1:0-228 GCF_054786815.1 Pseudoneobacillus rhizolycopersici | reverse complement strand
GAGAAAAAGGCAAAGAAACAAGCTATGATTTTTATTTTGACGGAGGCGTGGGCTCCTATGTTAAATATTTAGTTTTGGGAAACACTCCGCGCCACGAAAATGTTTTTTCTGTAGCTTCAGAAAAAAACGGAATTTACGTTGAAGCCGCTTTTCAATATACCCAGGAAATGGAGTGCACAGAGGAAAGCTTTGCAAATAATATTTATACTCCAGAAGGCGGAACGCATA
>NZ_JBTOOE010000258.1:0-229 GCF_054786815.1 Pseudoneobacillus rhizolycopersici | reverse complement strand
ACACTCTTTCGTCTTAAGTTAACAGCATTGGGTTGCGGCATGCCGCGACCACTTTCACCTATCTCTGATAATTCTTGCAAACATTAATCCTATAATATTTATGAAGACTTTCGAAAAGCTGGTAAGGGATTATATCGCCCGCGAATCATTGCTCCACAAATCAGCTCCGGTAGTTGTTGCTCTCAGTGGCGGGGCAGATTCCGTGGCCTTGCTTGCTGTGCTTTCGAAT
>NZ_JBTOOE010000257.1:0-229 GCF_054786815.1 Pseudoneobacillus rhizolycopersici | reverse complement strand
AAACATCTGGATCGCAGAGCAGAAATTCAAGATCAGCCATGCCGATTCATTCGACCCCGAGGTGAAAGCATCGATTGCATCGCTATGGACCTCCCTTGACACGGATAAGAAAGAGCTCATATCGGATTCGAGAAGCGGAGCGCCCGACAAGCCGCAGGTCTATTACGACAGCCTTGCCCGATGGTCAATGGATCCCAATATCACGGTATACCTCTACGAAGACTATATG
>NZ_JBTOOE010000256.1:0-229 GCF_054786815.1 Pseudoneobacillus rhizolycopersici | reverse complement strand
CATCTGCCTCTCTCTATTTTTCCCATCCAGAATCTTAGCGCATTTTACAGCCTCTTCCTCTGATGTTGTTGTAAGAAGCATAACGCCGACATTGGCTTCATCAAGCCTCCCTGCTGCATTTATCCTCGGCGCCAATGTAAAGCCGATTGTGCCTACGCTAATATCGCAACCGTCAAGATTAGAAACGCGTTTTAAAGCTGCAACACCTTTTCTATCAGCCTTTGATAAA
>NZ_JBTOOE010000255.1:0-229 GCF_054786815.1 Pseudoneobacillus rhizolycopersici | reverse complement strand
ATTGTCATGTCGTTCTCGTTATCGCAGACGAAGCAGGATCTCTATATCTTTCCGATCGTGGCCGCCGTTGCCGTCCTTGGAGGCGATTGGGTGGCCCGTGCACTCGCCGGACGTAGTGTCCGCCTTCAGGCGGACCAGCCCGCCGGCCGATGGTTCACCGGCACGTTGACCGTGTTCGGCATCGTCATGACGCTTCTCGGCGTCGGCGTGCTGTACCTGTTCAGCGGCG
>NZ_JBTOOE010000254.1:0-229 GCF_054786815.1 Pseudoneobacillus rhizolycopersici | reverse complement strand
AGTTATGCGTTCTGCGCTGCGATTGCTGGAGCAACAGGAAACAAACGATGAAGTTATTCGTCAGGCTGTTATTGCTGGGCTGGAAAGCGGTGAAAGCTCGCTATCACTGCGGGATATTGCAGCACAAAGAAAACTGAGACATCGTGTATAAACTCACTGAACGGGCAGCAGACGACTTCGCCGGGATTTATGACTATACGCTCTTGAAATTTGGTGAAGCTCAGGCAGA
>NZ_JBTOOE010000253.1:0-230 GCF_054786815.1 Pseudoneobacillus rhizolycopersici | reverse complement strand
GTAGGAGAGCTCGGACTCGAGCGGGTTGATGTCGATCAGGTGCTCGGGCGTCGCGAGTCGCAGCTTCATCATCGGCAGCAGCGAGTGGCCGCCGGCGATCAGGCGCGACTCCGGGCCGAGCCGGTCGAGCAGCGCGATCGCCTCGTCGATCGTCGACGCGCGGGCGTAGTCGAAAGGCGCAGGTACCTGCATATCCCTCCCTCTCCTCGGGACCGCTGCAGGCGACGCTA
>NZ_JBTOOE010000252.1:0-230 GCF_054786815.1 Pseudoneobacillus rhizolycopersici | reverse complement strand
ATGGAAGAAGAAATCGCCGCACTCGTCATTGACAATGGCTCCGGCATGTGCAAAGCCGGCTTTGCTGGCGACGACGCCCCCAGGGCCGTGTTCCCTTCCATCGTAGGGCGCCCCCGACACCAGGGCGTCATGGTGGGCATGGGCCAGAAAGACTCATACGTGGGTGACGAGGCCCAGAGCAAGAGGGGTATCCTGACCCTGAAGTACCCTATCGAACACGGCATTGTCAC
>NZ_JBTOOE010000251.1:0-231 GCF_054786815.1 Pseudoneobacillus rhizolycopersici | reverse complement strand
CCAAAGCCTGGCCGATCAGATTGCCGCCCAGCAGCGCTATCTCGCTTCACTAAATATCACCCTGCAGCGCGCCACTGCGCTCTATCGCCACGGCGCGGTCAGCTACATCGAAGTCCTGAGCGCCCAGCGCGACATTTTCACCACCCGACAAACCCTGCTGGAACTCAACTATTCCCGTCAGGCGAATGAAATCACCCTGTTCACCGCTCTCGGCGGCGGCTGGATGGAATA
>NZ_JBTOOE010000250.1:0-231 GCF_054786815.1 Pseudoneobacillus rhizolycopersici | reverse complement strand
CTCTTATTTTTACTGCATCTTAGTTTACAGTGTAGAGCGCATACCCCGTGACAAACACCGGTACTCTGTAGGGAGATTGCGAGTTTATTTCACTTGCTGCAATAGCCACTGATTCAAATCGCGGAGCTCGGTTTGCTGTTCGGGATAGTCTTGGGCGAGCTGCTGTACCACGGCACTAATCTCTTCGCTACGGTAAATAACGCCTTGCAAACGTTCAGCTAATGCCTCAAG
>NZ_JBTOOE010000249.1:0-231 GCF_054786815.1 Pseudoneobacillus rhizolycopersici | reverse complement strand
ATTATCTGTGAGAAGGTGGCTAAGTTAAAACCAGAGATGGTTACAGTGGGAACATTGCGTCAATTCCCCGGACTCTTCAGGTTCGCACCAGATGCCCCGAGAGAGGGTTTAACAAAATCTAATGACGGCAGGATGAGATATCCAATAGAAGTGAGAAAGCAGGTTTATCAGAATATAAAGGAATGGCTGGGATTCCAACCTGCTTTATGCAAAGAAACAAAATCTCTATGG
>NZ_JBTOOE010000248.1:0-231 GCF_054786815.1 Pseudoneobacillus rhizolycopersici | reverse complement strand
ACGCCCGCCACGATCTGGCGCGCCAGTTCGCCCTTGTAGAACTCGTCCGCGCCGCCGCGCGCCAGCTTGCGCAGGCTCTCGGCCAGCAGGGGCTGACGGAAGACCTCGCCCGCGCGATAGGCCGTGCCGTCGGCCTTCAGATAGGCTTCGCGCGCGCCCGGATCGGTCGCCAGGACGCGGGCGCGGCCGCCGGTGGCGTCGGCCTCGCCGTCCGACAGGACATAGCCTTCC
>NZ_JBTOOE010000247.1:0-231 GCF_054786815.1 Pseudoneobacillus rhizolycopersici | reverse complement strand
TAAACAGGCAGCCGGGATAGCGCTGTTGCTGCACATACTCAGCCAACACGTGGTAACGCGCCAAGATTTTATCCCGAGCTGAAAGGGTTTCATCCAGCAGCAGCTGGCGGCGCCATGTGTCTATCTGCTGTGCGTGGTAGCGCAGACTGTCATAAAGCAGGGCTTCACGATCCGGCCAAAAACGAATTAGCTCTTCCTTTGAAATATCGAGCTGGGGAGCCAGCTTATCCA
>NZ_JBTOOE010000246.1:0-231 GCF_054786815.1 Pseudoneobacillus rhizolycopersici | reverse complement strand
AAAGAGTTGATAAAAGCTCAAAAAGTTAATCTGGCTTGTTTTCTTTTTAAAAAAAGAAGTTTGTTAATGTTTGGTTGTTTAGTTTTCAAAGAGCAACTTTTACATATTAACAACATTTTAATATGTTGTCAACATGTTTTTATCTATTTTGCAAAAACAAAATTTTGGTGGAGTCAAGGGGGATCGAACCCCTGACCTCCTGCGTGCAAGGCAGGCGCTCTCCCAGCTGAG
>NZ_JBTOOE010000245.1:0-232 GCF_054786815.1 Pseudoneobacillus rhizolycopersici | reverse complement strand
TCTCAAAAAGAAGGGCGCGCTCCGCCGAGAAGCGCGCCCCATCCGTTCGCTGATAAGTCGGCTTAGAAACGACGGACGTAGTTGACCGAATAGATATCCACCTCGCCGCCATCGTCGGTAAAGTCACGGCGGGTCCAATCGCCGCGCAGGCCGTTTTGAGCGTCGAAGTAGTAGTTGGCGCCGACGCCGTAGTTCCAGCTTTCACCGTCGGCCTTGCTCTCAAACCCGGCCA
>NZ_JBTOOE010000244.1:0-232 GCF_054786815.1 Pseudoneobacillus rhizolycopersici | reverse complement strand
AGCGAGCCGACGATGGCTTCGGCGGTGCCCTGAACGTCGGCCTTGATGAGGACCGGCAGTTCCGAGACCTTTTTGGACTGCAGCTTGGACATCATGTCGACCAGCGACAGCGAACCGCCCGAGACCTGCGTCTTCTCGCGCTTCACGCGCTGACGGTATTCGGTCAGTTCGCGAGCGCGGGCCTCGGATTCCACCACAGCGAAGACGTCGCCCGGCGACGGGGCCTCGTCCA
>NZ_JBTOOE010000243.1:0-232 GCF_054786815.1 Pseudoneobacillus rhizolycopersici | reverse complement strand
CTACAACCTGTTCATTTTCGCGGAATATCCCCGACTGTCTCAGCATTGCATCAACAAGTGTAGTCTTCCCATGGTCAACATGGGCGATTATCCCGATATTTCTAATCATATTTCCATTCATAATCTTCTCAATTCCTTTCTAAAAATAAATATCCCCTTATCTAAATAATCTTAGATTTCATCTTCCACCAAAATATTTTTGGGAATATTTAAAACTGGAAGGGGAACTTAA
>NZ_JBTOOE010000242.1:0-233 GCF_054786815.1 Pseudoneobacillus rhizolycopersici | reverse complement strand
CCAAGGCGCTTGCCGGCCGACGGGAGGTTGTCATCGTCGCGCTCGGCGGAGCCTCCACCACGGGAGTCGCGGCGGGTGGCCCCGAGCTCGCTTGGCCCGCGCGTATGGCCGCAGCGCTCTCGGAAAATTTTCCGTCTAAGCGCATCAAGGTGATCAACCTCGCAGTAGGGCGGCAGACGGCGAAGCAGGGAGCCGAGCGCCTGGATCGTGACGTACTACCCTTGAAGCCGACG
>NZ_JBTOOE010000241.1:0-233 GCF_054786815.1 Pseudoneobacillus rhizolycopersici | reverse complement strand
AGGCGGGCGCCCAGGACGTCGAGAGCGATCTGGTCAAGCCGGACATCTATGAGGACGCGCCGGGCCACACCATCTGGACCGCCTTCGAGGACCTGAACGAGGTCGCCGAGGCCATGTCCAAGGTTCTGGGCGATCCCAAATCGACCTCCATCGTCTGGAAGCCGCAATCGGAAATCGATCTGGCGGGCGACTCCGTGGGCGTCCTGTTCAAGCTTCTGGACGCGCTGGACGCC
>NZ_JBTOOE010000240.1:0-233 GCF_054786815.1 Pseudoneobacillus rhizolycopersici | reverse complement strand
CCAAAGAAGAGCTCGCCGCGCTCAGGCGGCGTAAGATCCGGGCCGTTGGGCTCGCCGACGCCTTTATCGTGAACGGGGCAAAGAAGCTCCCGTACTTCCTGGCCTGGATGCTCCAGGCCGACCGCGACGTACGGCGGCTGCCGGTCGAGGTCGTCAACATGGGCGTCCCCCTCTCCTTCTCGGACGAGGCTGGCACCGTTGGGAGCGGCGTCAGGTTCGCGGTCGCAGGCTAC
>NZ_JBTOOE010000239.1:0-234 GCF_054786815.1 Pseudoneobacillus rhizolycopersici | reverse complement strand
TAATTAAAAAAGCCCCAAGTGAATTGTACAGTGAGGGAAAATGCGATTTAAGTTTTATTCTTTCAAAAGATGATGTGCCGCAGAAGGAAATTAAGGGAATCAACACAAAGCCTTTGTATGATAATCTGGCTTCCCTAATAGAATTTTCCAGGGCTTATGGGGAATGCGTAACAGAGCTTATGGTGATTGGGGATAAATTCTTCTTTTTGGAAGCAAAGAAGGGAAAATACCATA
>NZ_JBTOOE010000238.1:0-235 GCF_054786815.1 Pseudoneobacillus rhizolycopersici | reverse complement strand
AGGTTTTAGAAGGCTTCCTTGAAGGACAGGATGGGAGGGCGATGTATCTACCCATGAGCCGGTTACTTTCGCAGGAGCCGAATCTGCCTCCTGAGTGGTACTACGAAGCTCTGCCCAACTTCAGTATTTGTACTGGATATCCACCTGCCCTTATAGGGATAACTTCCCTTCTTTTTAACCTCTCTGGTTCCACGGCAGAAGAACTAGCTGCCTTTGTGCCGGCTGTATTTTTTAT
>NZ_JBTOOE010000237.1:0-236 GCF_054786815.1 Pseudoneobacillus rhizolycopersici | reverse complement strand
ATAGGGCAGATTAAGGCGCTGAGAGGTCAAGGCGTTTTGATCAAGGACATCATGGTACAGACTGGTATGTCGAAAGCCTCGGTATATAGAGCCTTGCAGCCCGAACAGTGAGTAGTATTAGATTAGGTGCCGTCCTAGCCTGACACATCAGACCGCCCCATTTATCTCCGCTCCGCTGATACCCACCGTCACCACTTTATGGAACCGTAGCCAACCACTGTGGGCTCAAGTGGGCG
>NZ_JBTOOE010000236.1:0-236 GCF_054786815.1 Pseudoneobacillus rhizolycopersici | reverse complement strand
AAGGTGACTGAGTAAACTCGTATAAGCCCAACCACCTGATACAGTTATACCTTCAGGAATATGACCCACTCTATTAATGTTATCGTCACTAGGATCTTGGACACTTAATAAGACTGGTTGATAAAATCTCGTCTTAAGAGTTAAGTCACCACTATTAAAGGTATGTCTCGTATTATCTGGTGTAAATTCAGTTGGACTAATGTAATTATCAGATGAACCATAGTGGGATTTCCACG
>NZ_JBTOOE010000235.1:0-237 GCF_054786815.1 Pseudoneobacillus rhizolycopersici | reverse complement strand
AATGAACCAGTGCATCCGCGCCGGCGGCATCAAGCACATCATCACCAGCCGCAAATTCATGAACAAAATGGCCTTCACCAACCTGGAGGCGGAGCTGGTTTACTTAGAGGATTTTAAGGACAAAGTGACGCTGGCCGACAAGGTTGCCGGAGCGACGCTTGCGTATGCCACGCCGGCCCCGCTGATCGATGCGGCGCTGGGCTTGGGCAGGATGAAACCTGACGACGTTGTAACCAT
>NZ_JBTOOE010000234.1:0-238 GCF_054786815.1 Pseudoneobacillus rhizolycopersici | reverse complement strand
GCTATGCGTGGCACACCGTCAGAGACGACTACATCCTGACCGAGTATGAAGCGGTAGCCGCCGGCTATTTCCAGATGGTCGGGGTCCCAGACAATCAGCTGTCGGCAGGGAGGTTGCATCAGATCATACTCATCGATGTCGCAACTCTTCCCGGTGCCGCCGCCGGCGGCACGGAAAGCGATTTCACGCAGGCGCCCGATTTCGCGCATCGTGTTCGGAGCGGTATAGGCATCGACCA
>NZ_JBTOOE010000233.1:0-238 GCF_054786815.1 Pseudoneobacillus rhizolycopersici | reverse complement strand
GAGAACGAGACCTGGCCATCACCGCGCAGACACGCGTCAGGGAACTCGAAGGGGAAGTCCAGCAGTCACATCACGAGTATCAGACGCTCCAGGCGCAGTTGGACACGCTCTCGCAGAGTCTGCAGAGTGAGTCGCGAGAACGGCACGAGGCCGAATTGCGATTCCACGCCGCCATCGCGAACCAGGCGCGGGTCGAGAGGCAGGATCCTGGCCTGAAACAGTCCGGCACACGCGAAAC
>NZ_JBTOOE010000232.1:0-238 GCF_054786815.1 Pseudoneobacillus rhizolycopersici | reverse complement strand
ACCACGACGTTCTCCACCCCGTCGATCACCTTGACGAGGTCCGTGACGATGATCGTCACTCCGTGGTTGAGACGCTCACCCTCCTCCACCGAGCTGCCCCGGTAGTCCAGCCGGCTCCCTGGCTGCAGGGGGTACCACCGGTGGTTGACCCGCGCGGAGTCCCCGAACCGGGCAGGGTCGTAGTCCTCGGCGGCGACATGGACGGAGGACCCCGGCGACGTCTCGGACCCGTCTGATG
>NZ_JBTOOE010000231.1:0-238 GCF_054786815.1 Pseudoneobacillus rhizolycopersici | reverse complement strand
TATTCCGCAGTAGCTCAGTGGTAGAGCTATCGGCTGTTAACCGATCGGTCGTAGGTTCGAGTCCTACCTGCGGAGCCATTATGGGGAAGTACTCAAGAGGCTGAAGAGGCGCCCCTGCTAAGGGTGTAGGTCGGGTAACCGGCGCGAGGGTTCAAATCCCTCCTTCTCCGCCATAGAATTTGCGGCCCATTGGTCAAGCGGTTAAGACACCGCCCTTTCACGGCGGTAACACGGGTTC
>NZ_JBTOOE010000230.1:0-239 GCF_054786815.1 Pseudoneobacillus rhizolycopersici | reverse complement strand
TGCCAATGTTGTCTCTTATTTTTTTTTTTTCTGCGCAAGTTAGGTTTTGTCAAAGAAAGGGTGTAAAACGCAGCTCAGTAACAGTCCGCCTAGAAGCACTTGCGGTGCACGATGGAGGGGCCGGACTCATCGTACTCCTGCTTGCTGATCCACATCTGCTGGAAGGTGGACAGTGAGGCCAGGATGGAGCCACCGATCCACACAGAGTACTTGCGCTCAGGAGGAGCAATGATCTTGAT
>NZ_JBTOOE010000229.1:0-239 GCF_054786815.1 Pseudoneobacillus rhizolycopersici | reverse complement strand
CAACAGGCTGATGACGTGTTGCCCGCCCTCATCAATAACAACCACTGCAGGATCAGTCATTTTGTCATTCACCAGCGGCGCGATGACCCTGACGGTCAGGCCAATAGCCCCGACAACCACCAGCGCCGAATACTGCTTAAATGCCTCGCGCAGAGTATCGCCAAAGCTGCCGTTAAACGGTAAAAACCCCGACTCCATCAGCTTGTCGCTGGTGAAACAACTCAGCGGCAAATGGGTTC
>NZ_JBTOOE010000228.1:0-239 GCF_054786815.1 Pseudoneobacillus rhizolycopersici | reverse complement strand
AGGCTGATGACAGCAAACCATTTGCAGCTTTAGCATTTAAGATATCTAGTGACCCATTTGTAGGTCGTTTAACCTTCATTCGTGTTTATACTGGTTCACTTGAATCTGGTTCGTATGTTTTGAATGCATCAAAAGATAAACGTGAACGTGTAGGTCGTTTGCTTCAGATGCATGCTAACTCCAGAAAAGAAATTCCTGAAGTCTTCTCAGGTGATATTGCTGGTGCTATTGGTTTGAAG
>NZ_JBTOOE010000227.1:0-239 GCF_054786815.1 Pseudoneobacillus rhizolycopersici | reverse complement strand
ATGTTGCAGTAAATGAATCCGCCGACGCTAAAAGCACCCCATCTTTATTAAAAACAGCCGCATCTTTTCCTGACCGTGCATATCTGGCATCTGCTGATGATCTCTGATTTCTCATACTCTACCCCCTCCTTACTCATTCGTGCTGAACTGGAACCGGAACATCATATACAGGTGTTCCGCAGAATCCTTGTCTATCACGTCGATATTGAACCAAGCACTGTCCCCATCTGCGGTATATA
>NZ_JBTOOE010000226.1:0-239 GCF_054786815.1 Pseudoneobacillus rhizolycopersici | reverse complement strand
CCTTCTCTACGACAAAATGAACAGCTATTTAAACAAAACTGGCGTAGAGACACCTTCTCTACGACAAAGTGATCAGCTATTTACACAAAACTGGCGTAGAGAGCCCTTCTCTACGACAAAATGAACAGCTATTTACACAAAAATGTCGTAGAGACACCTTCTCTACGACAAAATAACCTGCTATTTACACAAAACTGGCGTAGAGAGCCCTTCTCTACGACAAAATGAACAGCTATTTA
>NZ_JBTOOE010000225.1:0-239 GCF_054786815.1 Pseudoneobacillus rhizolycopersici | reverse complement strand
GCTATTCGGACAGCACAAGGTCAAAAAAGCCAACCCGAGTCCGAATGAGGCGGCTATTCGGACAGGACCAGGCTAAAAAAGCCACCCCGAGTCCGAATAAGGCGGCTATTCGGACAGGACAAGGTCAAAAAAGCCAACCCGAGTCCGAATAAGGCGGCTATTCGGACAGCACAAGGTCAAAAAAGAGTCAAGTCCATTTAATTGTGTAAAAGTGTCAACAATAATTTTCAACCTAATTA
>NZ_JBTOOE010000224.1:0-240 GCF_054786815.1 Pseudoneobacillus rhizolycopersici | reverse complement strand
CGAACAGGGTTTTAATCCTTTATCGGAACCTCCGCGCCGGGGCTGGGTTCTCTTTCGCAAGCGCCACCGTCTACGAAAGGAACATCCGAAATGGCCGAAGGTCAGCCCACTCGCGGCTCCGGTGTTTCCAAGCGAGGCTTCGCCTCGATGGACCCGGAACGTCAGCGCGAAATCGCCCGCAAGGGCGGCGCCAGCGTCCCCAGCGAGAAGCGCAGCTTCTCCCAGGATCGCTCTCTTGCA
>NZ_JBTOOE010000223.1:0-240 GCF_054786815.1 Pseudoneobacillus rhizolycopersici | reverse complement strand
CGTCCAGCAGACGATCGGTATAGGGCGAGTTCCACAGCACCCACATCCCCATCGCCGCTTTGAGCGACACGGCGGCGCTATTCGGTACGAACTGGCCTTTGTCGGTTATGGTGTTCCAGTTAAACCCGTCGCTGAACACGGTGTCATAGACAAAGTACGGGGATTTATCGAGCTGATGCTCGGAGCGGGCGGTGAGGATCCCGGTGATGGCGTAGCGATTCTCCTGGGCCTGGTAGACCC
>NZ_JBTOOE010000222.1:0-240 GCF_054786815.1 Pseudoneobacillus rhizolycopersici | reverse complement strand
AAGGCCGATCCGCAAGGGCCGGCGCTGTACGTGATCGGCCTGTCCATCCTGGGCGTGCTGCTGGCCTTCGTCCCGATGAGCAGCAAGGGCTACAAGGCCTGATCGCTTCCCTAAAGCAAGGCTGACCGAGGCCCGGTGACCGCAAGGTACCGGGCCTCGGTTTTTTGTGCGTCGCCTCGCGTACAATGCCGGCCAACCGGAACTCCCCCTCAGCGTCGACCATGCCCCTCGCTTTCCTGC
>NZ_JBTOOE010000221.1:0-241 GCF_054786815.1 Pseudoneobacillus rhizolycopersici | reverse complement strand
ATGCCATAATGCATAATGCCGATATGCTCGGAAAGAAATCTGTCTGGGCTATAGGTGGGGATGGATGGGCATATGACATAGGTTTCGCAGGTATCGATCATGTGCTTGCCTCGGGTGAGGATATCAACATATTGGTATTGGACACCGAGTGCTATTCGAATACAGGGGGGCAGACTTCGAAGGCAACCCCTTTAGGGGCGGTGACGAAATACTCCCCTGACGGGAAGCGAACGTTTAAGAA
>NZ_JBTOOE010000220.1:0-241 GCF_054786815.1 Pseudoneobacillus rhizolycopersici | reverse complement strand
GATCTGCTCGCGTGGCAGGCCGGCCCCCTGTGCATACAGATCCAGGTGCAGCGACACGGATGGGTAGTCCAGCGGATCAAAGTGTAGCCCTGCCAGGCGCAAGAACAGCGGGTCGAGGCCCATTGTGCGATAGGTGCGCCAGATATGCACGGGCTCCTCGCGCTGGCGCAGCCAGCCATCCAGGAAGCTGCGATTGTGCAGCCAGTCCTTGAACGAGGGCCTGACCATGCCCAGCGGCAGC
>NZ_JBTOOE010000219.1:0-241 GCF_054786815.1 Pseudoneobacillus rhizolycopersici | reverse complement strand
GGATTTGCTGCCGAAACCCAGAATGTGGAAGAATACGCGAAGCAAAAGCTTGCACGTAAGAATCTGGATATGATTTGTGCAAACGATGTTTCCCAAGCAGGGCAAGGGTTTAACACCGATACCAATGCCTTACACCTATTTTGGCCACAGGGCGATAAGCCGTTGCCACTCAGCGATAAGTCCTTGTTGGGCCACTATTTAATTGACGAGATTGTCAGCCATTATGAAGAAAAAAATAGAC
>NZ_JBTOOE010000218.1:0-241 GCF_054786815.1 Pseudoneobacillus rhizolycopersici | reverse complement strand
CCTCAACTAAGGCCAAGTACCTTAAGTCATACAAGAAGGCCTATGCTTCTTACAAGAAGGCTCAAGCTAAGTTAGCAACTTTGAAGCACCCAACGGCCGTTAAGAATGCTAAAGCAAAGGTTACCAAGGCTAAGGCTTCATACAAGAAAGCCAAGAAGGCTGCAACTAAAGCTAAGTATCTTAAGGCTTACAAGGCTGCCATAGCTAACCTTAACAAAACCTACGTTAAGTACGGCAAGTA
>NZ_JBTOOE010000217.1:0-242 GCF_054786815.1 Pseudoneobacillus rhizolycopersici | reverse complement strand
GCTCGTTACTCAAACTTGACAAGGATCATCCACTCACATGACGACTCTTTACTTTCAAACGGCCGAGGGCGAGACCATTGAGTTGCAGGCCAAGGACGGCGCTTCGGTGATGGAGGCTGCCGTAGCCGCGAATGTGCCGGGCATCGACGCCGAGTGCGGCGGCGCCTGCGCCTGCGCCACCTGCCATGTCTACGTTGACGAAGCGTGGACCGAACGTCTGCCGGCCAAAACAGAACTTGAAA
>NZ_JBTOOE010000216.1:0-243 GCF_054786815.1 Pseudoneobacillus rhizolycopersici | reverse complement strand
GACGGACTCATCCTCAGAACTCCGTCGTGGCGAAGAGGGAAGGTGCTTCTGCGGCCTCGCCATTGGCGATCGCGCGCTCCAGCGCCGTGCGGAAGCTGGCCTGCTCGGTGGGCAGCTCATCCTCATCGGTGTACGTGTAGGTCATGCCGTCCAGCTCGGCGTCGGTGAGCAGGCGCGGGTACTGGCCGTCCGACGTGGCTTCGTTTTCGTCCAAGCCCGTGTGGTCCATGTACGCGGCCAAGA
>NZ_JBTOOE010000215.1:0-244 GCF_054786815.1 Pseudoneobacillus rhizolycopersici | reverse complement strand
CGCATCGATCACCCCCACGAACTGGCCAACACCTTAAACGGCATCGTGGGTGTCGTGGAACACGGGTTGTTCTTAGACACGGTCAACACGGTCATCGTCGGCCGTCAAGACGGACCAGAAGTCTTGAACGCGCGCGACTAAACCATTAAATTTAGTTTGAAAAAGGCTAGCTCGTCATGAGCTGGCCTTTTTGACTGTGTGTCCAGTCACACCATTAGGTTGTCAGGCGGGAGCAAGTAACCGT
>NZ_JBTOOE010000214.1:0-244 GCF_054786815.1 Pseudoneobacillus rhizolycopersici | reverse complement strand
TATCCATGTATAAAGTGGAAACTGATTCTTGGAAGTCAGTTTAAAATGAATCCCAAAGGAGCTTACCAATGAGTATCATTGTAGAAGAGAAATCGGGGTTGTTTCATTTACAATCTTCCCAAATGAGTTATCTTATTCAAGTCGTTAACGGCTATCCTACTCACGTATATTGGGGGAAGAAACTTAAGCATAGAGGATCAATGACTGATCTAACCATTAGCACCCCAAGAAACGTAGGATTAGA
>NZ_JBTOOE010000213.1:0-244 GCF_054786815.1 Pseudoneobacillus rhizolycopersici | reverse complement strand
TGATCGGCTCCGGCATCGCCGGAATGAGCTTCGCTCTAAAAGCCGCCAAAAAAGGACGCGTGGCTATAATCTGCAAAACCACCCTCGATGAGGCAAACACCTATTTCGCTCAGGGTGGTATCGCAAGCGTCACTAACCTTGAGGTTGACGATTTCGACAAACACATCAACGACACAATGATAGCCGGTGACTGGCTATCCGACCGCAATGCGGTGGAACAGGTGGTGAAAAAAGCTCCCGAACA
>NZ_JBTOOE010000212.1:0-244 GCF_054786815.1 Pseudoneobacillus rhizolycopersici | reverse complement strand
ATCGGGATAAGCCGACTGTTAAGCGACTTATTTCTTCTTACCGACTTTACCCTCTTTGCGGAGGATACGTTCGCCTTCGTACTTAATACCTTTACCTTTGTAAGGTTCTGGTTCGCGTACTGCACGGATCTTAGCAGCCGTAGCACCTACGAGCTCTTTGTCGATACCGCGAACGATGATTTTCGTTTGGGACGGCAGTTCGAATTCGACGCCGTTGTCCGGAACGATTTCAACCGGGTGGGAG
>NZ_JBTOOE010000211.1:0-244 GCF_054786815.1 Pseudoneobacillus rhizolycopersici | reverse complement strand
ACGGCCATTGCGCTAATAGTGCCGCCAGTAAATGTCCCGGTTGGTAATCAGGAATGTGAAATTCTAAGACTAAAATTGTAATTAAAATGGCAAAAATACCATCACTGAACGCCTGAAATCGATCTGTTTTCAAAATCAGCACCTCCCACAGCGTTTTAGGATACCATAACTCACAAGTAATTACTGTAATTAACTTTTCAAACTGACGACCAAACCGCTTCTCTAACACCTGATATGGTAAGAT
>NZ_JBTOOE010000210.1:0-244 GCF_054786815.1 Pseudoneobacillus rhizolycopersici | reverse complement strand
GGATTGATCAAGATGGGGATTATGAGCCGAATAATTTATCTGGTGACCAAAATAATCCTAAGAATTTATTTACCCAATCCGCTTTCTCTAACCAAAAAATACAAACAATTTTTGAAAGCCAGGTTAGGGATGCACTGCGGGATAATGAAAAGATCATTTATCAGGCGACTCCGATTTTTCGTGGAAATGAACTGATGGCCCGTGGTATTAATTTACAGGCTGTATCAAGTGATGGCAGTTTGGA
>NZ_JBTOOE010000209.1:0-245 GCF_054786815.1 Pseudoneobacillus rhizolycopersici | reverse complement strand
ACTGTCGGAAGGGGTCGACAAGCTCGCGACGGAAAACGGCATGAGCCGGGAGGAGACCTTGGCGGAGCTTAAGGAGCGATACGATGGTTATCATTTCGCTTCTGACCTGCGCGACGTCTACAACCCGTTCAGCATCGTAAGGGTGCTCGACAATTGTCAGTTCGGCAACTACTGGTTACAGTCGGGCAATCCCCGGTTTTTGGCGATAAAGCTGCGTGAGAAAGGTATCGACCTGATGAGTCTCC
>NZ_JBTOOE010000208.1:0-245 GCF_054786815.1 Pseudoneobacillus rhizolycopersici | reverse complement strand
CCCTCAGTCGATCGCGCTTCGCATAGTGCTTTGGCGGCGGCTGGGCCGCCCGGCGGCCGAAGCGGAACCGCTCGTCAAGCGCATCAAAGAGCGGCAAAACGCCGACGGCGGTTGGAGCCAGACGAAGGACATGGCCAGCGATGCCTGGGCGACGGGGCAGGCCCTTTACGCTCTGGCTCACGCCGGGACGAAGCCGGACGAGCCGGCCGTGTCGCGTGCTCACGCATTCCTGGTCAAGACGCAGC
>NZ_JBTOOE010000207.1:0-245 GCF_054786815.1 Pseudoneobacillus rhizolycopersici | reverse complement strand
GGGCGCCAGATACCGGCCGTCACGTAACGCGGGCCCCAGTCCCAGCCGAAGTGGTAACCCGGCTTGCGGACGAAGTTGCCGACCATCGCGTCCTTGGGCTCGTCGCCGTACGGCGAGGGGTAGTTGCCGGCGATCTTGTGCGGCATCGCCTGCACGCCCGGCAGCAGCGTGGTGATCGGGGAGCGCAGCACGATGCGCAGTTCATTGCCGGTGGCACGCAGCCGGCCGTCCACCCGCGCGCGCCA
>NZ_JBTOOE010000206.1:0-245 GCF_054786815.1 Pseudoneobacillus rhizolycopersici | reverse complement strand
ACGATGCGGCTCGCGAGGCGGTGTCGATGATCGAGAATCCGTCGGTGCGGGTCATCGACGCCTCGACCGCCTATCGCGTGGCGGACGGCTGGACCTATGGCTTCGCCGAGATGGATGCGGCCCAGCGCGCGGCCATCGCCGCCTCGACGCGGGTGTCGAACCCCGGCTGCTATCCGACCGGGTTCATCGGCCTGATGCGGCCGCTGGTGAAGGCGGGGCTGGTCCCGGCCGACTGGCCCGTCACG
>NZ_JBTOOE010000205.1:0-245 GCF_054786815.1 Pseudoneobacillus rhizolycopersici | reverse complement strand
GGCGAAGCGGTGCATCAACAGGCCCCAGCCGAGCAGGCCCAAGCCTTGGCCGAGCGCCACGATGCGGCTGTCGGTCACCGCGCCCAGCAGCACCAGCCACCAGGCGGTGGCCAGCATCAGGCAGGCGGGCCGCACATCGCGCGCGCTGACCTCCGGCATCTGCAACCAGCGGGGGCCTGCCGTGAAGAGGAAGCCCGCGAAGTACAGCGGCATGAAGCCACAGACCATCAGCAAGCCATGCAGCC
>NZ_JBTOOE010000204.1:0-245 GCF_054786815.1 Pseudoneobacillus rhizolycopersici | reverse complement strand
CCTTGCCAATTCCTAGTAAAGGAACGGACTTCGGTGACTTTCTGGTCATTCGTGATAATTCACGACCATCCGTATTGATGGAACTGGGTTATATTAATGATAAGTCGGACTTCAAGACGATCAGTTCTAAAAAGTACCCTCAATAAGTAGCGCACGCGGTTTACGCCGGATTGAGTACCTACTTCGCCAATCAATAATAATGCAGTCAGCATGAAGTCTTTGAAAGTGGCCGTTATTCCAGTGAC
>NZ_JBTOOE010000203.1:0-246 GCF_054786815.1 Pseudoneobacillus rhizolycopersici | reverse complement strand
AGCCGTCCTCCGGCCTGGCGCCCTTGGGCATCGGATAGGCAAACTCCCCGGCCAGGAGGGGTGTTCCATCGAAGACAATGTCGCATGGATAGCGGACATACGCGCGGTCGCTGAGCAGGCGCTGCAACTCGCCCCATCCGATTTGCGGGCCGTACTTCAGGAACACCTCAATCCCCTTCGCCTCCACGTGTGCGGTGAGCGACTGTTGTGCGCCTTCGGCTGTAAGCTGCAGCACCATGGCTAACG
>NZ_JBTOOE010000202.1:0-246 GCF_054786815.1 Pseudoneobacillus rhizolycopersici | reverse complement strand
GTGCTGATGGCAGTGTGACCGAAATGCGCGGGCAGCAGGGCAAACTCCTCCATCGCCCGGCGGTTCGCGCCGAGCAGCACGTTATCCTCGACGATGAACAGCAGCTCTCCGGCAGTGCCGAGCAGGGCGGCATCCTGATGCAGACTCAGTAGCCAGCGCTGCGTACCAGCGGCGCTGGTGGTCCAGGTGTGCTCGATCTGGCAAACCGCCCGCTGGACGATGACTGCCGCATCGGGGCGAGGCGCA
>NZ_JBTOOE010000201.1:0-246 GCF_054786815.1 Pseudoneobacillus rhizolycopersici | reverse complement strand
ACTAATTAAAAAATCAATAATACAACCGACAAAATTCAATTTTTGTCATTTACTAAAACCATAATGTCAAACATTGTTCTCGAAACGAAATATATAGGGGATATTACCGGCGATTTCTATTTGCCTGGTTACCAACGAGGATACCGATGGACCAAAGATGAAATCAAACTCTTGCTTGATGATATCTATGAAAGCGCAGGACTCCCCTATTGCCTGCAGCCAGTTGTAGTGAAGAAAAACGATGGG
>NZ_JBTOOE010000200.1:0-246 GCF_054786815.1 Pseudoneobacillus rhizolycopersici | reverse complement strand
CAACTACCCCTTCAACCGAAACAGTATCGGATGTTGCTGAAAAGATTCAAAAAGAGTTGAAAAATGCTTCAATGAGCGGAAACCCACTTGATCAAACAGTTGATGGAGTATTGTTAAAGCTTCCTGTTTCTATTTTCTTTCATGGGGCAGATGCAACAATTAACGATGCAGATACGCAGCTATTTATTAGAAGGATTGCTGATATCATTAACTCTCTTCCACCTTATGTTGAAGTCTCGGTGAGAG
>NZ_JBTOOE010000199.1:0-246 GCF_054786815.1 Pseudoneobacillus rhizolycopersici | reverse complement strand
CTACCGTATAATGCGGCGCACGAATAACCCCTATCAATAGAGGTGATTAAAATGGGTGGTATCAGTATTTGGCAGTTATTGATTATTGCAGTGATCGTGGTGCTGTTGTTCGGTACTAACAAGCTGCGTACTCTGGGCTCCGATCTCGGGGCATCTATCAAAGGTTTTAAAAAGGCGATTGGTGACGAAGATAAAACCCCTCCATCGACTAACGCAAACAACAGTGCCGCACCACAGGATGCAGAC
>NZ_JBTOOE010000198.1:0-246 GCF_054786815.1 Pseudoneobacillus rhizolycopersici | reverse complement strand
CACGAAATAGGCAATAAGCTTGGCGCATGGGCGACTGCGTGCAGCGACATCCAGGCGCTCGACAATAGGCATACGGTCCACCCTCTTGTTCTTGTAGTCGTGAATCACCGCGCCACCTGGGCGCGGTGTCTGAGGTGTGTAGATAGTCCGTCTGCTCGACCTGCGGGACATCGTCCAAATGGCCTACCCCGGTGCCGATAGACAGAACCGCGGGTCAGTCCAGCTCGAACAGGCCCGCCGCGCCCA
>NZ_JBTOOE010000197.1:0-246 GCF_054786815.1 Pseudoneobacillus rhizolycopersici | reverse complement strand
GCCTGTCGGTTTTCAAGACCGATCCCTTCAGCCGGACTTGGGTATTCCTCCGTATAAATATCAATGGTGGACCTTGTAGGACTCGAACCTACGACCGGACGGTTATGAGCCGTCTGCTCTAACCAGCTGAGCTAAAGGTCCATTAAGATGTCCTGTGTAATTATGGTTATTTTGCATTCGCAAAAAACTTGGTAGCGGCGGAGGGGATCGAACCCCCGACCTTACGGGTATGAACCGTACGCTCTA
>NZ_JBTOOE010000196.1:0-247 GCF_054786815.1 Pseudoneobacillus rhizolycopersici | reverse complement strand
AGATCCAGTATGAGTGCCTCGGCACCATCCGGCACGTCTGCTGTCAACCTGTCGATCCGCAACGTTCCATCTTCTATGCTACCGTGTGGAATAGTGCCGTTACGGGCAGCCCGGGCCAGCCGCTTAAGAGCGATCGTGAGTCGCGCCTTTCTGTCTGCCAGCCAATCCTGTGGGTTGGAAGGCACGGCCAGTTTTGCATTTTCCTGCGCCGCGATCATCGGCACCAGTACCTGCTTGAGGTCACCAT
>NZ_JBTOOE010000195.1:0-247 GCF_054786815.1 Pseudoneobacillus rhizolycopersici | reverse complement strand
AATTGTTAACGATGTTTTTATTGATGAGCGGGCAAAATTCAGCGGAACTCTTCGGGCCGGTTTGAATAAAATAAAAAAAATGAAAACCATTGATTTGAAAACCGCTTTCAATCTTTATCAGAGTTTTGGCCTGCCTTATGAAGTCATTAAAGAAGTTGGAGGCGACATGGCTGAAAATCTGACGCGCGAAGATTTTGAAAAAGAGTTTAAAAAACATCAAGAATTGTCTCGAGCGGGCGCGGAGAAA
>NZ_JBTOOE010000194.1:0-247 GCF_054786815.1 Pseudoneobacillus rhizolycopersici | reverse complement strand
ACGCCGCTCGGTCCGACGCGCGCAAGTCTCAGGTCGGCTCGGGCGACCGGTCCGAGCGCATCCGCACCTACAACTTCCCGCAAGGGCGCGTGACCGATCACCGCATCGGCCTGACCCTGCATAGCCTGCCGCAGATTCTGGAAGGCGACCTGGCCCCTTTGCTCGACGCCCTGATCGCCGAGGATCAGGCCGCTCGCCTTGCCGATCTGGAAGCTGAGTTCGCTTAGGACCAGGAGCCACGCCTCTC
>NZ_JBTOOE010000193.1:0-247 GCF_054786815.1 Pseudoneobacillus rhizolycopersici | reverse complement strand
CTTTTCTGGCTGCTGGGATACCAGTTTTCTCCACGCCTGGCTGATGCCGGTGCTTCGGTTTTCTGGCGAATGGACCATGATGCCGACTATGGCGTGCTGAATGATATTGCCAGAGGGCAATCAGATCCCCGAAAAATAGTCCTTCAGTGGGACGAAATGATCCGGACCGCTGGCTCCCTGAAGCTGGGCAAAGTACAGGTTTCAGTGCTGGTCCGTTCATTGCTGAAAAGTGAACGTCCTTCCGGAC
>NZ_JBTOOE010000192.1:0-248 GCF_054786815.1 Pseudoneobacillus rhizolycopersici | reverse complement strand
AGGAAATGCCACTGTAATTATTATCACGGATAATATAGCGCTTTATCCTGAGAAATTCTATAAAGAGGGGCTTTCAATAGTCACCGTTACGACACGAAGGAATATCTCCGAGGCGATTAGCCCGCAGATTAAATCTTTGAATTACCTGAACAACATCCTGGCGAAGATTGAGGCGATAAATGCCGGCGTAGAGGAAGCGATAATGCTGAATCAGGATGGTTTTGTCGCGGAATGCACGGGGGATAATA
>NZ_JBTOOE010000191.1:0-248 GCF_054786815.1 Pseudoneobacillus rhizolycopersici | reverse complement strand
CGGTGGTGGCGACATTCGCATGATTGAGGACCGCTTTGGCCGCCATGATATCGCCCTGCGACGCTGTGTAATGGGCGCTTGCCATGCTGCTGCGGAACAGCTTGGGCGAGAAGTCTGGAAGCAGGGAACGGGACTTGCCGGGATGCGCTTCGTTCCAGGAAGCGATCGCGCCATTGTGCCGCTCGTAGAAGCGCAACATTGCCGATCGCAACGTGGCCTGCACGATATGACCGGCGCGATGCTCACGC
>NZ_JBTOOE010000190.1:0-249 GCF_054786815.1 Pseudoneobacillus rhizolycopersici | reverse complement strand
CGCCGTCATCGTGTCGGGCGAGGCTCAGGCCGCTTGGGCGCGGGCCTCGGCCCTGCTGCATCGGCCGGTCCGTCTGGATCGCGCGATCAGCGCCGCCGAGGCCGCCGAGGACGACACTGTGGTGATCGAACCGGGCGTGATCCTGGGCGAGGGCGTCCGCATCGGCCGGGGCAGCCGCATCGGCGCCAACACCGTGATCGGGCCGGGCGTGCAGATCGGTCGCGACTGCCTGATCAGCCCCGGCGTCAC
>NZ_JBTOOE010000189.1:0-249 GCF_054786815.1 Pseudoneobacillus rhizolycopersici | reverse complement strand
GCCTTTATTATGCGGTCGCCCGACAGGATACCGACCTTCTCTGCCGGTCCGCCGGGTATCACCTCCACGACATTGACCGTGTCGCCTACTATCTGGAACGACACCCCGACTCCACTGAACGAACCCTGGAGATCTTCATTTACCGCCGTCAACTCCGAGGAGGGTATATAGGCGGAATGTGGGTCAAGCGAATTAAGGAGCTGTGGCATTGTCTCCTCCACAAGCGAATCTATATCGACGACATCTACA
>NZ_JBTOOE010000188.1:0-250 GCF_054786815.1 Pseudoneobacillus rhizolycopersici | reverse complement strand
CTAGTTGTGGATATTGCATTTCAGTACTCCTTAATCTAATTAGTCTTTGCTTACCCGCAAAACGCAGGCACCCTTAATGTCTCCCCGCTTAACGTAGCGTAAAGCATCGAGGGCCTTTTCTAGCGGGTATTCGGTTACTTCTGGATGAATGTTGAGCCGGTCTGCCAGGGTTAAAAATTCTTCCCCGTCACGCCGGGTATTACTCTCAACACTGGTTAATGTTTTTTCGTGGAAGAGGTGCTTCTGGTAA
>NZ_JBTOOE010000187.1:0-250 GCF_054786815.1 Pseudoneobacillus rhizolycopersici | reverse complement strand
CTGGTGGAGGTGCAAGGGCGCCTGGGTGTCTATGAGCCGCGCGGAGATCTGCAATTGATCGTGGAAGGCATGCGCCGCGCCGGCCAGGGCAGTTTGTTTGAGGAATTCCTCAAGCTCAAGGCCAGGTTGGAAGCGCAGGGTTTGTTTGATGCCGCCCGCAAGCGCCCGCTGCCCGTGATGCCGCGCGCCATCGGCCTGGTGACCTCGCTCGGCGCGGCCGCCTTGCACGATGTGGTCACCGCCTTGCAGC
>NZ_JBTOOE010000186.1:0-250 GCF_054786815.1 Pseudoneobacillus rhizolycopersici | reverse complement strand
AATCTTCAGGACGAAAGACGTTGCGATACCATTCGATCAGTTGTTTCTGCTCTTCGGTCAGCTCTTCGTTGGTGAAATAGATGTCATAGTTTTGCAGCGTGGTTTCCGCATCTACCGGGAATTCGTAGATAACGGTCATCATACCTTTGATTGGCGTCACGTTGAGCATGGTGCACGGCCACAGCCAGAAACCGTGGAAAGCGGCATCAACCCCTTCTTCGAACTTAAATGACTGCTCTGAAGGTTTGGC
>NZ_JBTOOE010000185.1:0-251 GCF_054786815.1 Pseudoneobacillus rhizolycopersici | reverse complement strand
GTCCGGTAAATACCTGGTGTACGGCCCTTTTTTACTGCATAAAATTTCATACATACCCCGATCACTAAAAACAACAGTTAATGTTAAAATATAGTTATCTCTAACTTTAAGGTGGTGTAGCATGTCCTTCAATACTAAAAAATATAAAGAGGAAGCAGAAAAGAATCGGAAACATAATCTTTCTGAAGAGCCAAGTATGTTTAATATGATTTCATTAGCAATCTTAGCAACTTTTGCTCCCACACGTATTT
>NZ_JBTOOE010000184.1:0-251 GCF_054786815.1 Pseudoneobacillus rhizolycopersici | reverse complement strand
AGCAGGGCGACCGAATGCACGGCAATCCCCTCCTCACGGCCGGTGAAGCCCAGCTTTTCAGTGGTGGTGGCCTTGACGTTGACCTGGTCGAGTTCGACCTGCAGGTCTTCGGCGATGAGCTGGCGCATGGTCTCGATGTGCGGGGCCATCTTCGGCGCCTGGGCGACGATGGTGGCGTCGATATTGCCGACCTTCCAGCCCTTGGCCTTGACGATGCCGACTACATGGCGTAGCAGCACGCGGCTGTCGGC
>NZ_JBTOOE010000183.1:0-251 GCF_054786815.1 Pseudoneobacillus rhizolycopersici | reverse complement strand
GAAGAGAGGACTGCCGTAGGCTACGACTGTTGAAGATGTGGCGTGAAGCCATTCTACGTGATTGAAGGGTTCGGCGAGGTTGAATGTCCACTTCTGACAGTTGAACTGCTGGGTGCCGAATTCTTCCTGCATAGGCACAGGATACGGAGTGCCGAGGTAATCGTTGAAGAAGAGGCCTCCGGTGCTGTTGCCGGTGGCGTTGACTGCTACCGGACCGATATTGATGCCCGACTGCAGAGCCGGAGCTGGCA
>NZ_JBTOOE010000182.1:0-251 GCF_054786815.1 Pseudoneobacillus rhizolycopersici | reverse complement strand
GCTTCGGTTCCGGCACCCAGCGGGGCACAGCGAGTTGTTTCAGAATTGTCCCACCCCTCGAGCACGACATGACTGCAGGAGCCGTCGATGCCGCGGACGCTGACCCCGGCGCGTCGCTGGCCGTCTGCACGGTTGCGCAGCCAGTAGCGGGAGGAACGGGGGAAATGGAGCGGTGAGTTTTCCGGGAGAACCGCAAGCGGCGTGTCCAGGCCGCGGCAGCCGGGGATGATTTCGTGATGCAGGGCGAGACA
>NZ_JBTOOE010000181.1:0-251 GCF_054786815.1 Pseudoneobacillus rhizolycopersici | reverse complement strand
ACTGGAGCTCCAACTTCCTGTTCGACTACATGAAGCAGTCCTACCTCATCGCCGCGCGCCACATCCAGCACGCGGTGGCGGGCGTCGAAGGACTTTCGCCGGAGTCGGAGCGCAAGGTGGCGTTCTTCACGCGCCAGTACGTCGATGCGCTCTCGCCTTCCAATTTCGCGCTCACCAACCCGCAGGTGCTGCGCGAAACGCTGGAGAGCGGCGGCCAGAACCTGCTGCGCGGCCTGAACAACCTCCTTTCG
>NZ_JBTOOE010000180.1:0-252 GCF_054786815.1 Pseudoneobacillus rhizolycopersici | reverse complement strand
CCAGCTCCGGGCTGGTTTTCAGCGAAACAGCTGGGCGATTTTCTACTTCTTTCACCATCGCAAATAGCACATCTTCCACTTTGATCTGCGTCGCTTTCCAGTCGTTATGCACGCTCTGTTCTGCGCCTGGTTTTGCCATGCAATATTGTAGCAACTCCGAAATGGTCATTTTTTACTCCCCTTGTAGTGTCGCGATAATGCGACGCGATCCGCCGTGGATGCGATGTTCCCCCAGCCAGATGCCTTGCCAGG
>NZ_JBTOOE010000179.1:0-252 GCF_054786815.1 Pseudoneobacillus rhizolycopersici | reverse complement strand
GAATCCTCCGGCTATGGCATTGTGGCCAAGGGCTTCCTCCTTGAATCCCATTTCGCGCAAACGGGGATTTCCCTGCATAAGGTCGCGCACAATCAGGGTCATCTTCACGATAAACTCCCAGTCGGCATCCTTCTGCTCGCGGGTTTTCTGCTTTTCGGGGCGGTTGGTGAAATCCTCACCTTCGTTGCATTTGCAATATTTCTCCGTCCATGCCATAGCCTTGGCATATTCTTCGTGGTCGTAGATTCCCTC
>NZ_JBTOOE010000178.1:0-252 GCF_054786815.1 Pseudoneobacillus rhizolycopersici | reverse complement strand
CCTGCTGCTGGCCGACCTCCAGGATCCCGCCGTCACCATCACCCCCATCCCGAAGACGGGTCGCAACGCAGTGGTGTCGTGCGAGGTGAGCTTCGACGACCTCGTCGTGCCGGTCGACCAGCGGGTCGGGGACGAGGGCCGCGGCTTCACCTACCTGCTGGACGGCCTCAACCCCGAGCGCATCCTCATCGCCGCCGAGGCCCTCGGCATCGGCCGCGTCGCCATCGAGCGCGCGGTGGCCTACGCCAACCA
>NZ_JBTOOE010000177.1:0-252 GCF_054786815.1 Pseudoneobacillus rhizolycopersici | reverse complement strand
AAGACCGCCGCGGCCCGGTTGCCCAGCGCATCGAAGCGGTACAGCGCGTGGCGTTTGGCGCGCAGCATCATCGGCATCAACAGCAGCAGCGGCGCGGCCAGCAGCAGGGTCGCGCCGATCACATACCCGGCCAGCAGATGACGCAGGCCATACAGGCTCCCGCCCAGATACTGCATGTGGTTGAAGCAGGCGCCGGCCAGCAGCACGCCGCCGGCCAGCGCAAGAATGGCGAAGCGCTCCTGTGCCATGCCC
>NZ_JBTOOE010000176.1:0-252 GCF_054786815.1 Pseudoneobacillus rhizolycopersici | reverse complement strand
CTAAACCTACCCCAATACCACCAATGATGCGATAAATAACAAATTCGGGAACGTATCCGGCTAAATAAACAGGTACCGCGTTATCTGGATTAATCGTCGTAAAGCCTAATTCTGGCCAGGCGGATCCAATGCCGGAAATAAAGAACAGCAGGGCGGCGATTTTCAGCGAGTCCCGACGACCAAACCGGTTACTGCAATAGCCGCCCAGCGCGCCGCCGATGATGCAACCAATCAACGCACTGGCGACGCAAA
>NZ_JBTOOE010000175.1:0-252 GCF_054786815.1 Pseudoneobacillus rhizolycopersici | reverse complement strand
CGATTTCCGCTTCTTGAATTTGACGTTCGGTGCTAATACGGCTCTGTTCAGCCTCTCGGCGGCGTTCCGCTTCAAATACGGCAATATTAGCGCTTTGCTCTGCGCTGCGAGTTTTTACCTGCTGCTCTTGGTCAAAGGTCATGAACGATTCTTGTTGCTCAATTTCCAGCTTACGTGACATGGCATCGCGGTTCTTTTCACGTACGGCGACTTCAATGTCTTGCTCGACTTCGTTACGTTCACGGCGGCGGC
>NZ_JBTOOE010000174.1:0-253 GCF_054786815.1 Pseudoneobacillus rhizolycopersici | reverse complement strand
AGAAAACGGGCCTCGAAAGCGTCGGTTTTCATTCTGGCATAACGTCGGTAATTCTGACGCGAAACGCCTCCGGCGATAATAAGGCACTCCCATTCGTCCAGATTATCCTCGGTAATATCAACGTAAATTTTGCGTTCGGAAATCGTGCCGTTGTCCTCGACCTCACGAACTCCGTTTATGTGGTACGACATTATCGGTTCGCCGATAGTGTAGGCGTATGCGTCCACAATCTCGGAGATATTGACGCTAAAGG
>NZ_JBTOOE010000173.1:0-253 GCF_054786815.1 Pseudoneobacillus rhizolycopersici | reverse complement strand
CAGAATCTATCAATTCAATCTGCTCGGCATGCAAAACCATTTTGCTCAGTCCGTTCTTTGCCTTGTGGCATGAAATGAACCCCTGAACGGTTATGCGACTGCCGACCGTTATACTGTGAGTAATGGCCTGGTTTTCGTGTCCGCTAACAATAACGGGCATTTGACACCATGCCTGCCGGTGAAAGCCGGCTTCCTCCTGCACAGAACGATGCTCAAGCACGAACTGGCAGTGAGGAATTCCTGATGGACTGAC
>NZ_JBTOOE010000172.1:0-253 GCF_054786815.1 Pseudoneobacillus rhizolycopersici | reverse complement strand
GGCACATCAAACCGCGGTGGTGATTTGACATCACCCAGGGTTCTGCGCTGCAACTCTGCCAGCACATAGTCAGCCCGCGCCGGCACCTCAAAGCAGGGCACCAACTGGCCGCGATACATCTCCAGCTTGCCTTGGTGCAGGCCGTGGTGAGGGTTGTAAAAGGTGATCATTCAACGCTCCAGAACGGCGACCAGCGCCTGACCCGTATGGGTACCAAGTTTTACCACGCCCTCGGGGGTTGTGGCGGCCACCA
>NZ_JBTOOE010000171.1:0-253 GCF_054786815.1 Pseudoneobacillus rhizolycopersici | reverse complement strand
CGGTGGCTGGCCGAAGCCAGCATCGACGGCAGCCCGCCGCGGCTCACACTGTCGCAGGACCTCCCGCGTTGGCAGCGGTGGTACCGACAGCGGGTGCTGGCGCACGAGGCGATTCATCTGGCGGGTTACGATCACATGCCCGAGGTCCACTACGTGACGACGGACATCCTCGACTGGCTGACATCCCGCGTACAGCGGGATGTGAAAAGCGGGACGCCCCGGTTCGTGCCCGAGCGGTTCGGCATCACCGTGC
>NZ_JBTOOE010000170.1:0-253 GCF_054786815.1 Pseudoneobacillus rhizolycopersici | reverse complement strand
GCTCACAACCGCATGGAGGTGAGGTGTGCCGCTGTCGGATTCGAGGTGAAGCCATACGGTTGACTTGCTCCCTGCGAGATTGGTTCTTGGGGATAGCAAACGGCCTGTTTTGTCCTTCATCTCCTGACGGTCAAACTCGGTCACGAAATCCTGCCAAAGCTGTTTCCAGTCATCGGAAGTGTAGTTGCGCGTATGCTCAGATGCCGGGCTGATCTCTATTCGGATAAGGTTGTTTTTCATGCGTGGTCGGGAC
>NZ_JBTOOE010000169.1:0-253 GCF_054786815.1 Pseudoneobacillus rhizolycopersici | reverse complement strand
GTTTTGTAAAGCACTACCTAGATTCAACAGATGATCAAAGTATGCTGGAAAGATTATCTGATAACACCCGCTGGTTTTCTCAAGGGAACATGTCGGGTTATTGGTTTCTTAATCAAGTCATTGGGGACCTTTGCGGATTGAAGGTTAATCCCATCCATCAACAAATTCTATCAAACGAAGTACTAGATACACTGCTGAAATTTTTCCACGAGCGCACGGTCACTATCAGTAAAACCCTCAGTGAAGACATATA
>NZ_JBTOOE010000168.1:0-254 GCF_054786815.1 Pseudoneobacillus rhizolycopersici | reverse complement strand
GTAAAGATCTGATTAAGATTGAAAACGTCTTTTTGACTGAAGAACAAGTGAACCAGCTCTCTTTATATGCCCCGAAAGCGACGGTAAACCGCATCGACAACTATGAGGTTGTACTGAAGCTGACACCAACGCTGCCGGAGCAGATTGACCACGTGTTGGACTGTCCAAACAGCAACTGCATTAGCCGTAGTGAGCCGGTTTCTTCCAGCTTTAAGGTTCGTGTTCGTCAAGACGAGGTGCTGTTGAAGTGTAAA
>NZ_JBTOOE010000167.1:0-254 GCF_054786815.1 Pseudoneobacillus rhizolycopersici | reverse complement strand
CGTCGGACATGAACTCCTGAACGAACTGTTCCAGGCCTGGCGTCACGCCGATGTGGGCCTTCTTGACGTAGATGTAGAGGCTGCGGGCCAGGGGATAGGAGCCGTCGGCGATGGTGGCGACCGAGGGGGCCACGCCGTCGATGGTTTCGGCCTTCACCGTGTCCATGTTCTGCTCCAGGAAGGAGAAGCCGAACACGCCCAGCGAGCCCGGCGTGCGGGTCAGGGTCTGGACGATGGCGTTGTCGTTCTCGCCC
>NZ_JBTOOE010000166.1:0-254 GCF_054786815.1 Pseudoneobacillus rhizolycopersici | reverse complement strand
CCCGTAGTATTGGAGCCACGGCGAGGGTCATGAGCTGTTTGAACAATGTGACGGAGGGGAAGCCGGAGGTGGAATCAATGGCGAATCGTCCGATGTGCCAGAAGGAGGTTCTCGGCGTGTCTCCTACCTTCTCCAATGGGGATATGTGGAAAATTTTCTGCATGGGCGTGGGAGTTCGTTTGTCCCATCTGAACACTCTTATGCTTCCTACCATTCTCCCTTTTTTGTCCCGGACGATGAAATAGGTCGAGTTC
>NZ_JBTOOE010000165.1:0-254 GCF_054786815.1 Pseudoneobacillus rhizolycopersici | reverse complement strand
ATGCGGAGCATCGTCGCCCCATCCTCCGGAAACTCCTCGACCGTGCGGTCGTACACGCTGTGGACGCCGTGGCCCAGCCACCCCTCGTAGGCGGAGTCGGAGTACCACGCGCGCCTCCATTCCAGCGGAAGCGGCGAGGAGAAGCCGAAGTCTGTGCCCTCGTAGACAACCGCGCCGTTGACAAGGTTCACAGGCTCGAAGCCGTTTTTACACAGGTGCGCGCTGAGTTTCTTCGTGGAGGGAAAACGCTTCTG
>NZ_JBTOOE010000164.1:0-254 GCF_054786815.1 Pseudoneobacillus rhizolycopersici | reverse complement strand
CATCTGCCTTACAAGCAGAGGGTCGGCGGTTCGATCCCGTCATCCTCCACCATAATTTTTTATATCGACGCGGGGTGGAGCACGATGAATAAACATCGTAGATTAACCATCAGCGTACCGATTGAGCCGCTTCTTGAATACTCTTTCTGAAATCGGAACGGCCATTTACGAACAAAAAGCATAAACTAAACTAAGTAACTTATTATCGACGCGGGGTGGAGCAGCCCGGTAGCTCGTCGGGCTCATAACCCGAA
>NZ_JBTOOE010000163.1:0-255 GCF_054786815.1 Pseudoneobacillus rhizolycopersici | reverse complement strand
TCATGAAAGCAGCCTGCGCATCGCCGAGTGGCTGGCGCAGCACCCGCAGGTGGCGCGGGTAAACCACCCCGCCCTGCCCGGCAGTAAAGGTCATGAGTTCTGGAAACGTGATTTCACCGGCAGCAGCGGGCTATTCTCGTTTGTGCTCAGCAAGCGCCTCAATGATGCCGAACTGGCGGAGTATCTCGACAATTTCAGCCTGTTCAGTATGGCCTATTCGTGGGGCGGCTTTGAGTCGCTGATTCTCGCCAACCA
>NZ_JBTOOE010000162.1:0-255 GCF_054786815.1 Pseudoneobacillus rhizolycopersici | reverse complement strand
CGATGTAGATTATAATAACTTAATCAATTATAATTCAGAATTTCTGGACCGCTATGGTGATGAAATAAGGCAACAGACCAAGAAAATCGCTATCGAGTGCTTCTTTGAGTACCAACTTTTTAAGACCACTTTTGCCGACATGTAAACACCTCTCCCGGACTCGACATGTGCATAAGAAATTGATGGTATCAACTTCGGATATGGGTAGACAGTGGCACAGCATGAGTCACTGTTTACCTTTGATTTGATTTTTAC
>NZ_JBTOOE010000161.1:0-256 GCF_054786815.1 Pseudoneobacillus rhizolycopersici | reverse complement strand
GGCAGGTCACGACACCGGAGTGTTTGACTCCTGGGATGAATGCCAGCTTGTTGTAAACGGTTTTCCCGGAGCAAAATACAGATCGTTTCCAAACAGAGAGGCTGCCGTTGCCGCCTATCGTGGCGAGTCGGCGGCGAGTGATGTGGATTTGCTTAAGGCAATAGCCTCGCGCCCGGTCATATCTGTGAATTACGAGGCATTTTCGGAGATAGACAAGAATGGAATAGCTGTAGATGCCGGTTGTCGCAAAAATCCC
>NZ_JBTOOE010000160.1:0-256 GCF_054786815.1 Pseudoneobacillus rhizolycopersici | reverse complement strand
ACGTTGAACGTGTTGGTGCGATAGAGCAGGGAGCCGTCATGGTCGAGCGAAGCGGCGCCATAGACAATCTCGTCCTTGCCGTCATAGTCTACGTCGCCCACGGTGAGTGCGTGCGCGCCCTCGCCCCAAAGGCCCTTGTTCTTGTCTTTTGATTCGTGGAACCATACCTCCTGCAGCTTGCCGTCCTTGAAGTCCACGGCCCACACGAACGCGCAGCGATAGTAGCCGCGAGCCATGATGACCGAGGGGTGCTGGC
>NZ_JBTOOE010000159.1:0-256 GCF_054786815.1 Pseudoneobacillus rhizolycopersici | reverse complement strand
AGAACACCCGCTCACGCTTTACGTCGATAAGCGCGAGATCGTCACGCTGATGACGCTCGGGCAGGCGCCGGAAGCACTCGCGATCGGATACCTGCGTAACCAGCGGCTCGTCTCCAGCATCGAGGAAATCGAATCGGTGCAGGTCGACTGGGAAGCCGAAGCGGCCGCCGTCACGACTTTTCGCGGCATCGAAGATCTGGACGGCAGAATGGAAAAGCGCACGGTAACTACCGGGTGCGGACAAGGGACTGTGTTC
>NZ_JBTOOE010000158.1:0-256 GCF_054786815.1 Pseudoneobacillus rhizolycopersici | reverse complement strand
GATCAGGTCGACGCCTGCGTCGGCGAAGATGCGGGCCGCCCGCTCGCCGCGCTTGACCTCGCCGGTCATCGGCGCGCCGATCATTTCAATGAGCGGGTGATGACAGGCCAGCACCCGCAGGGCGCCTGGCGACGCCTGGCGCAGGGCGTCCGCCGCTCGGCGCGTCTGGTCCAGGTCGATCACCCCCTTGGACCAGTTAAGACGGGCCTGCCAGCCGCGCGCCGTGGTGACCCCGCGGACCATCAGGCGGTCGGAA
>NZ_JBTOOE010000157.1:0-256 GCF_054786815.1 Pseudoneobacillus rhizolycopersici | reverse complement strand
CCGTAGCGGTACTCTGCGGCACCATCTGAACTTCGTACTGAAGCGGGTAATTAATATACCGACAGATATCTGCGTTGAGAGAGCCCGCCTCAGGCGAGCTGCAGTAGGTTAGAGTGGGATCATCCTGCCAATTAGCCACCACGAAATAGGAAGGATATGGAACGGTCAAATACATGGAATCGTCACCCAGCTCAGTAGCGGCACTCTGGAATTTGGCCTGTGTCGGTGTCCAATCTGCCAACGTCGTCACCATATA
>NZ_JBTOOE010000156.1:0-257 GCF_054786815.1 Pseudoneobacillus rhizolycopersici | reverse complement strand
ACAACCGTCGGAGGACGCTATTTAGTGCGCAACACCGTGACAAGCGTAATCGATCTCCGCGAACAAGTATATGAGTTCCCCTCACAGCAAGTCATAACCCGCGACAATGTAACCACCGAAATCAACGCGCTACTCTACTTCCAGATTACTGACCCGAAGAAGGCCGTATATGAAATTGACAATCTGCCAAACGCCATCGAGAAACTCACACAGACATCGCTGCGTAATGTCATCGGCGAACTCGAGCTCGATGAAAC
>NZ_JBTOOE010000155.1:0-257 GCF_054786815.1 Pseudoneobacillus rhizolycopersici | reverse complement strand
ATCCCCGCCTATGAACTTCTGATTGACACCCTGACCGAGCTGAAAAGTACAGCACTTTATAATGGCGGTGTCTGCTCCCTGCCGGACGGGGCAGAATACTTTGAGGAACTTGTGCGCTACCAGACAGGTTCATCCAAAACAATCAAGCAGATGCAAAAACGCCTTACCACCGCAGTGCAGAGTTCCTTAGTTTCCATGAGTGCGGCTCAGTTCTCCGACACGGAACTTTTTGACCGTTACGGGGCACTCACCTACCC
>NZ_JBTOOE010000154.1:0-257 GCF_054786815.1 Pseudoneobacillus rhizolycopersici | reverse complement strand
CGGCGAGGAGAGCAAGCAGCTCCCATGAGCCGCGGCGACGTCATCAACCTGCTCTACATCGTCGCGTTCTCGATGTTCATCGTCGGGCTGCACATGCTGCGGGGGCCGCGCACGGCGGTCCGCGGCAACCAGATCGCCGCCGTCGGCATGGTGATCGCCGTGGGCGCGACGCTGCTCACGCCGGGCGTCGGCGACTGGCTGCTGATCGTCGTCGGCCTGGCGATCGGCACCGCGGTCGGCGTCCCGAGCGCGCGCAG
>NZ_JBTOOE010000153.1:0-258 GCF_054786815.1 Pseudoneobacillus rhizolycopersici | reverse complement strand
ATCTCGCCGTTGCGCTTCAGGGCGACGAGCTTCTTGTGGCCCTCCTCGTCCTTGACCTCGACGGCGTTGATGTCGCGGTGCTGGATGGTGCCCGCCGACATCGCCTTGATGTCGTTCTCGATGAGCGAGCCGGTGGCGACGCCGCCGGTGTGGAACGTGCGCATCGTGAGCTGCGTGCCGGGTTCGCCGATCGACTGGGCGGCGATGATGCCGACGGCGAGCCCTTCCTCGACGACCTGGTTCGTGCTCATGTCGATG
>NZ_JBTOOE010000152.1:0-258 GCF_054786815.1 Pseudoneobacillus rhizolycopersici | reverse complement strand
GAGGCAAAGCGCTGGCGCGCATAGATTTTGCTGCGGTCGACATGATAGGGGGCAAGAACGGCGTCCGATGCGCCGCGCGGCGGCGTGAAGCGCGTTCCCTGCTCGTCGATGACGATGCTGTCTTCGGAATCGCCGCGGCACACGCCGCGCACCATGCCGATGTCGTGGACCAGGAGCGCGCAGGTGAAGTGGAGCCAGTCCTCGGGCGTCAGCGATTCCGACAGGAGGCGGCCCCGGATGATCTGCTGGCCCGCCAGC
>NZ_JBTOOE010000151.1:0-258 GCF_054786815.1 Pseudoneobacillus rhizolycopersici | reverse complement strand
AACGTGAAAAGATCCAAGAGATCTTAAAACAGCATCTCAAAGAAGAAGCTCAATTTAATGAAGAGATCAAAACTCTTTCCAAGAGCACAGCAGAAAAAGAAAAAGATCTTGCTCAGAAAGAAAAAGAAAGTAAAGAATTCTATTCCCAATATCATCAGCTTTTCGCACAGAGAGAAAAAGCTAATGCTGAAATTACTAAAGCTGAGAATGAGATGGAAACTTTCCGTGAGAAATCGCGAACTAACGAGCGCGAGATTA
>NZ_JBTOOE010000150.1:0-258 GCF_054786815.1 Pseudoneobacillus rhizolycopersici | reverse complement strand
ACCAGTGCTCCTTGCCGTTAATAAGGTGGATAATCCTGAGCGGCGGAGTGATGTTTATGATTTCTATTCACTTGGGCTTGGTGAACCATATCCTGTTTCAGGAGTTCATGGTGTTGGGGTTGGTGATCTCCTTGACGCTGTGATCAACCATTTCCCTGAAACTGCCGATAACGAGGATGACGGCACAATTCACTTTAGCTTGATTGGGCGGCCCAATGTTGGGAAGTCCTCGCTAGTTAATGCGATGCTTGGGGAGAA
>NZ_JBTOOE010000149.1:0-259 GCF_054786815.1 Pseudoneobacillus rhizolycopersici | reverse complement strand
AGGAAAAGAAGCTCGAGCGGCTAAGAACCGGAGGCGGCTCGGCATCGGCGGCGCAAATGTCTATTTGGTTTGCGAAAGAAGGGAATTACTACGAAAAGCATGGCCTCAACGTTGAAGTTATCAGCATTCCCGGAAGCTCGTTGGCGCTGCAGGCGATGCTGTCGGGAGAGCTGCCGATTATCCAGGCGGGCGGCGCGGGTCCTATTCAAGCGGCTCTGTCGGGCACGGATACCGTCGTCCTGGCGACGATCGCGAAGAA
>NZ_JBTOOE010000148.1:0-259 GCF_054786815.1 Pseudoneobacillus rhizolycopersici | reverse complement strand
AGATGCTCGTTGGCGATATGGTCAACGAGAAACAGAAAGGTCTGGCATATTCCATACAAAGTTTCTTATGCAATGCCGGTTCTGTAGTCGGATACATCTACCCGATCTGTCTCGGATGGATTGGAATGAAAAACACGGCTCCTTCCGGTGTCGTTCCTCCCACTGTAATATGGTCTTTCTATATCGGGGCAGCTATTCTATTGATATGCGTCGTATATTCATTGTTAAAAATCAAGGAATGGCCTCCTCATGTCTACAA
>NZ_JBTOOE010000147.1:0-259 GCF_054786815.1 Pseudoneobacillus rhizolycopersici | reverse complement strand
GTGGGCGAGCCGCTGAAGCGCAGGCGTTGGGCTGCTGGGTTTGCTGCTAACAACGAAAGATCATCTTGAGCCGCACATTATTTAGCATTGGATTCTTGCTTAGCTTGCTTTTTTTCGCAGCAGCTAATACCTACAGCTACATCATGACCGAACCACCTTGTTGTGACATGTTCGGTACGTTCGGCTTCCCTCTCGCGTTGGGGAGATACGGCGGTTTTGTCGGCACCACAAGCTTTATTTTGACGGGGTTGATTGCCGA
>NZ_JBTOOE010000146.1:0-259 GCF_054786815.1 Pseudoneobacillus rhizolycopersici | reverse complement strand
CCAGACGATGCCGACCGGATTATGAGGACTCGACAGAATCAGCATCCGGCAGGATTGATCGGCACAGCCCTTCTCCAGATTATCGAAATCAATTTCATACCTGCCGCCGGGCAATTCGCGAAGAGGATTCCACACCACCTGTCGCCCATTGGCCTCAGGCACCATCCTGAACGGATGATACACCGGCGGCATAATCATCACCTTGTCGCCCGGCTCCGTAAAGCAATTGATGGCCAGTCCGATACCCTTTACAATCCCA
>NZ_JBTOOE010000145.1:0-259 GCF_054786815.1 Pseudoneobacillus rhizolycopersici | reverse complement strand
CAGCGGGCGAACAGTGACGACGTTGAACATGCCCGCGTGCATGTGCATCAGAAGGTGACAGTGGAAGGCCCAGTCGCCGGGCGCGTCGGCGGTCAGGTCGAAGGTGACCTTGCCGCCCGGGGCGACGTTGACCGTGTGCTTCAGCGGCTGATGCCCGTCGTGGCCGTTGACCAGTTCGAAGAAATGGCCGTGCAGGTGGATGGGGTGGGCCATCATGGTGTCGTTGACCAGGGTCACGCGCACCCGTTCGTTCAGCTCG
>NZ_JBTOOE010000144.1:0-259 GCF_054786815.1 Pseudoneobacillus rhizolycopersici | reverse complement strand
AACCACTCAGCGGTTGTGAACAATGAGCAAGCCGTGTGCCAGATATACAACGCGTTCATTGTCATCACGTAGAGTGCCGCCATAACGGACGAACGGTCTATTTGGAACGTGTACCGCGAGGACTGCGAAGGACTTCGAGGGCTCTACCGGAGGATGCAGCCTATGGAGTTCGGGACCCAGTGTGCAGTTAACTTCATAGTGACACGCGGCGTTCGTCTGCCGCCGCCGCATGGGTGCGCTTGGGAGAGAGGCCGCATTC
>NZ_JBTOOE010000143.1:0-260 GCF_054786815.1 Pseudoneobacillus rhizolycopersici | reverse complement strand
TGTCCCCGGATTGCTTGCGGCTCATTACAAGGTGGCGGAGATTCTGCTTTCTTTGAGATGTTTACAGAGTCAGAATTTTTCAGGATTCCCTGAATATTCTCATCAGACCGCCTTTCTACAAAATTTGCGTGTGAATGTAAAGGCATAACGGATTTCCCCCGGATCGTAATTCCAATGATGATAAGTATAATGCAGAAAGCTTTCCTCCGGAGAGGAAGAAGCTTCTGCAATATATAATTCATTTGTGGTTTCATAGGGAA
>NZ_JBTOOE010000142.1:0-260 GCF_054786815.1 Pseudoneobacillus rhizolycopersici | reverse complement strand
AACCGTTCCCCCATGACGAGCTTGGCGAGATTTCAAACCACATTGTCCGCCTTTATGCCCGTTTGCAACAGGCTGTCGCTGACAGGGACAGCGAACATCGCGCAGCCCTCCATGAACAGCTTGAAAAGGAACGCATCAAAAAGCAACTCACGAATAACATAAACCACGAACTGAAAACCCCGGTCGCATCAATCAGGGTCAGTGTGGAGACGATGCTGGCACACAGGAATATGAGCGATGAAAAGCAGATATTGTTCCTG
>NZ_JBTOOE010000141.1:0-260 GCF_054786815.1 Pseudoneobacillus rhizolycopersici | reverse complement strand
ATTTCGCTGACTAGAGTGAAATGGGTGTTAATCCAAGTGGTTCCATACTGGAGCTGTGCCGCAAGCTGCCATGCGCGATCGATATTTTTTGTCCACACCGAAGAGGCCAATCCATATTCCGATTCATTTGCCCATTGCAGCGCCTGCTCCAGAGAATCGACCGGCGTAACGCTCACCACGGGGCCAAAAACCTCGCGCTGAACAATTTCATCCTGCTGTTGGCAACCCGCAAGAAGCGTCGGGGGATAGAAAAATCCAGG
>NZ_JBTOOE010000140.1:0-261 GCF_054786815.1 Pseudoneobacillus rhizolycopersici | reverse complement strand
CGGGACATCGGATTTCGGGCGCCTTTCCGTCATGCTGCAGTACCGCTTCTACATGGACTGGCTGCTGGACGTGCCGCCCGAGTGCTTCGAACCCGCGCCCAAGGTCGATTCAGCGGTCATTCGCCTGATTCCGCGTCCGGCGGCCGAGTTGACAGCACGCGACGAAGACAAATTTGCCGCCGTTGTCGCAGCGGCTTTCTCACAGCGGCGCAAAATGTTGCGTAACAACCTCAAGGGAATTCTCGACGAAGCCGGTTTCGC
>NZ_JBTOOE010000139.1:0-261 GCF_054786815.1 Pseudoneobacillus rhizolycopersici | reverse complement strand
GTCTCTTTTTCATATGTATAAGAAATTATTATAACGTCATCTTGTCTTACCTTTATCCGCAACATTGTCATCAACTATTGTTATAACAGTGTTCCTTATTTGGATACCAGCAATTTCTTACAAAAGATAGATATTGTAGTGCCACAATCTTACAAAATCGTTCTTTTGTTGCTATTTCATTCAATGTGCATTATATGTAAACGGACTTACTCTAGCTATTCTTTGTTTAAATACTAAAATAGAGCCCTATCTTTAAGCAAC
>NZ_JBTOOE010000138.1:0-261 GCF_054786815.1 Pseudoneobacillus rhizolycopersici | reverse complement strand
ATGCTTCTAAATAAATCAGGAACTATCCCCACTAAAAGGCGGCAAACGATATAATAAACTCCCATCACCACCCCCAGGGCATTAGCAAAAGGAACTTCCTTAAGCATCTTTCTCACCTCCCTTCTTGTCTTCTAAAATCTTAAGATAATTGGAAAGGACAAAATTGGTAACCGGCCTCCTGCTTGCCAACCAAGCTAATGGATAAAATAAGCTTTCGGGAATGTTAATTAAGAAATCCTGGGTCCAATCCAAAAAATCATA
>NZ_JBTOOE010000137.1:0-261 GCF_054786815.1 Pseudoneobacillus rhizolycopersici | reverse complement strand
CCCGTGGAGATAGAGTTTGCCGGCGTGATCAATCCGGATGCCATGAAGAGTGAGCATAAGGGCACGCTATATTGGCTACAGATCCGCCCGATTGTCGACAAGAAGGAGATGCTCGACGATTCAATCCTCGACGTCGATGACAACGATCTGATTCTGCGTTCGGAATCAGCCCTCGGTCATGGCGTGATGGAGGGTGTGCGCCACGTGGTCTATGTGAAGCCGAAGTCGTTCAACAGTATGCGCAATCCCGAGGTGGCGAAG
>NZ_JBTOOE010000136.1:0-262 GCF_054786815.1 Pseudoneobacillus rhizolycopersici | reverse complement strand
GGACCTGCATGAGGATTTAAAATTAGTTAAGGTATTGGGTAAGGGTTCAAAAGAGCGTTTAATTCCAATTAATGAAGTTGCTTTATCATGGATTAAACGCTATGAAAAAAAAGTTCGGGATCCATTACTTTTACAGAAAAACAAAAGTAGTGAATTCATTTTTCTCAATAATCGTGGAGAGGCGTTAACCAGACAGGCAGTTTGGCAAATTATTAAGCGTTACTGCAAGATGGCTGGAATTGAAAAAGATGTTACGCCCCAC
>NZ_JBTOOE010000135.1:0-262 GCF_054786815.1 Pseudoneobacillus rhizolycopersici | reverse complement strand
GGGCCTCGAAGAAATCCATGTCGACGATGGAGGCGCCGGTGGCGACCACGGCGTCGATCATGTTGAACTGCACCATGTCGCGATAGACGTGCATGCAGCCGCCGGCCGAGGTCGAACCGGCCAGGATCAGCCACGGCGAGCAGGTCTCGTCTTCCAGGGCCATGTTGAAGATGTCGGCCGCGCGGGCGGTGTCGCGCGAGCTGAACGACATCTTGCGCATGGAATCGATGATCGGGCGTGCGTCGAAGCTGGTGATGTCGAC
>NZ_JBTOOE010000134.1:0-262 GCF_054786815.1 Pseudoneobacillus rhizolycopersici | reverse complement strand
ACGAGGGCCTGCTGGACGGTCCCGCCGCCATGCGCACCTTCCTGAACCTGATCGCGGCCGAGCCCGACATCGCACGCGTGCCGACCATGATCGACTCTTCCAAATGGGAGGTGATCGAGGCGGGCCTGAAGTGCGTGCAGGGCAAGCCGATCGTCAACTCGATCAGCATGAAGGAGGGCGAAGACGCCTTCCGACACCATGCCGTCCAGTGCCTGCGCTACGGCGCCGCTGTCGTGGTCATGGCCTTTGACGAGGTGGGCCA
>NZ_JBTOOE010000133.1:0-262 GCF_054786815.1 Pseudoneobacillus rhizolycopersici | reverse complement strand
ACGAAGACTGTTCGCATTCCATTCCTCCATATGCTATGATCTGATATTCGTCAGGTTCCAGGTCGATAGTCATGCGCCAATTCTCGTCGGCGAGGTCGGAAGTGTTGTTTGTCCGAGTGGTGACATATTTCCCGTCGGAGTCATAGAAAAGAACAGTAAGGCATTCCACTTGAGTAGGGAACGCGTTGGCGAACTCCATGTTGTAGTCATAGACGAATCTGAGCCTCAGTCCTTGCGGACATGGGTCGAGGTCTTCATATAT
>NZ_JBTOOE010000132.1:0-262 GCF_054786815.1 Pseudoneobacillus rhizolycopersici | reverse complement strand
AAGCCGACTTTCTGCAGGCGGGATTTGACGGCCTGCATGTCAGTATCGCTGCCATACAATGCCACCGGCGCGTCGGTTTTCAGGTGATGTGCCTTAACCCAGGCGCTGAGTTGTTCATCATTCATCTTGTCGAGCCAGGCGGCAGACAGGTTCAGTGCGGAAGGCTCGTGTCCTGAAGGACCATTAAGCGATTGCGGCCAGCCGTTGTAAAAAGCGCTCTGACGGGTATCGATCGCCGCGCCTTGCTTTTGCTGTAACTGGT
>NZ_JBTOOE010000131.1:0-262 GCF_054786815.1 Pseudoneobacillus rhizolycopersici | reverse complement strand
CCTTCAGCAGGAACGTCCGGAAGATTTCGTCATAGCCACAGGCGAGCAGCACTCTGTGCGCGAGTTCTGTCTCTATGCCTTCCGTCGTGCCGGAATCGAGCTTGACTTCGTGGGCGAAGACGAAAACGAGAAAGGCATCGACAAAGCTACCGGAAAAGTTGTGATCGAGGTTTCTCCCGACTTTTATCGTCCCACCGACGTCGTGAATCTCTGGGGTGATCCTACAAAGGCCAAACAGCAGCTCGGATGGGATCCGGCCAAA
>NZ_JBTOOE010000130.1:0-262 GCF_054786815.1 Pseudoneobacillus rhizolycopersici | reverse complement strand
GGGTCGGAATCATCTGGCGTCTGACCCATGTTTCCCCGTCTTCATCATAGGAGAAATAAAGAAGTTTGTCCGCATCCGTAGCGATGACGAGGCTGTCTCCGGAGGCTCCGGGCAGCATGGCCGTGGGGCGGCCTTCCAGCTGGTCCGTCAGGTCATGGAATCCGGAAGGCGCCAGTTCTCCCTCATGAAGCAGGGAGCGGGATTCTTCCAGCGTCATCAGCAGGAGGCGCGTGCCCTGTTCTGTCTCCACGGTTGCGGTAAA
>NZ_JBTOOE010000129.1:0-262 GCF_054786815.1 Pseudoneobacillus rhizolycopersici | reverse complement strand
AGGGGACGAGGCTCATCGACGTCGCGCTGATGATGGCCGTGCTGAGGCTCACCAGAGAGGAGTTGGGCGATGCCGATGATTGAGATGCCTATGCTGATCGCGATGCTGATGCTCAACACGGTGCCACCACGGCCCGTCACTCCACCGACAGATCATTGCAGTGGCCGGCGCGTTCCCGACGGCTTCGACTGCTGCCTTCACCTAGCAATCTGGAACGGCCAGTCCACGCTCTCTTCGACCTTCACCTCTACCCCGCGAACCC
>NZ_JBTOOE010000128.1:0-263 GCF_054786815.1 Pseudoneobacillus rhizolycopersici | reverse complement strand
TAGCACAATGCCATAAGATTCAACATGATACTGACAAGAGGGCTACCAACTTTGCCGGTAAAGACTTGCAAAAAGAACTTGAAGCTGCCAACCAAAAGATGGCCGATCAAGTTTACGACAATACCGTTGAACTTTTAGGCAATATGGTTGATGAAGGTCATGGTTTAATGACTTTGAAGTATGATTTACTCGACTAATAACTAAGTTTTATAATCTATAACAAAAAGGCTGTTACCCATAATTTTAGGTAACAGCCTTTTTCA
>NZ_JBTOOE010000127.1:0-263 GCF_054786815.1 Pseudoneobacillus rhizolycopersici | reverse complement strand
CCGAGAAGATCGGCTGGGATACGGGGCTGAAGGTCATCCACCCCTTCACCGGGGCCGAGGTCTCGGTGTGGATCGCCAACTTCATCCTGTCCGACTACGGCACTGGCGCCATCTTCGCCTGTCCGGCGCATGACCAGCGCGACCTGGACTTCGCCCGCAAATACGATCTGCCGGTGATCCCGGTCGTCCGCCCCGAAGGCGCGGGCGACGACTTCGCCGTGGCCGACGAGGCCTATACCGGCCCGGGCGTCATCTTCCATTCC
>NZ_JBTOOE010000126.1:0-263 GCF_054786815.1 Pseudoneobacillus rhizolycopersici | reverse complement strand
CCACATTCCCGAGCAGGCCTTCTTCAACGTTGGCAGCATGGACATGGTGATGGAGAACTGGGACAAGATGAAGAAGGAGGGCTGAGTCCTATGGACCACCCGCCGCTTCAAGTCAAAGTCGTCAGCGCCGATCGTGAGGTGTGGAAGGGGGAGTCGGTCAATATCATTGTTCGGACTACCGAGGGTGATATCGGTCTGCTCCCCGGTCATGAGGCCTTTCTTGCGGCCCTCGCGCCGTGCGCGGCCCAGATCATCACTACGGA
>NZ_JBTOOE010000125.1:0-263 GCF_054786815.1 Pseudoneobacillus rhizolycopersici | reverse complement strand
GATTCGCCGCTGGCTGACAAAATCGCTGCCGCTAACCAGCAGGCGCTGGAACGCATTATCCAGTCGCATCCGGTGCTGATTGGCTATGACCAGGCGATCAACGTCGTGCCGGGCATGACCCACAACACCATCCTGCACGCCGGACCGCCAATCTGCTGGGAAAAAATGTGCGGCGCAATGAAGGGCGCGGTCACCGGGGCTTTGGTGTTTGAAGGGCTGGCGAAAGATCTGGATGAAGCCGCCGACCTGGCCGCCTCGGGTGA
>NZ_JBTOOE010000124.1:0-263 GCF_054786815.1 Pseudoneobacillus rhizolycopersici | reverse complement strand
AGGCCCCCGATGATCACCGCCCCCTTCGACTACGAGGCGCCGGCCGGGCTCGACGACGCGGTGCGCATCCTGCGCGAGCACGGCGAGGACGCGAAGCTGCTCGCCGGCGGCCACTCGTTGCTGCCGCTGATGAAGCTGCGCCTCGCGGCGCCGACGTTGCTGGTGGACCTGCGCCTGGTGCCCGGCCTGCGCGGCATCCAGCGCGAGAACGGCAGCTGGCGGATCGGAGCCATGACCCGCCATGCCGACCTGCAGGACGCCCA
>NZ_JBTOOE010000123.1:0-263 GCF_054786815.1 Pseudoneobacillus rhizolycopersici | reverse complement strand
TTCGGGTTATGAGCCCGACGAGCTACCGGGCTGCTCCACCCCGCGTCGATAATAAATAATAAATATGTCACATGCCCATCATTTCAAGGGCCGTCCCGATTTCGGGAAGATTTTTCAAGATGTGGCTCAATCGGTACGCTGCTGATTATTCATAGAAGCATATTCGATCGTGCTCCACCCCGCGTCGATAATAAATAATATAAAATACTGCCTGGCGACGTCCTACTCTCACAGGAGGAATCCTCCAACTACCATCGGCGCTG
>NZ_JBTOOE010000122.1:0-264 GCF_054786815.1 Pseudoneobacillus rhizolycopersici | reverse complement strand
ATTTAGTCTAGATGGCACAGTGATATGCAGAGTTTTGTTGACCATTTCCAACGGTACCTTGCCGCTCGTATCGTTTACTATTGCAAACATAATCTTGTCCACAAGTACTTCGTGGGGAAGCTCGTCAAGTGCATTAGCGGTATAGAAAGCTTGTACTTCAAACAAGTTATTCATGTCTTCGAAACTGCGACTAAGGACATGAGTTCCATTCGACAGCGATGCCAAAAGTCCAGACTCAAGGGGCACATTAATTATGACAAATCC
>NZ_JBTOOE010000121.1:0-265 GCF_054786815.1 Pseudoneobacillus rhizolycopersici | reverse complement strand
ATCCCTGAAACTTGAATAAAGCGTCAAAGTGTCCCCCGGAGACATACCCATGTCGTAGACGAGAAATTCCCGGTCGGCCTCAAACGGCTCGGCTTCTTTTGCTTCAGGCGTGAAGATGATTTTTCCGGATTCATTGGCCAGACGCCATACTTTCCCGTTTTCTTCACGGAACAGCGTCCCTTCTGACTCCGAGCCTTCGGGTCTTAATCGATGGTATGTCTTTCCGAACTTCTCGACGGTTCCGTCGAACACGCTCCTGATGTAC
>NZ_JBTOOE010000120.1:0-265 GCF_054786815.1 Pseudoneobacillus rhizolycopersici | reverse complement strand
AGCCCATGCTCGCGGGATTTCGTACCCTGCTCCGCGCCGAGCACCTCGACCCGCGCCGCTGCATCATGATCGAGGACAGTCTGGTCAACCTGGTCACCGCCAAAAAACTCGGCATGAAAACCGTGTGGGTAAGCGCTGGCTCACGCCAGTCGCCTTTTGTTGACGTTAAAATCCGCTCGGCAACACAATTATCAAAATGCTACGGTCGACTGGAAATTTCGGCCAAAAATGAAATCTGAGGAGGGGGAAAAACATGGCGACAAAA
>NZ_JBTOOE010000119.1:0-265 GCF_054786815.1 Pseudoneobacillus rhizolycopersici | reverse complement strand
CAGTCTGTTAAATCAGTTCCGCCGTGAGGCCGCCGAAATGCTGGATGCTGCGCGTCTTGCCAGTTATCAGCGCGGCAGTCGTAAACCGGTTGCTGATCCTGCGCCGGTTTATCCGCAAACGCATCTGAGTTTCCTCGCGAACGTTTACAACCAGAAAGCGCGTGAATTTTATCATCGCTATGGTGTGCAGCTGATTGACGCGGCGTATGAGGCACATGAAGAGAAGGGCGAAGTCCCGGTGATGATCACCAAGCATTGTCTGCGC
>NZ_JBTOOE010000118.1:0-265 GCF_054786815.1 Pseudoneobacillus rhizolycopersici | reverse complement strand
AACCTATTTCTTAATCAATTTATTACCTTCCATTATAACCTCATATTAACCTTTGAGGAAGCCTCTTTTTTTGTTTTCTGATGTTTGCAGTGTGAATCACTTTAAATTTTTCGCATTGTTTTTGAGCTCACTTACAATGTTATTTATTAACATAAAAATGTGTCGTTATGAATAACATTTTTAATGAATTAGTAGAAATCCGTCAATTGCTCACGGAACAGGTTTTACATCAGAAAAAAATTTTAAATCTGGATGAAGCCAGCAA
>NZ_JBTOOE010000117.1:0-266 GCF_054786815.1 Pseudoneobacillus rhizolycopersici | reverse complement strand
ATTCCGATTTCGCTGCCGAAGCGACTTTGGAAAACAGTATGGTTCGTGGCCGGGTCACGCTTGACAACCCGGATGCGGCTTTCGACCTCAGGGGTGTGTGGTCGTTTGCGCATGGTCATAAACTGGTGGAGTTGCAGGGGAGGGTAGACCGTTTTGTGCCGTCGGCACTCAACCTGTGGGGGAAATATCCCGGTGCTTCGGCCTGTGCGCTGGTAGATGTCGCCATGGCAGGCGCGCGTCTCGACAACATGACCGGCTACATCACC
>NZ_JBTOOE010000116.1:0-266 GCF_054786815.1 Pseudoneobacillus rhizolycopersici | reverse complement strand
GCCGAGCGGAATGATCGAGATCGTGCCGTCGTTGCCGATGTCCATCGCCTGGTGCGGCGGAATGGCGATCGGCGCGCCGTTCTCGTCCAGCACCGGATGGCCGCCGGCGGTCACCAGCTGGCCATTGGGCGTGATCGAGAGTGCCGCACCCCGGGTGTAGGCTTCACCGCCACCGGCCGGGGCCTGCACCGCCAGCCAGTTGCCCGACTGCAGCGACAGGTCCAGCGGGTTGCCGGTGATCTGCTGCGCGCCCATGCGCCGGTTGA
>NZ_JBTOOE010000115.1:0-266 GCF_054786815.1 Pseudoneobacillus rhizolycopersici | reverse complement strand
CCGTCATCGTGAGCGGAGGCCCATCCACCCGAAAGGCTCACACGAGTGACCGCACCCGCAGCCCCAACACCCCTCCCAACCCCACCCGACTTCCCCGTCACCTGGCGGACGCCCGAGGAAGAGGCCCTTCCCTGGTTCCAGGATCTCATGCACAACCCGACGCCGGTGACGCCGCTCACTGCCTCGGTGATCTGTGACGCCTTCGCGACGGGAGCGTCACGGGCCGTCGCCGGCCTCTCGATGCCCGTCGTGGCCCTCCACCAGCG
>NZ_JBTOOE010000114.1:0-267 GCF_054786815.1 Pseudoneobacillus rhizolycopersici | reverse complement strand
AATCGACCTTGGCGACCAGGCACTCAACAAAATGACCGGAAACCTCGATTCGGTGCTCGTGATGAACATATCCAACAAAAAAGCCGCCCAGAAGGCCCGCGAGATGGTTAAGGAATATGTGGAGCAAAACGGACTGGAACAGCTACTTGCTGCCACCGAAAAGGATGAGTCGACTACCATTTTCAGACGCGCCTCCGACGACGGCGAGAATATCAGCGACATGCTCCTCTACACCACCGAACCCGGCGAGAGCAACCTCATCCTCAT
>NZ_JBTOOE010000113.1:0-267 GCF_054786815.1 Pseudoneobacillus rhizolycopersici | reverse complement strand
ATGAAGAGATAAACCGCACGGCGAACCTTTTCCATTCCTTAGGGGTCCGCAAGGGCGACAAGGTCGCATTGCATCTGGATAACTGTCCGGAATTTATCTTTTGCTGGTTTGGACTGGCAAAAATTGGCGCCATTATGGTGCCGATTAATGCCCGCTTGCTGGGCGAAGAGAGCGCCTGGATCCTGCAAAACAGCCAGGTGAGCCTGCTGGTCACCAGTGCCGAGTTTTATCCTATGTACCGCCAGATACGGCTGGAAAATACCACTC
>NZ_JBTOOE010000112.1:0-268 GCF_054786815.1 Pseudoneobacillus rhizolycopersici | reverse complement strand
CCAGAGTTTCTCGGACAACGCCACGTGCGGGTAATCCTGCAGGGCGTAGTCGATGGGCCGTAAGACCGTCGTCAGGTCGTCGTCGGCCATCGCCGCGGCCACTTGGTCTAACGTCACGGCTTGATCTAGGGTGAAGCCCCCGCTCTTCAAGCGGGTCAACGAGGCCATCACGGCCGGCACCTGCAACTGACGTCCCAGGTCGACCGCCAGGGTACGAACGTAGGTGCCCTTCGAACAACTGACCTCAAAATCAATCGTCTGGGTCCCC
>NZ_JBTOOE010000111.1:0-268 GCF_054786815.1 Pseudoneobacillus rhizolycopersici | reverse complement strand
CCCACCGTCTGAACGTGCAAGGCTTCCTGGTCCTCGACTACGCGCACCGCGCCAAGGAGATGGTCGCCGAGATGGGGCCGTGGCTGGCCGACGGCAAGATCCAGTGGAAGGTGCACGTCGATGATGGTCTGGAAGGGGCGGTCGGCTCGCTGAATCGCTTGTTCACCGGCGACCATGACGGCAAGCTGATGGTCCGGGTGTCGGAGGAGCCGGCGGCCTGAGCGAGGAACGACCGCGCATGACCGAACCTCTGCACGTCCATTTCGAG
>NZ_JBTOOE010000110.1:0-269 GCF_054786815.1 Pseudoneobacillus rhizolycopersici | reverse complement strand
CGTCACCAAAGTCATTAGGAATGATCCTCTGGGGATCGTAGATATAGATATCACATGTATTGGTCATCTGACCAGTAGTTGTTGAGATATCTTACACTAAAAGTGTTGGACACACAGATGGATAGATGCCCTTTGTTTAATCCATTAGCAATGATCACAACTGTTAAGCAAAAAAAAAATGTGTGAAAAAAGCTCCTATTTTTTTGCACCTGAGTAGTAAAGCGGTGATCCAAAAGCAGCATCATGTCAAATTTTTTGTAATTACATGC
>NZ_JBTOOE010000109.1:0-269 GCF_054786815.1 Pseudoneobacillus rhizolycopersici | reverse complement strand
CTGCAGGTCGGCTTCGGTCAGCGGAATGCCCGGCGGCACGCCGTCAACGATGCAGCCCAGCGCCAGACCGTGCGATTCGCCGAAGGTAGTGACGCGAAAGAGTTGTCCAATTGTATTTCCTGCCATCACGGCTCCAATCTTTTTCGTTATGTTGGCGTGTTGTTTTTTTAGTCTTTATAAATACCGAAGTGCGCACGGGCGTCAATCAGCTGCTGTTTGGTCAGCATAAAGACCCCGTCGCCGCCGTTATCAAACTCAAGCCAGGTAAA
>NZ_JBTOOE010000108.1:0-269 GCF_054786815.1 Pseudoneobacillus rhizolycopersici | reverse complement strand
AGTGCTTCCGACGGGATTGATGACTCCGTCAGCGGTTTAGCCTTTGGGTGGCTTAACTCCGCGCCGTAACCGGCTTGTTTGATGGTTTCAATCAGCGCTTCTGCGCTGGCGCTCCCGGTAACATGCGCTTCTGTCACGGTGACATCCGCTTGCTCAACGTCCGGACGTTGTTCCAGACTTTCTTTAACGCGTTTTACGCAGTGACCACAGGACAGGCCGTCCAGGGTTAGATCGATTGTTTGAGACATAACCAACTCCTTTTTTGCAGG
>NZ_JBTOOE010000107.1:0-270 GCF_054786815.1 Pseudoneobacillus rhizolycopersici | reverse complement strand
CAGCCCGCCGAACAGGGTCGAGCGCATCACTCCCATCTGGCTGGCAATCGGGTTCTTTAGTTGCAGCGGGTTGTCGTTGCCGGCAATGTCGCGCTCCCACGCCGCGTCGACAAAGCTGTAATTGATCACTTCCTGGTAATCGCGCGCGGTCAGCAGCGCCCGCAACGTTTCCCGCCCCCGCGCCGCCTCGGACTGGGCCAGCATGTTCAGGCTGCCTCTGGGCGGCAGCGCCGGGATGTTGTCGTAGCCGTAGAGCCGCGCCATTTACTC
>NZ_JBTOOE010000106.1:0-270 GCF_054786815.1 Pseudoneobacillus rhizolycopersici | reverse complement strand
ACTTTCTGGTAGTCGGCAAGAGCCTTCTTGTAGTCATGTCCGTAAGCGAGGAAATACCAGTCCTGCCGCTCGCCTTCGCTACGTTCGGCCACCCATTCATTCCAGTGGCTGTCGGTAGGCACAATCAATGGCTTGCCGCTGTCGTCAATCAGGGCCCATCCGCTTCTTGACAGCAGACCGGTCTCCATGGGCTCTCGGCCAAGTTTCTTGCCGTCGCATCCGTCGAGCGTGCGCGTTGTGCCCATCAGATTGAGCGAGTCGGTGGTTCCC
>NZ_JBTOOE010000105.1:0-270 GCF_054786815.1 Pseudoneobacillus rhizolycopersici | reverse complement strand
CCGAAGAACCTCACGAAGTATCTCGGCGTGCGGCGCCACCGCTACGGGCGTGCCGAGGAGAACGACCAGGTCGGCCAGGTGACGGGCCTTGCCTGGACGGAAGTCGGCGGCGAGCTGCTGACGATCGAAGCGGCCGTCATCCCGGGCAAGGGCAAGCTCACGCACACCGGCCAGCTCGGCGAGGTCATGCAGGAGTCGATCCATGCCGCGATGACCGTCGTGAGGAGCCGCGCGGCCGTGCTCGGCCTCGACGGTGACTTCTACCAGAAG
>NZ_JBTOOE010000104.1:0-271 GCF_054786815.1 Pseudoneobacillus rhizolycopersici | reverse complement strand
AATCCGAAGTCGCCGCTGCCAGAACGCAGCAGGCCTCGCAAAATCAGATCATGGCGCAGGACATCGTCCGCCTCGAAGCGCGCCCTGCGCCCGTCCCGACGCCGACGCCCGTCTCTGACGCCCCGCGCGAGGAAGGCTTCCGCATCGGCGACCACACGGTGACGTTCGGCGGCTTCATCAAGACCGACTTCATGGCGTCGAAATATTCCGGCGGCGACCCGGCCAACGGCGATCCCTTGCGCGACTATCACCTGCCCGGCGCCATTCCGGT
>NZ_JBTOOE010000103.1:0-272 GCF_054786815.1 Pseudoneobacillus rhizolycopersici | reverse complement strand
AAAAAGTCTAAAATCGCGTTGTTAGACACAAAATCTGCCACTACCATGATACTTGACATTCATGACGTATTCTTTATTAATTTTTAAACCAAATATCTTTATTAATAAAAAGTAGAATATCTATCAATTTCTTTCTAAATATGAAATTTTACTTTAGAGCAAAAAGAATGATAAAGCTATCATTATTTGTTATTGGATTAAAGTAAAATCTATGAATAATTTTAAGAATAATTAATTGATGGAATGCAGAAGCTGAAATAAAATTAAATAAA
>NZ_JBTOOE010000102.1:0-272 GCF_054786815.1 Pseudoneobacillus rhizolycopersici | reverse complement strand
CAAGTCACAGTCGAGGAACTCTTGTCGAACCCCGACAGATACCACGGCCGAAATTGTCGTGATCCGCTTGAGCCGGAATACGCGCCCGTCGAGGGCCAGATCGCCAAGCTCTTCCTGATCGGGCAGCGCAGCGGGCCGATGATCCATAGCATGGCACACGGGGAGCGGAACTTCGCGCTCGGGTGGGGTGCCCCGGCACCTTCTGCCGAGTGCGATTTCGAGGCGCTCGACCCCGCATCCGAGGCCGCACTCAATACGAGCGGGAAGAGCAG
>NZ_JBTOOE010000101.1:0-272 GCF_054786815.1 Pseudoneobacillus rhizolycopersici | reverse complement strand
AGGCACAGAAGGCGGTTTCTCTGGTTGCCATCGTTTCTGACCGCCGAAGTTTAACTTAAGGCTGGCGGGATACTTTTTACTATCAACGATAAGGTCAGGCTGAATTGGCGGGTTTTAACATCAAACATTGGTTTGCAGATGGCGCGTTTCGCACCATTATTCGCAATAGCGCCTGGTTAGGCTCCAGTAATGTCGTGAGCGCCTTGCTGGGGCTGTTGGCGCTCTCGTGTGCCGGTAAAGGGATGACGCCCGCCATGTTTGGCGTACTGGTG
>NZ_JBTOOE010000100.1:0-272 GCF_054786815.1 Pseudoneobacillus rhizolycopersici | reverse complement strand
TAATTTTCTCTTCGCCCGTGTATGCAATGCGTACTGGCAGACTAATAATGAAGAGCCCGACCATCTGATCCGCTCCGGTAAGATCTGGCGGCCTGCCTGATACGACCGTGCCAAAGACAACGTCCTTGCGGCCGCTGTAGGTGCCTAACAGCAGCGCCCAAGCGGTCTGAAACAGCGTATTCACCGCTATCCGCTGTTCTCTGGCGAATGCCTCCATTCTTCGGCTATCCGCTGCCGAGAAGGTCAGCTTCTCGGCTTCGGTCGACGGCTCG
>NZ_JBTOOE010000099.1:0-273 GCF_054786815.1 Pseudoneobacillus rhizolycopersici | reverse complement strand
CAAATGCAAATGACTATTTGCCTGAACTAACATTTGTTAACTGTATTTAACAGACTTATACAACTATAAATAATGGAAAAGTCAAAAGGGAAATTCAATTGGATTATTTAACTTTAATCAATATATTCTGAACGGTAATCACTAACATCATTCATTATGAAACGAATTTCCGGGAAACGAATACTTTGGACTGTATTGACCATCCTTATTATTGGTCTGGCTTATGGCGTTTACTATATCAACTCTCTGTTGCCAATCGTTACTGGTTACCCA
>NZ_JBTOOE010000098.1:0-274 GCF_054786815.1 Pseudoneobacillus rhizolycopersici | reverse complement strand
CGTAAAAACGACTAAACTCTTGGGGATAAGCTGCATCAAGCCGATAAACCTCAGTGCTGTAAAACTGGCTGCCATAAGTAGCTAAATCAAGACATTTAGCCCCGTAATTAGAAAAAAGGGCTTTCTTGCCATCGGGTGTAATCGTTCCCACGCCTAAAATAATATTTTCTTCTGCCGGATCACAAATTGGATACATCGGCGTTTCATCCATATTAAAGCCGCGTTGAGTAGTGCTGTCATTGCCGGCAGCGGCTACAATCACAATCCCCTGATC
>NZ_JBTOOE010000097.1:0-274 GCF_054786815.1 Pseudoneobacillus rhizolycopersici | reverse complement strand
ATCCAACGCCAGCACTTTGTCAGACTCTTCGGCGCGGGCGGAAAGCACGATGACCGGAATTGAACTCCACTGGCGCAAATCGCGGATAAAATCGAGCCCGTCACCGTCCGGCAGCCCCAGATCAAGAATGATCAAATCCGGCTTTCTGGTGCCCGCTTCTATCAAACCACGTTGTAGGGTATCCGCGTCAAAAACGCGCCAGCCCTCATTCTCCAATGCGGATCGGACAAAACGACGGATCTCTTTTTCATCTTCAACGATGAGGATATTTATC
>NZ_JBTOOE010000096.1:0-274 GCF_054786815.1 Pseudoneobacillus rhizolycopersici | reverse complement strand
GCTTGCGGGCCGTTTCTTCATCAATGAGCCGTTGGCGGCCGAGGCGGACCAGCTCCTCTCGCTCGGCGGCAAGCCCTGCCAGTCGAAGGCGTCGCTCTATGTCATCGGAGCGGCGAGCCTGGACCACGGCGTCATCCTCCATGCTGGCGCGCATGTCGATGCGGTGCCGATAGACCTCCATGACCCGTGTCGCGGTTTCGGTGTAGAAGTCGGGGTCCGCCTTGCCCTCGGCCATCAAGTGCTGGGCGTCCTCGATGGCGCGGATGGCGGCCCA
>NZ_JBTOOE010000095.1:0-274 GCF_054786815.1 Pseudoneobacillus rhizolycopersici | reverse complement strand
ACACCGAGAGTTTTGTTTGCGTAGCCCTCGTATGCCTGACCATATCGAGTTTTGTCTGGTGGATATTTCTTGTTGAAAGGATACCCGAAGAGATCATAGCCTACGTAATCACGAGGATCGTTTTCGGGCGTGACATAAATCTTATTTCCCATAGTTTCTTACTTTTTCAAGTATTTTTCGTTTTTCTGCATCCAAATGGTATGTTTCATTTTCAGACTTTCCATTTTTATTGATGATTCTTATAGGAGGACCATTCTTGCATGGGTGAAAATGA
>NZ_JBTOOE010000094.1:0-274 GCF_054786815.1 Pseudoneobacillus rhizolycopersici | reverse complement strand
AGACGGACGTCGAGATAACGTCGGAGGTTCGACGGCCGATCGAGGATGGGCACCGTCTCCTGGAAATGGCGCACCCAGCGGCCGACGCGGTAGAGCGCGCGCAGCGTGGCCGTCACGCTCCCGCTGGTTCTCACGACGCAGAGCTGCTTGAGCAGGCGCTGCAGCGGCAGCCCCGACGCTTCCTCGGTGACGATGGCGAATCGATCCGGAAGACAGGCGATCGGTTGCGGGACGCCGGCCGCGGGGACCGGCAGAGCACGGGCGCGAGTCAGGC
>NZ_JBTOOE010000093.1:0-275 GCF_054786815.1 Pseudoneobacillus rhizolycopersici | reverse complement strand
GCTAGTCAAGTTAAAGGGTGAAAAAGTTGCAGTTCCTGAATTTCGTCAGCAAGCCGCATACTATTTGAAAGGACTTCCCCGTTCAGCCCGTACTCGTGCTAAAATAAATGAGGTTTGGACGCGTCAAGAAGTTTATGATTTACTTGATAATTTTGTTGATGATTATGAGAAACGTCAAGCTCAGCGTAAAGCAAGACGTACTGTATTGAACAAGTAATGGAGGAAAGAAAAATTGGCAAAGAATGAAATGAATGACCAATTAAGAGTTCGTCGCC
>NZ_JBTOOE010000092.1:0-275 GCF_054786815.1 Pseudoneobacillus rhizolycopersici | reverse complement strand
CTCGTATTTCTTGAAGGGAATGAGTTCTCACTTATTTTTTTGCTCTGATTCCTTTCTCGAATATTCTTCTAAAGCTAAAACAAATATTGCAGACTTTGAAAAGCCCTTTTCTTTAGCCAACTTTTCAACTAATTCATACTGTTTGTCTGTTAACCCAATCGAAACTCTTTTTTTATTTTCAGCCATAACATACTCCTTCTAAATATTGTAAATTAATTTTACTTTTATTTGCTTTTTTTGTCAAACTTTTTTACATACACGCGTTTTTTTGGCAA
>NZ_JBTOOE010000091.1:0-275 GCF_054786815.1 Pseudoneobacillus rhizolycopersici | reverse complement strand
CTTCGGTCAGGTCCAGGATACCTTAGAATCCTATTTTGAATAAATAAAACATTAAAAAATCAATTTACGAGAAAGATCTATTTACACAAAAGATTTGACAGTATCTTCAAGATTCAAATATAGTTTGGTTATCTCATAATTCTAAACTTTTAAATATTTATTTAAAACAATATTACCAACGAATAAATTGGAATAATATTGAAGGTACAACTATAAAAAGACTTTATAATAAAGATATTTTAACTACACATATTTCTGTACCAAATATTAAAGAA
>NZ_JBTOOE010000090.1:0-276 GCF_054786815.1 Pseudoneobacillus rhizolycopersici | reverse complement strand
GAAGATCCGTGTGGCAGATCCCGCAGAATAGAATTTCGACCTGAACGTCGTGCTCGGTTGGATCGCGCCGCGCGATCCTCGTGTGAGCAAGCGGCGAGGTCGCACTCGCCGCGGAATATGCTTTAGCGTTGTACACGGATTTTTTTTCTGATCCCTTCCTCCCGGTTAACGGCTGGGCCGAGGGCTGAAGTTCAGTCCCCTGCCCCGCACGAGCCCCGAAACTCTCCAGGTTGCTGTCGCCGAGTTTGCTCTTCATCGCGTTCTCCCTTCGAGACC
>NZ_JBTOOE010000089.1:0-276 GCF_054786815.1 Pseudoneobacillus rhizolycopersici | reverse complement strand
GAATGGCATTGTTTCCAAATGGGATTTTTAAATGCAAAGATACGAAAATCCTCAGATAGTAAGAGGCTTGCTGAAAAAAATAGCTGGAGATGAATATTTTTACGTTTTGAAAATTAACATATTTAACGTTCAGTTACATTTCGGGATGGTTTTTATGCCATAAAATAGCGCTCTATCATTCGGAAATAAAGATAATTTGAAAAAGGTTACTTGGATTTTTTACAGCAATACGGCTTTTTTATACTTTAATTCAGGTTCTTTTTGTCCGGAAAATAC
>NZ_JBTOOE010000088.1:0-277 GCF_054786815.1 Pseudoneobacillus rhizolycopersici | reverse complement strand
CACTGGGTCAGGTTCACCACCACAATGCCACGCGAGCTCGCATCTTCAAGTTCTTGCAGAAACTCTTTATTTTGCGGTGCATTGCCCACGCCGTAGGAGCGCAAAATTAACGCTTTTACCGGCTGGCGCAGGAAGTTACGCACCACATCAGCGGAGATACCTGGGTAAATGGTGACTACGCCAATCGGTTGTGGAGTAATAGGATGAACAATCAGTTCACCTGCGCCGTGCGGTGCTGGCGGTGTTCCCAGTCGACGGATGTGGATCCCGGCTTCCA
>NZ_JBTOOE010000087.1:0-277 GCF_054786815.1 Pseudoneobacillus rhizolycopersici | reverse complement strand
CCACTGCATTTTTCATGATACCAGCTCTGAGAAGGAGGCGCAGCGGCAGCTTGCCATCAGCGAGCAGAGATATGAGATCGTGCTGTCCCAGATGCAGGATATTATTTTCGAGCTGGACTGTGTTACTTATGAGATATATTATTCTCCTAATTTTGAGAAGAAATTTGGTTATCGGATTCCCGCGGAGGGGTTCCCGGATTCTATGTTCGCCACAGACATTGTATATGAGGCGGATAAAGCCAGGCTGAGAGGGGGATTCCAGGCCATTTTGAGGGGA
>NZ_JBTOOE010000086.1:0-277 GCF_054786815.1 Pseudoneobacillus rhizolycopersici | reverse complement strand
AAATTTAGAAAAACAACATAAGACGATTCAAGCATTGGTTATTGAACCAACACGTGAATTAGCCATTCAAACCCAAGAAGAACTCTACCGTTTAGGCCGCGATGAACATGCCCGTGTTCAAGTAGTTTATGGTGGGGCTGATATTCGGCGGCAAATCCGTTCAATTAAGCATAATGTTCCTGCTATTTTGGTAGGTACACCTGGTCGGCTTTTAGATCACCTTAAGCGCAAGACCGTTGACTTAGAGGATGTCAATACTATCGTTTTAGATGAAGCT
>NZ_JBTOOE010000085.1:0-277 GCF_054786815.1 Pseudoneobacillus rhizolycopersici | reverse complement strand
AAGATTCGATTTATCTTGTTGAAGACGAAGAGGTTATCATTGTTTACGAAAATAAAGGGAATGTCCTTCACCTGTATGATGTGGTGAGTAAGCACAAGGTCGATTTGGTAAGGCTGCTTTCTTATATTAGCAGGCTTGAAACGGAGATCATTCAGTTTCACTTCACGCCTGACCGATTTACTGATAATGCGGGTTATGAACGTAAGAGTCAAGGCGACTTACTATTTGTGAGGTCGAACCATGACTTGAACTTAAACTTCGCATTTTGTGCCCCTCT
>NZ_JBTOOE010000084.1:0-277 GCF_054786815.1 Pseudoneobacillus rhizolycopersici | reverse complement strand
AGCACGAACACGGTGGAGGCGGGTATCACGGCGGTGATGAAGAACACTCCCACTGTGGACCACGCCCGCACGCCCAGCGGCAGGTATGCCATGGGAGTGAGCCACAAGGCCACTGCCATGGCGTATGTTGCCATGAGCAGCGGTGAGAAAACATCGGAGATGGCTGATGCGGCAATGCAGGTTCCTTTGTGGCGGCGGACGGCGCTGCGGTTGCGGTTTTGCATAGATTTCATATTCCTTTTCTTAACCTTGCCACCGGCACGCCGAGGCGCTCGCG
>NZ_JBTOOE010000083.1:0-280 GCF_054786815.1 Pseudoneobacillus rhizolycopersici | reverse complement strand
ACTTACACGTTGGTCAAGCGACTCAGTGTAGGCAGGAGGCGTGGGAGGGATGTTGTAGTAGTTGTTCATTATGATTTTTATGTTGTTTTTTCGTTGGAGTTATTGCGACGTGATTTTCAGTCGCATGCCTCATTATAACAATTTATATGTACAGATTGCTCACATTCGCTCAGGCACTTTGATGCCAAGAAGAGACATGGCGGCCTTTATGGTGCGTGCCGTCACAGCCGAAAGTTCCAGACGCAGTGACCTCACTGCCGCATCCTCTTCTTTGAGTATC
>NZ_JBTOOE010000082.1:0-280 GCF_054786815.1 Pseudoneobacillus rhizolycopersici | reverse complement strand
CTTGCTTCGATAAGTGATGCCGCGACTGTAGCTTTTCTCTCCACTGCTATGCAGGGAAGGCACCAGGCCAACATAGCTGCTTAATCGATCGATGCCTTTGAACCTTCTGATGTCACCCACTTCTGAGAGAATGCCTATTGCGATGAAAGGACCAACACCAGGAATGGAGCGAAGCAGATAATAGTCTTTGCGATAGTGCTTTCTTGCATAGCTTCTCAATTCATTGCAGATGTACAGATATTCTTTTTTCAGGAACTGATATTCATCCAACCTGCTTTTC
>NZ_JBTOOE010000081.1:0-280 GCF_054786815.1 Pseudoneobacillus rhizolycopersici | reverse complement strand
CATCTTGCAGTAGCCCTTCTAATGCTTTTTTCCCCATCTTCGTAAATGGCAAGTGGAAGGTTAGCGCAGCAAAATCATCAAGTTGCCGGCCCGTAATCTGCCGATAGCGTTGCCAACATTGAAGGAAGAAATCGACATAAACATTTGTCGAATACTTACCATCAACATGGGCTTCAGTAGCATACAGTGGCCGCCAGAAATCCATCACGTCTTTCGTGTAGGAAACACTTGTCTCTTCCAAAGCCAGGACGTGGGGATTAGAAGAAATCAACATTGCAAC
>NZ_JBTOOE010000080.1:0-281 GCF_054786815.1 Pseudoneobacillus rhizolycopersici | reverse complement strand
CCCGTCGAGGTCACGATCGAGGAGGACAAGATCGTGATTCGCCGCGCCGGCGCCGCCGACGACGACGAGTAGCCGCGTGGACCCGTTCGCGCGGGCCCTGCGCTTCGCCTGGTCGATCGACGAGGCCGCCGCCGACGAGGTGCAGCGGATCGACGAGGGGACCGTGCTCCGCACGCCCTCGTATCCCGACGCCTGGTCGGTCAACGCGCTGCGGCTCGAGCACGCGCTGCCGGACGGCCTCGACGCCGTGACCCTGCTCGGCGAGGCGCACCTGACCACGC
>NZ_JBTOOE010000079.1:0-281 GCF_054786815.1 Pseudoneobacillus rhizolycopersici | reverse complement strand
CCAGTATCTCCTCACGCGAAAACACTCGCCCAGGATTGCGCAACAGCATCGACAGTATCTCAAATTCCTTGCGTGGCATCTTTACCTCGGCCCCGTCGACAGTGCAAATCTTCTGTAACGGGAAAACCGACAGCCCTTGGAATGAAAGAGGGGCATCTTTCACACCCGTGTCGGCGGTAAGCGATGCAGCCTTCGGCACACGGCGGCGCAGCACTGCCTTCACGCGGGCAACAACGTTACGTATGGAATATGGCTTCGTTATGTAATCGTCAGCCCCCAGG
>NZ_JBTOOE010000078.1:0-288 GCF_054786815.1 Pseudoneobacillus rhizolycopersici | reverse complement strand
TTCTCCAGGTTCATGATGCCACGGCACGCTCTGAATGCAAGTTCCGGATAACGCTTGTCCTCGATGACCGCACGCAGGTAGTGAACAACAATGTTGTCGATCACGGCCGCGCGGGAAAGGAGCTCCTGCAAGTCACTCTCGCAGCTCCCCTTGCGTCCCGGCAGATTGTGGGACGGCTTGGTCGTGTATTCATACGGGGTATCGTTGCGATGATGCGTGGTCACATGGGTAAAACCGTGGAAGATGTCGATCGTATCGGCGTCGTATACCATCTCCACGCGTTTGCCC
>NZ_JBTOOE010000077.1:0-289 GCF_054786815.1 Pseudoneobacillus rhizolycopersici | reverse complement strand
CCAAGGATTAGACCTAAACCAACAAGGAATTCACCCCAAGGAATTAACACATTAAACAAATCCGCATTTGGGATCGCAAAGCTTTCAAGGAAACTTACCCAACCACCGTAGACAATTCCATTTGGACCGGCAACCGGATTAGCCACCGCACCTTTTAGGAATCCAGTAGCATCAAAGCCTCCACCTGTAATTTTTCCCCAACCAGCCGTTAACCAAGCATACCCTAAATAAATCCGTAAAACCGTAAACAACGCAGCAGCAATTTTATTATTTCTTAAAAAATTCACCA
>NZ_JBTOOE010000076.1:0-290 GCF_054786815.1 Pseudoneobacillus rhizolycopersici | reverse complement strand
GACCCGATCGACCAACGGCAACGGTTCGAAGCGCAAGACGCCGAACGGAGTGCCGGAAACGAAGAAGCCCACGGAATCGACGAAGATTATCTGGAAGCCATGGAATACGGCATGCCGCCTACTGGTGGTTTGGGTATCGGGATCGACCGGTTGACCATGTTGTTGACCGACTCCGTTTCGATCCGTGACGTGATGCTCTTCCCAACCATGCGGCCACTCGACTAATCACGAAAAGGGGCAACGACATGAGAGCAAACCAACTAATTGCGTTATTACGGGAACACGATCTC
>NZ_JBTOOE010000075.1:0-295 GCF_054786815.1 Pseudoneobacillus rhizolycopersici | reverse complement strand
AACCAACGCATGACGGAGTCAAAGTCCGTTGCCTTACCGCTTGGCTATAGCCCAAAGTTAATAATATTATAGGTTAATTCTAGCTTGTCCATTTTTCACTTTTTTATGAAAAATAAATGGTGGTGGGGGACGGATTCGAACCGCCGAACCCAAAGGGAGCGGATTTACAGTCCGCCGCGTTTAGCCACTTCGCTACCCCACCAAAACGATATTAAACTATTTCGCTAATGCGAAAAAGTTCTGGTGCCGGCTAGAGGACTTGAACCCCCAACCTACTGATTACAAGTCAGTTGCT
>NZ_JBTOOE010000074.1:0-304 GCF_054786815.1 Pseudoneobacillus rhizolycopersici | reverse complement strand
AGGCGGGTTAAACCGCGCGGGGGTTCGAATCCCTCTTCCTCCGCCATATTTTTTAATAAATATGTGCATGTATTAAATAAGTTTTTATCGTCGCGGGGTGGAGCAACGAGCGTTACTTCTTTGTTTATACTGCGAGTTGTACCGGTCGAGCTGCTACTTGAATTAACCTTCTGAGATCGGGACAGTCTTGAAAATGATGTGCATAATTTAATTTAGTTATTTTTTTATCGTCGCGGGGTGGAGCAGTCTGGTAGCTCGTCGGGCTCATAACCCGAAGGTCGCAGGTTCAAATCCTGCCTCCGCA
>NZ_JBTOOE010000073.1:0-308 GCF_054786815.1 Pseudoneobacillus rhizolycopersici | reverse complement strand
CACATAATTTCATTATAGTCTTAGATTCTGTAACTCAATCATTTACACAAAATAATTTACACTCCCGCTCTCTACGACATTTTCACCTTCTTTTTCATTCGTTTTGTCGTAGAGACCGGTTCTCTACGACACTTTCACCTTTTTTTTCATTAGTTTTGTCGTAGAGACCGGTTCTCTACGACACTTTCACCTTCTTTTTCATTAGTTTTGTCGTAGAGACCGGTTCTCTACGACACTTCTGTCTTCTCTTTCGTTCGTTTTGTCGTAGAAACCGGCTCTCTACGACACTTTCACCTTCTTTTTCGTTC
>NZ_JBTOOE010000072.1:0-363 GCF_054786815.1 Pseudoneobacillus rhizolycopersici | reverse complement strand
GAGTCCGAATAAGCTAGTGATTCGGACAGCACAAGGCTAAAAAAGCGAATCCGAGTCCGAATAAGCTAGTTATTCGGACTGCACAAGGCTAAAAAAGCGAAACCGAGTCCGAATAAGCTAGTGATTCGGACAGCACAAGGTCAAAAAAACGAAACCGAGTCCGAATAAGCTAGTGATTCGGACAGCACAAGGCTAAAAAAGCGAATCCGAGTCCGAATAAGCTAGTTATTCGGACAGCACAAGGCTAAAAAAGCGAATCCGAGTCCGAATAAGCTAGTTATTCGGACAGCACAAGGCTAAAAAAGCGAATCCGAGTCCGAATAAGCTAGTTATTCGGACAGCACAAGGCTAAAAAAGCGAATC
>NZ_JBTOOE010000071.1:0-405 GCF_054786815.1 Pseudoneobacillus rhizolycopersici | reverse complement strand
CGGATGGTACAGTAACCCGTCCTACCTATACTCAAGGAGATCAAACGGTAACTTTAACGGCTACTATTTTGAAAAATGGTGCAGTTGATACGAAGCTGTTCACTCTTAAGCTACCAAAACTGCCAATGAGCGATTCTGAAGCTGTTGGATTGGATAAGGCTGAGTTGGAAATTGGGTATAGCGGACAAGATGACGCTAATTCTGTCACAAAAAATGTGCTTTTAAAAACTGCTGGCCAAAATGGAACAACTATCAGTTGGTCAAGCAATGCTTCTGGATTTGTAGCGGCGGATGGAAAGGTAACCCGTCCTACTTATACCCAAGGAGACCAAACCGTAACTTTAACGGCCACTATTTTGAAAAATGGTGCAGTTGATACGAAGCTGTTCACTCTTAAGCTACCAA
>NZ_JBTOOE010000070.1:0-415 GCF_054786815.1 Pseudoneobacillus rhizolycopersici | reverse complement strand
AAGGCATCCACCGTGCGCCCTTATTAACTTAACCTAAAGGTTAATTCTCTTACTACTTAAAATAAGAGAGAAAACTAAAATGGCGATTGAGGAATAATTGAACTTTATTATTCCATACTCGGTTTTTACTTGGTTTCTTCTTCTATACGATTATCTAGTTTTCAAGGAACAAGGCCACTGACTTCAATCACATCATGATTGAGCTTCCTGGCTTAGCTTCATGCAGCCTTGCGACGAGGTGAACGTAACCATCCTCGAATACGCTATGCCGCAGGAGCAAATGTTTTAGAGAGATTGCTCTCTCAAAACTAAACACCAAATCATTAACGCCAGTCATATTATTCATGTCCGTAAGGACAAGATTCCTTAGAAAGGAGGTGATCCAGCCGCACCTTCCGATACGGCTACCTTGTTA
>NZ_JBTOOE010000069.1:0-598 GCF_054786815.1 Pseudoneobacillus rhizolycopersici | reverse complement strand
GTGTTGAGTTCGGACAGGGAAGGGTGCCAAAAGGGAAATCGAGTCCGAACTGGTGTTGAGTTCGGACAGGACAGGCTGCCAAAAGGGAAATCAAGTCCGAACTAGTGTTGAGTTCGGACAGGGAAGGGTGCCAAAAGGGAAATCGAGTCCGAACTGGTGTTGAGTTCGGACAGGACAGGCTGCCAAAAGGGAAATCAAGTCCGAACTAGTGTTGAGTTCGGACAGGGAAGGGTGCCAAAAGGGAAATCGAGTCCGAACTGGTGTTGAGTTCGGACAGGACAGGCTGCCAAAAGGGAAATCAAGTCCGAACTAGTGTTGAGTTCGGACAGGGAAGGGCCCAAAAAAGGAAATCGAGTCCGAACCGGTGGTGAGTTCGGACAGGATAGGGTGCCAAAAGGGAAATCAAGTCGGAACTAGTGTTGAGTTCGGACAGGGAAGGGTGCAAAAAAGGGAAATCGAGTCCGAACCGGTCGTGAGTTCGGACAGGGAAGGGTGCCAAAAGGGAAATCGAGTCCGAACTGGTCGTGAGTTCGGACAGGACAGGGTGCCAAAAGGGAAATCGAGTCCGAACCGGTGTTGAGTTCGGACAGGAAAGGGT
>NZ_JBTOOE010000068.1:0-608 GCF_054786815.1 Pseudoneobacillus rhizolycopersici | reverse complement strand
GGGCTCTAACTACTTGTAGGCACACGGTTTCAGGATCTCTTTCACTCCCCTTCCGGGGTGCTTTTCACCTTTCCCTCACGGTACTGGTTCACTATCGGTCACTAGGGAGTATTTAGCCTTGGGAGATGGTCCTCCCTGCTTCCGACCGGATTTCACGTGTCCGGCCGTACTCAGGATTCACTCAGGAGGGAACGAAGTTTCGACTACAGGGTTTTTACCTTCTCTGACTGGCCTTTCCAGACCGATTCGTCTACCCCGTTCCTTTGTAACTCCATGTAGAGTGTCCTACAACCCCAAGAGGCAAGCCTCTTGGTTTGGGCTGATCCCGTTTCGCTCGCCGCTACTTAGGGAATCGCGTTTGCTTTCTCTTCCTCCGGGTACTTAGATGTTTCAGTTCCCCGGGTCTGCCTTCCATACCCTATGTATTCAGGTAAAGATACTACTCCATTACGAGCAGTGGGTTCCCCCATTCGGAAATCTCTGGATCAACGCTTACTTACAGCTCCCCAAAGCATATCGGTGTTAGTCCCGTCCTTCATCGGCTCCTAGTGCCAAGGCATCCACCGTGCGCCCTTATTAACTTAACCTAAAGGTTAATTCTCTTACTA
>NZ_JBTOOE010000067.1:0-613 GCF_054786815.1 Pseudoneobacillus rhizolycopersici | reverse complement strand
AGAGCATCTGACTTTTAATCAGAGGGTCGAAGGTTCGAGTCCTTCATGGCTCACTTGAGATTTTTAATAATATGCGGGTGTGGCGGAATTGGCAGACGCACCAGACTTAGGATCTGGCGCCGCAAGGCGTGGGGGTTCGACTCCCTTCACCCGCACCAATATTACCAATTCTTATTAGTTGATATTAACTTGATTTTTTGCTAATATTAATATGTTATATCTGATTCACGCGGTCGTGGCGGAATGGCAGACGCGCTAGGTTGAGGGCCTAGTGGGGGCAACCCCGTGGAGGTTCAAGTCCTCTCGGCCGCACCAAAAAAAAAGAAAAAAGTTGTTGACATTAATAACTGATAAATGTTATTATAATCAAGTCGCTTTTAAAACATATGCGCCCGTAGCTCAATTGGATAGAGCGTTTGACTACGGATCAAAAGGTTATGGGTTCGACTCCTTTCGGGCGCGCCATCATCGGGAAGTAGCTCAGCTTGGTAGAGCACTTGGTTTGGGACCAAGGGGTCGCAGGTTCGAATCCTGTCTTCCCGACCATTCATATCAATAATGCGGGTGTAGTTTAGTGGTAAAACCTCAGCCTTCCAAGCTGATGTTGTGAGTT
>NZ_JBTOOE010000066.1:0-656 GCF_054786815.1 Pseudoneobacillus rhizolycopersici | reverse complement strand
TTATTTTGTGTAAATGATTGAGTTACAGAATCTAAGACTATAATGAAATTATGTGCTCTTACCTATTAGGGGGATAGGGCAATGCTGGGGAGCAACCCGAGCACCTAATAGGGTTCTGTACAAAAGGAGAGAGGATTGTTCCTCTCTTTTTCCTTTTGGGAGAACCCAAAGCGATAAACCCTTAGGGCGTAGCCCTAACACGAAGTAAAATAATCATGAGAAATTATTTCCCAAGCCGACCGTTAAACATTATTTCAAACTGTTGTCTACATTCTAACCATCCAGGAATAGGATTAGTCCATTTGTCAGTTACACCAATAGTTGCAAGGTAAACAATCTTTCTTAATGAATTATCCGTTGGATAAGCTGTTTTGGTTTTAGTGACCTTTCTTAACTGCCTATGGAAAGCTTCGATCGTGTTTGTTGTATAAATTAGTTTTCTAATTTCAACTGGATAAGAAAAATAAGTGGTAAGCTCAAGCCATTTGTTCTCCCAGGAATGAATAACCGAAGGATATTTTTTACCCCACTTTTGCTTAAAATCTTCAAAAACGATTTCGGCTTGTTCAAGTGTAAAAGCTTTGTAGACCTTCTTTAAATCATCCATAAGCTCCTTGCGATTTTTATGAGGAACCAACTTCATATTATTTCTCAAT
>NZ_JBTOOE010000065.1:0-787 GCF_054786815.1 Pseudoneobacillus rhizolycopersici | reverse complement strand
CCAATTAAGGAGATGATCATTTATGCAAAATTTTGGAGACTTGACGATTAGAGAATTAGCTAGTCAGTGTGAAACAGTTGATGATATTCATGCCATGATGAAGGAATTATTTAAGGAAACTTTACAACAAGTGTTTGAAGCTGAAATAGAGGATCACTTGGGATACTCCAAACACGACCCGGTAGGTAATAACTCGGGAAATAGTCGAAACGGTTATAGTAAGAAGACTATTAAAACTAAGTTAGGGGAAACAAATTTAAAAATTCCTAGAGACCGTAAAGGTGAATATGAGCCCCAAATAATAAAAAAGTATGAAACCTCCATCAATGGATTAGAGGATCAAATTATTGCGCTTTATTCTAAAGGTATGTCCACACGTGATATTGAGGATCACATGAAGGATATCTATGGGATAAATGTTTCTCCAAGTTTGGTAAGTAAAGTAACTGATAAAATCTTACCCCTTGTTTACGAGTGGCAATCCCGTCTACTAGAGCCTGTTTACTCCATTGTGTTTTTGGATGCTATTCACTTTAAAGTGAAGCATGAAAATAGAATTGTTAGTAAAGCTGCCTATACTGTATTAGGAATTAATACCGATGGTATTAAAGACATTCTTGGTATCTGGATTGGTGAAAATGAGAGTGCTAGTTTTTGGTTGAATGTATGCCAAGAATTGAAGAGTAGAGGTGTTCAGGATATTCTAATTGCTTGTAAGGACGGGCTTTCTGGATTTTCTGAGGCTATTAATGCCACATTTCCAAAGACCGATATTCAATCATGTATT
>NZ_JBTOOE010000064.1:0-836 GCF_054786815.1 Pseudoneobacillus rhizolycopersici | reverse complement strand
GTAAGTTCCTCGACGCGGCTCAATACTTGATCATACACGTCTTCTACGATAACCGCACGAGAACATGCCGAACATTTTTGTCCGGAGAATCCAAACGCTGAAGCAACAATGGACTGTGCTGCTAACTCTAAATCCGCTTCGCTATCCACAACGATTGTATCTTTACCGCCCATTTCTGCGATAACACGCTTCATCCAAATTTGGCCTTCATTTAATTTAGAAGCACGTTCGAAAATACGTAAACCTACATCACGAGAACCAGTGAAGGAAATGAAACGGGTATCTTTATGGTCAACTAGATAGTCACCTACTTCTGCCCCACTTCCAGGAACGAAGTTTAACACGCCTGCAGGAAGTCCCGCTTCTTCCATTACTTCCACAAATTTCGCTGCGACGATCGGGGTTGTCGAAGCCGGCTTTAATAACACGGTATTACCTGTTACAATCGCCGCCACGGTTGTACCCGCCATAATCGCAAATGGGAAGTTCCATGGAGAGATGATAATTCCTACTCCTAATGGAATGTAGTCATAACGGTTAAATTCGTTTGGACGGCTGTTGACTGGAACACCGTCTTTAATTGCTAGCATTTGACGACCATAGTATTCTAAGAAGTCGATGGCTTCCGCTGTATCTGCATCTGCCTCATTCCATGGCTTACCTGCTTCTTTTGTTAATAAGGCAGAGAACTCATGCTTGCGACGACGAATAATCGTTGCTGCCTTAAATAACACGTCCGCGCGAGTTTCCGGCTTTACTTTTCTCCATGTTTTAAACGCTTCAACCGCTGCTTCCATAGCCTGCTGGGCAAGGTCACGATTTGCTTTTGAAACGCG
>NZ_JBTOOE010000063.1:0-1449 GCF_054786815.1 Pseudoneobacillus rhizolycopersici | reverse complement strand
TGTGGTGACCCCTAAAAGTTAGAGTTTTATATTAAGCAGCTAATTGGCTGGTGTGGATACGGTATTGAACCGGACTCATGCCTGCCAATTTTTGCTTTATTCGCTTGTTATTATAATAATTGATATATTCTTCAATTCTCTTTTTTAATTCTTCAAATGAGTACAGAGCTTCACCATAATACATTTCTTGTTTTAGTAATCCAAAAAAGTTCTCCATAGGTGAATTGTCTAAACAGTTTCCTTTTCGTGACATACTTTGGAACACCTTGTGTTTCTTTAGTGTTTTTACCCATTTATTATGTTGATAATGCCAGCCCTGATCAGAATGAACAGTCGTTCTGTACTTTGATTCTTTTACGATTTCTAAAGCTTCCTCGAGAGGTTTTAGGGCCAATTCTAGGGTTGGACGCATACTTATCCCATACGAAAGGATTTCACCATTGTACATATCCATAATTGGATTTAGATACAGTTTTACACTATCTGAACACTTGAATTCTGTGATATCTGTTGTTAATTTTTGATGACACACACTTGTGTGAAAACGACGATTGATACGGTTTTTGGCAATAGTTCCAATAGTTCCTTTGTAAGAACTGTACTTTCGTGATTTTCTACTGAACTTCTCACATTTGAGTCCAAGTTCATTCATGATGCGTTGAACCTTCTTGTGATTTACTATCAAACCACTTTGCCTTAATTCCAAATAGATACGACGATACCCATAATTGCCATCATGTTCCTCAAACTTGGATTGAATACATTCCTCCAGTTCCTGATTCGGATTCTCTTTCTTCATCATTTTTATATGATAATGGTAGGAGGATTCGGGAATGCCGACTATTTGTAAAACGTCTTTCAGTTTGAAGGTTTCTTTGAGTTCGAATGATAATGCTGCTTGTGCTTTTCGAGATAGCCCTCCGGATCCATCTGAAAAGCTCGCAACTTTTTTAGGTATTCTATTTCTAAACGAAGAAGCTCATTTTCTCTCTCCAATTTTTGTTCGTGGGTCATTACTTTATCTTCTACAGATTTTTTACTATTTCTATTTTTAGCTTTATCAGACATGGGTGGCCGTCCTTTCGGTCTTTCCAGAGACTCAGCACCACCCTCCAAAAGAGCTTTCTTCCATACAGTTATCATAGGAGGATTTGTTAGCCCAAACGCTAGGGCTGTTTCAGTTACTGAAGATCCCGTTCTTTTCATAAAGCTTAATACATCTAGCTTGAATTGAACAGAATAAGTTTTATTCTGGTTTTTCTTCTTTAACCCTTCGGCTCCGAACTTCTCGTAGTTTTTTACCCAATTAATAATCTGTTTATGTGACTTAATACCATGTTTTTTAGCTAAAAGTTTATATCCAAGTTTTCCTTCTTGATATTCTCTCACTACCATAACCTTAAATTTCTCACTATATTTAGACAAAAATAAACACCCCAAAAGTTAGAT
>NZ_JBTOOE010000062.1:0-1510 GCF_054786815.1 Pseudoneobacillus rhizolycopersici | reverse complement strand
GATTAAGCCCATATAATTGTGTAAAAAGAATAGGTCATCATCATGACCCGTGTTACAATGTTTTCGACCAAGAAACCATTTTACGGAGGACATGATGATGACCCAAATTAATATTACTATAAATTTAGAAGATCTCAAAGGAAAAATAGAAAGCAGCTCATTAGAATCACCAGTAAAAGCCTCTCTAGCACTGATCTTAAATTCATTAATGGAAAAAGAAAGAGACGAATATATTAATGCTCTTTCTCACGAAAGAACGGAAGAACGAAGAGGCTATCGTAACGGTTACTATGAACGTGAACTCATAACTGGTGTGGGGTCTCTTACACTAAAAGTTCCACGGACTAGGGATGGTGTGTTTTCTACTACCATCTTTGAAAAGTTCAAACGCTGTGATCAGGCCCTTATCCTTTCTATGATTGAGATGGTTGTTAATGGGGTTTCTACTCGAAAAATCACTAAAATCGTTGAGGAACTTTGTGGGACAAGTGTGTCCAAATCACTTGTTTCCAATCTACTTAAAACAGTAGATCCAGTGATTACAGAGTGGAGAAATAAACCTCTAAACGTGCATTATTACCCTTATGTCTACGTAGATGCTATGTACATTAAAGTTCGTGAGAACAATAGAGTCGTATCTAAAAGTGTTCATATTGCTGTTGGAGTAAGTGAAAGTGGTCATAGAGAGATTATTGGTCTTAAAGTCAACCATACTGAATCTACTGACAGCTGGACTTCCTTCTTTGATTATCTAAAGTCTAGAGGACTTCAATCTCCCAAAATGGTCATTTCTGATGCCCATGGTGGGTTAGTTACGTCCATTAAAGAATCCTTCTTAGGAACCTCTTGGCAGCGATGTAGTGTTCACTTTCTAAGAAATATCATGGACACCCTTCCAAAGAAAGGTACTACTGAAGCTCGCCAAGAGCTAAAGGATTTATTCCAAAACTCAAATTTAAGCGTTGTTAGAGAACTTAAAAAGAGTTTTATAAATAAGTATCAAGATGTGAAAGGGTTTTCTAAGGCAATTGAAACACTCGATAATGGGTTTGAAGATGCCATCCAATTTCACTCCCAACCGGTTCCTTATCATAAACACCTACGTACTACAAACATGCTTGAGCGCTTAAACCAAGAAGTACGGAGAAGAGAAAAAGTCATCAGGATTTTTACCAATGATCAGTCGGCCATTAGGATTATTGGTTCTGTATTAATGGATATTGAGGAAGATTGGAATAAAAATAATATTCCTTATCTCAAGAAAACAAATGAAAAATAACACGCTATCCATACTAAGTGGAATAGCCTAATTTCGAATTGACATTGAGCCTCCAGCGGGCATGATGTAAAGCCAGGAAGCCAAGTGTCTAACAACACCTGGCTTGCCCTCCAGGCTATCATGCCCGCCCCTCAATGTAAATTCGAAATAATTCTTGTTCACTATACCTATTCAGCTTAATTAGGTTGAAAATTATTGTTGACACTTTTACACAATTAAATGGACTTGACT
>NZ_JBTOOE010000061.1:0-1535 GCF_054786815.1 Pseudoneobacillus rhizolycopersici | reverse complement strand
GTTGCTGTTGTTGCTGTTGTTGCTGTTGTTGCTGTTGTTGCTGTTGTTGCTGTTGCTGTGGTTTGTAATCAGGTCGCTTTTGCTGTTCCCAATTGAGTTTATCCTGTTTAAGCATTAGGACATTAAAAGGGATATGGGAACGCGATGACCGTATTGGCTCTGCAACCTGTTTGGCATGACTCTCTTCGATTTCCACCTGCTGCAGTTCTAATTCAATTGGTTCAACATCTTCAATCGGTTGAATGACTTCTTTTGGTACTTGGAATTCTTCCAAGGTGCTGTCCCTACTATGTTCGTGCTTAACCTCAGCTAAATCTTCCATAGTGATTAGTTCTTGTTCAACCTCAGCTGAATCTTCTATTATTGGTTCCTGGTCTACTTCAGCTGAATCTTCTTTTATTGGTTCCTGGTCTACTTCTGATGAATCTTCTATTATTGGTTCCTGGTCTACTTCTGATGAATCTTCCATTATTGGTTTCGGTTCTACCTCAGCTGAATCTTCCAGTGCATTTGGTTCTTGTTCTTCTAGATTTTCAAGCCGGTTTCCATATTCATCGAATTCGGTTACCATATTGAGATTATTCTCAATTTCAAAATTACTTTCATCAAGATTATTTTCAATGTCGGTGACATCACTTGAGAGCTCATATTCCACTAAATCAAATTTCGATGGTCTTGGTTTGAAACCATAAACCGGTGATGGAATTTCGGTTGGTCGAAACGGTCGATTGCTTCTTTTAGCAGCTTTGACAGGCTGGATTTCAACTACTTTTTCCTTTTCTACAGTCTTCATTTCTGGTTGTTCTTCCATATTGCCTTGGATGACGAGTTCTTCCTGATTTAGGCGTTTATGTCTACGACTTGGTCTATTTTTATGCTCATCATGATAAGTATCTGTAGCTGACTGAACGGTTGTAGTATGAACAGTCTTTTCTCTTTTTGAGCGAACTCTATTTGGCTTAGGCAAGGGTTGGTCGATTTCAGTTTGATTAGACCCTTTAGGATATTGGTATTTGACTTTAGTTTCTAATTCCTTACCTTTATGTTCATGATAAAGGCTTTCCTCGTTTCTTATTATGGTAACTTGTTCCTCTTTATCTTGAAACATCTTAAATAACTTATCTAGCCAACTCAAAAATTATCACTCTTTCTACTTTGCTTCTTCCTTCCTATTTTAACAGTTATTCACGTAATTTCGACAAAAACCTATAAAATTAGATAATTTGAACCAGGTAATTGGTATTAGGAACCTATTGTTACTTTTTTCTAATCCCTATTTAACTCATTTTACTTCCCTTCAAGAGTCGTCGAATAATTAACTTTCCTTCAAAAATTTTAACCTATTTGGAGAGTTCGCTTTGCCGTTAAAACCCAATTTCAGTTACCGAGACTCTTTCTTGAAGACCGTTTCCTCTACTTAAACCCAAAAGTGGTCGCCAAGAGTTACTCTTGACGACCAATACCTCGGCTCTAATCCATAATCGGGCGACAAGACTCTCTCTTGGCGACCGATTCCTCTACTCAAACCCAATATC
>NZ_JBTOOE010000060.1:0-1595 GCF_054786815.1 Pseudoneobacillus rhizolycopersici | reverse complement strand
AAGCCAGATTAACTTTTTGAGCTTTTATCAACTCTTTATTGGAGAGTTTGATCCTGGCTCAGGACGAACGCTGGCGGCGTGCCTAATACATGCAAGTCGAGCGAATCACTGGGTGCTTGCACCCTTTGGTTAGCGGCGGACGGGTGAGTAACACGTGGGCAACCTGCCTATAAGACTGGGATAACTTCGGGAAACCGGAGCTAATACCGGATAATCCTTTTCCACTCATGTGGAGAAGTTGAAAGACGGTTTCGGCTGTCACTTATAGATGGGCCCGCGGCGCATTAGCTAGTTGGTGAGGTAACGGCTCACCAAGGCGACGATGCGTAGCCGACCTGAGAGGGTGATCGGCCACACTGGGACTGAGACACGGCCCAGACTCCTACGGGAGGCAGCAGTAGGGAATCTTCCGCAATGGACGAAAGTCTGACGGAGCAACGCCGCGTGAGCGATGAAGGCCTTCGGGTCGTAAAGCTCTGTTGTTAGGGAAGAACAAGTACCGGAGTAACTGCCGGTACCTTGACGGTACCTAACCAGAAAGCCACGGCTAACTACGTGCCAGCAGCCGCGGTAATACGTAGGTGGCAAGCGTTGTCCGGAATTATTGGGCGTAAAGCGCGCGCAGGCGGTTCCTTAAGTCTGATGTGAAAGCCCCCGGCTCAACCGGGGAGGGTCATTGGAAACTGGGGAACTTGAGTACTGAAGAGGAAAGCGGAATTCCACGTGTAGCGGTGAAATGCGTAGAGATGTGGAGGAACACCAGTGGCGAAGGCGGCTTTCTGGTCAGTAACTGACGCTGAGGCGCGAAAGCGTGGGGAGCAAACAGGATTAGATACCCTGGTAGTCCACGCCGTAAACGATGAGTGCTAAGTGTTAGAGGGTTTCCGCCCTTTAGTGCTGCAGCAAACGCATTAAGCACTCCGCCTGGGGAGTACGGTCGCAAGACTGAAACTCAAAGGAATTGACGGGGGCCCGCACAAGCGGTGGAGCATGTGGTTTAATTCGAAGCAACGCGAAGAACCTTACCAGGTCTTGACATCCTTTGACCACCCTAGAGATAGGGCTTTCCCCTTCGGGGGACAAAGTGACAGGTGGTGCATGGTTGTCGTCAGCTCGTGTCGTGAGATGTTGGGTTAAGTCCCGCAACGAGCGCAACCCTTGATCTTAGTTGCCAGCATTCAGTTGGGCACTCTAAGGTGACTGCCGGTGACAAACCGGAGGAAGGTGGGGATGACGTCAAATCATCATGCCCCTTATGACCTGGGCTACACACGTGCTACAATGGATGGTACAAAGGGCTGCAAAACCGCGAGGTTGAGCCAATCCCATAAAACCATTCTCAGTTCGGATTGCAGGCTGCAACTCGCCTGCATGAAGCCGGAATCGCTAGTAATCGCGGATCAGCATGCCGCGGTGAATACGTTCCCGGGCCTTGTACACACCGCCCGTCACACCACGAGAGTTTGTAACACCCGAAGTCGGTGGGGTAACCGTAAGGAGCCAGCCGCCTAAGGTGGGACAGATGATTGGGGTGAAGTCGTAACAAGGTAGCCGTATCGGAAGGTGCGGCTGGATCACCTCCTTTCTAAGGAATC
>NZ_JBTOOE010000059.1:0-1973 GCF_054786815.1 Pseudoneobacillus rhizolycopersici | reverse complement strand
AGGTGGAGCAGCACTTGCATGGGTAATCATCACAGGTGGAGCAGCACTTGCATGGATAGTCATCGCAGGTAGAGCAGCACTTGCAAGGATATTCATCGCAGGTAGAACAGCACTTGCATGGATAATCCCCACAGGAGTCACAGCATTTGCAATATCGATCGGGTTGATCGCAGTTCGGACAACATTCACACGGGTATGTATCACATTTGTCGCAGCATTTACAGTATCTGGGTGCCTCTTTACAGGTAGGGCAACATTCACATGGATACTCCTTACAGGTATAACAGCATTGGCAAGGATAACTATCGCAAGTGTCACAGCATTTGCACAGGCTTTCCTTCTCACCGCAGTCATTGCAGTAAACATCACCGTATTGATGATCATATTCGTATTTATCGTTCCCAGTATCGTAGTGCCTTTCTAAGGCATCTACTTCTTTATCGGTTCTTGTGTACCAGGTCTTATTCTCAATCTCTTCGATATCTTTATTTGTTACTTGATACCATTCTTTCTTTTCGATACCATCATCGTCATCTACATCATCATGATCTGAAGTTTTTGATGTAGAAGGTTCTTGGCTATGAACCTTTGTTAAATCGACATAATGATATCGCTTATCCTCATATTCTGTTTCCCAAGATGATCTTCCTAATTCACGATCAATTCGAAGAATCTCCGCTCGGTTGCCATTAAGCTGACGCAACAGCCTAACTTCCTCCTCCAAAGCACGCTTTCTTCCATCATCCATTCCTCATCCCCCCTTAAACAAATTAATCTTACCATCTCTTAGTCGTGATTTATTCCAGTTCTTGTTCCATTGCATCAATTTCAACTAGGTCCCAGGTGGTGATAATGCCTAAAGGTTTTTCACCTTTGACTCCATTTTCGGTGATAATGACGGCTTCCAGCTTTTTATGGGCCAAATGATAATCCTCAAATAATTCTTCTACTTCATATATATCAATTTCGCTGTTTCTAAATAAAACTTCATGCGGTTTTTCGTAAGGACGTACAGCTTGAACTTGAACGCCCTCAAGGGATATGTTGGACAGCGGTTGTTGGGACAACCAGCGAATAACCCCTTCAGAAGTTAAAAGCCATAAAAACCCTGAATGATCATAGATAGGTAACGTCGAGCACGATAATCGATCTATAATTTTGATAATATCTTTTAAAGGCGTTTCAGGCTTGTAATAAAGTACCGGAGCACTGGCAATTTGAAGGGCCTTTTTAGGTAGTTCAAATAGATCGGCCAATTTTTCAATATGTATGACGATATCCTCATGAGGTTCAGCGATATAAAACTTTGCCCTAACTTTCTCATGGACAAGTGAATTTCGGAGCTTAGCATATTGTGAAAGGTCCTGCCTATGGGTACGTATAATGGCGTGGGCACTGCCAGAGTTCAAAAGCTCTTTAAAAGCATCGCTTTTAGCATTCCGCACTAAATTAATCAGACACTTATGTATGCGATTAAAAGCTGTCTCAAACCTCTCAGCAAGAGGTGTTTTAGTGATGACATCCTGCAAATAAAACCTCTCCTTATTTATTGATTCTCTCTATATAAATACTATATCAAACAAACGTTTGTTTGAAATTTATATTTGTAAAAATACAAAGCACAAGAGATTATTTAAATATTTTTTAAAAAGTGTATTGACGAATTGAGAATAAAAATGTATTATAAGATTCTGCCGCTGAGACAGAGCAGGTTGATGAAAAAAACTTTTGAAAATATAGTTGCTTTTTAACAAGGGATTTGTTATTATAAATCCTGTTGCTACCGAGTAACATTATTTTAAAAAAGTGATTGACACATTGATGAAATGGTGATAGATTAATAATCTGTCATGCAGTAATTGCTCTTTGAAAACTAAACAACCAAACATTAACAAGACTTCTTTTTAAGAAGTTTAACAAGCCAGATTAACTTTTTGAGCTTTTATCAACTCTTTATTGGAGAGTTTGATCCT
>NZ_JBTOOE010000058.1:0-2017 GCF_054786815.1 Pseudoneobacillus rhizolycopersici | reverse complement strand
TGAGAGTAGGACGTCGCCAGGCAAATGGAAAACAACCCGGAAGGGTTGTTTTTTTTTATGAGAAGTTTGCCATAAAGCGAATTTTGTCGGACATACGGTCCGTTATTATGTGTAAATAGACCATGTTTTGGAATTTAGCGGACACAGAATCCGTTATTAGCAATTTTTAAGGCAAAAAAGACATTTTTATGGGGAATAACGGAACGTGTGCCCGCAAAGGTCTGAAAGATGGCCCTCATATCGTAAATATGTCCTTTCAAATCTTATCTAGTGTTTAATAGGCCAAACAATGCACTATCCTCCGAATTTTGACAATCAAATCCCGATGTTAATTATAAACTTGCTCTTTTGGGTAGTAATCACTTAGTAAAACGTTGCTGCCGATTAGATTTTAATTAGAACTTGGGGTAATTCGGACTCGTATTCATCATTTTCTCCAATAGCTGTCCGAATCAAAGGATGTTCGGACCCAGTTTGGTTTTCTAAGCCTCTTCTTGTCCGAACACACTAATCCAGTTCGCGCTCGACTCCATTTTTACCCCTCATAGGGCTAAATTCCTAAAAATTGAACAATTCCAAAATTAGTATGATATATTTTTTCGCAGAAGTTTACTTCTTGATGATTTTCATATAGTATTAAATTAATATAGTAGATTAGTGGGGTGATGTCATTGCAACAATCATCTAGTGAAATCATTAATCAATTTAGCAAATGGCTTGAGAGTAGTGGAAAATCATTGAATACGATTAACACATACCTCCGAGAGCTAGAAAGGTATCAGACGTGGCTTAGCCAATATCAAATTGAGCTCCACGATATTTCGCAAAAAGACATTCAGCGTTATATCACGTATTTAGAGGAACAAGGGAAGAGTCCAAATACGAATGATAAAATACTCGGTGCCATTAGAACCTTTGCGAAATTCCTGAAAAAACCAGAAATTATCGTCGATATTAAAATTATTCCCGTTCTTAAAAATGAAGAAATTGAAATCTTAACTAGCCTTGAATGTCAACAATTGCTTAAGGAAGTTAAGATAGATGGAAATAAGCGAAATATAGCGATTGTGTACACACTCCTTCATACTGGAATTCGGGTTTCAGAATTATGTGCCTTAAACAAATCGGATATCGATTTTAACCAAAACTTGCTCATTGTCCGAACTACGCAGGACGTACAACGAACGATTCCTTTATCAGATGAAGTGAAGTACCATTTGCAAAATTACTTGAACTCAATGTCCATTGAAGACGCTGTCTTTGTTTCGAGATCCGATGAAAGATTAACCGAGAGATCCGTTCAGTATATGCTTAAAAAATACAATGTTCATCCACATAAATTGCGTCACACCTTTTGCCAGCATTTAGTCGACAAAGGCGTTAGCCTTGAAATTGTTTCAAAACTAGCTGGCCATAGAGATATCAATGTAACAAAAAAATATGCCAAATCACGAATGCAGCAGCTCGAAATGGAGGATGCCATTCGAAAAACTTTTATTAACGACACACTAGGTTGAGTTGTTACTAAATGTAAAAAGGGATTCTTTTATTAAGAATCCCTTTCTTTATTATTGATTACTGTTAAGTTTAATGCTGTCCCTGGCAAAGGCTAAATTGCGGATTCCCGTCTTGGTGGATATTAAAAATTCCGTCGCAATCACTTTGTCGGTCATTCCGCCACGAAGACAGATGGTTGTATAAAGGTTGTTTTAAAACCACATTAAGTGACCCAATAAAGAAAGAGCCGCTCCTGAAAGTTGCTCTTTCTTTCGTTTGAAAAAAGCTATATCTACAAGTTGACTTCTGCGAAGTGAGATGATATATTAAATCGTGCTGCTGATACACAGCATTATAAATGTTGTGATAAGGGTCAATATTTTTTAAAAATAGAAGTTGACTTCTGCGAAACAAGGTGTTATATTAAATCTTGTCGCTAAAACAAAGCGGCTAACATGATGAATGGATAGTAACTTCGATTGAAAAACTTTTTTAAAATAGAAGTTGACTTCTACGAAGT
>NZ_JBTOOE010000057.1:0-2405 GCF_054786815.1 Pseudoneobacillus rhizolycopersici | reverse complement strand
TTTGTTCCCTCAAAACTAGATAATCTTTGAAGAAGAAGTAAAAACGAGTTTGCCTAAAAATTGTGGTTAAGTCCTCGAACGATTAGTATCAGTCAGCTCCACACGTCACCGCGCTTCCACCTCTGACCTATCAACCTGATCATCTTTCAGGGTTCTTACTAGCTTACGCTATGGGAAATCTCATCTTGAGGGGGGCTTCATGCTTAGATGCTTTCAGCACTTATCCCGTCCGCACATAGCTACCCAGCGATGCCTTTGGCAAGACAACTGGTACACCAGCGGTGCGTCCATCCCGGTCCTCTCGTACTAAGGACAGCTCCTCTCAAATTTCCTACGCCCACGACGGATAGGGACCGAACTGTCTCACGACGTTCTGAACCCAGCTCGCGTACCGCTTTAATGGGCGAACAGCCCAACCCTTGGGACCGACTACAGCCCCAGGATGCGATGAGCCGACATCGAGGTGCCAAACCTCCCCGTCGATGTGGACTCTTGGGGGAGATAAGCCTGTTATCCCCGGGGTAGCTTTTATCCGTTGAGCGATGGCCCTTCCATGCGGAACCACCGGATCACTAAGCCCGACTTTCGTCCCTGCTCGACTTGTAGGTCTCGCAGTCAAGCTCCCTTGTGCCTTTACACTCTACGAATGATTTCCAACCATTCTGAGGGAACCTTTGGGCGCCTCCGTTACATTTTAGGAGGCGACCGCCCCAGTCAAACTGCCCACCTGACACTGTCTCCCACCCCGATAAGGGGTGCGGGTTAGAATTTCAATACAGCCAGGGTAGTATCCCACCGACGCCTCCACCGAAGCTAGCGCTCCGGCTTCTCAGGCTCCTACCTATCCTGTACAAGCTGTACCAAAATTCAATATCAGGCTACAGTAAAGCTCCACGGGGTCTTTCCGTCCTGTCGCGGGTAACCTGCATCTTCACAGGTACTATAATTTCACCGAGTCTCTCGTTGAGACAGTGCCCAGATCGTTACGCCTTTCGTGCGGGTCGGAACTTACCCGACAAGGAATTTCGCTACCTTAGGACCGTTATAGTTACGGCCGCCGTTTACTGGGGCTTCGATTCAGAGCTTCGCTTGCGCTAACCCCTCCTCTTAACCTTCCAGCACCGGGCAGGCGTCAGCCCCTATACTTCGCCTTACGGCTTCGCAGAGACCTGTGTTTTTGCTAAACAGTCGCCTGGGCCTATTCACTGCGGCTTTTCAGGGCTATTCACCCCAAAAAGCACCCCTTCTCCCGAAGTTACGGGGTCATTTTGCCGAGTTCCTTAACGAGAGTTCTCTCGCTCACCTTAGGATTCTCTCCTCGCCTACCTGTGTCGGTTTGCGGTACGGGCACCTTTTATCTCGCTAGAGGCTTTTCTTGGCAGTGTGGAATCAGGAACTTCGGTACTTAAATTTCCCTCGGCATCACAGCTCAGCCTTCACGATGAACGGATTTTCCTATTCATCAGCCTAACTGCTTACACGCACATATCCAGCAGTGCGCTTACCCTATCCTCCTGCGTCCCCCCATTGCTCAAACGATAAAGAGGTGGTACAGGAATATCAACCTGTTGTCCATCGTCTACGCCTATCGGCCTCGACTTAGGTCCCGACTAACCCTGAGCGGACGAGCCTTCCTCAGGAAACCTTAGGCATACGGTGGATGGGATTCTCACCCATCTTTCGCTACTCATACCGGCATTCTCACTTCTAAGCGCTCCACCAGTCCTTACGGTCTAGCTTCAACGCCCTTAGAACGCTCTCCTACCGCGTACACCATACGGTGTACACCCACAGCTTCGGTGATACGTTTAGCCCCGGTACATTTTCGGCGCAGAGTCACTCGACCAGTGAGCTATTACGCACTCTTTAAATGGTGGCTGCTTCTAAGCCAACATCCTGGTTGTCTAAGCAACTCCACATCCTTTTCCACTTAACGTATACTTTGGGACCTTAGCTGGTGGTCTGGGCTGTTTCCCTCTTGACTACGGATCTTATCACTCGCAGTCTGACTCCCACGGATAAGTCATTGGCATTCGGAGTTTGTCTGAATTCGGTAACCCGATGAGGGCCCCTAGTCCAAACAGTGCTCTACCTCCAAGACTCTTACTACGTGAGGCTAGCCCTAAAGCTATTTCGGAGAGAACCAGCTATCTCCAAGTTCGATTGGAATTTCTCCGCTACCCACACCTCATCCCCGCACTTTTCAACGTGCGTGGGTTCGGACCTCCATCCAGTGTTACCTGGACTTCATCCTGGACATGGGTAGATCACCTGGTTTCGGGTCTACGACCACATACTCATTCGCCCTATTCAGACTCGCTTTCGCTGCGGCTCCGTCTCTTCAACTTAACCTTGCATGTAATCGTAACTCGCCGGTTCATTCTACAAAAGGCACGCTATCACCC
>NZ_JBTOOE010000056.1:0-2891 GCF_054786815.1 Pseudoneobacillus rhizolycopersici | reverse complement strand
TGTAACTGCTAATCTATAATTAACAGTTTTCGCTAATTAAGAATGAACACTTTATTCCAAAATAATCTCAGTTAATCTATGATTCTATTATCAACTTGATTAACTGGAGGACATGGAAGGTGGAAAAATTAATATTGTATATTAGGGTTCATCAATTAAAGGAACAAGGGTTCAAAATAGCAGCTATTGCTAGAAAGCTGGGGATATGTAGAAATACTGTCTATAAACATTTGGAAATGCCATTCGAGGAAGCAAAGGAATGGGTTAATTCCCTTAGCAGAAGGAGTCGAAAGCTAGATTCATACCAGAACGAAATATTGAGTTGGTTAAAAGAACATCCGGATCTGTCATCAGCACAAGTTCATGATTGGCTAAAAGAAAGATATCCTAAAATTGAGATTGGGGAAAGCACAACTAGAGGTTATGTAAGCGAACTTAGAGATATTTATCATATTCCTAAAGAAGTACATGTTCGACCACATGAGGCTGTTGAGGAATTGCCAATGGGGCAGCAACTACAAGTAGATTGGGGAGAAATAACGGTTAAGAATGTGGAGAAAAAGGAGATTAAATTATATTTTATTACTTTTGTACTCTCTCATTCTCGATACAAATTTGTTCTTTGGCAAACAAGGCCATTTACTACTAGGGACGCTATTTGGAGCCACGAGAGGGCTTTTGAATATTATGGTGGTGTGCCAGAAGAAATTGTTTATGATCAGGATCATCTAATAACAGTGAGTGAAAATGCAGGAGATATAATTTTAACTGGGGAGTTTCAGTCCTACAAACAAGAGAGGAAATTTCGCATTTACTTGTGTCGCAAGTCAGATCCCCAAAGTAAAGGGAAAATTGAAAATGTAGTGAAATTCGTAAAGCGGAACTTCGCTAAGCACCGAGTATTTTCTAACATTGATAGTTGGAATGAAAAGTGCCTATCGTGGCTAGATAGGACTGGAAATTACAACGTACATAATACAACGAAAAAGAGACCAGTAGAAGTGCACGCCCTGGAAAAGCAACACTTAAAACCGGTCCCCTCGCTTCTCTCTTTCGAGAGTTACCACGGTTCAAGTATATCAAGAACCGTGCATAAGGACAACGTTATTAAATATAAATCGAACCGGTATTCTGTTCCAGTGGGGACTTATCGTCCTCGTGGAGATAATACTGTCTATATTGATATTCAAGAAGAAGATCTTATTATTAGGTGTACTCCGCAAGGAGAAATCTTGGCTAAGCATCAGTTAAGTCTAGGAAAGGGAGAGCTTATCAAAAACCGTAATCATACAAGAGACCGGTCAAAAGGAATTCAGGCTTTTCGAGAAACTATTATTAGACAATTTGATAATCAAGAAAGTGCAGAGTTGTTTTTACATAAGATAGCTGATATCTACCCAAGGTATATGCGAGATCAGCTACAGGTCATCCAACATACGATAACTCATTACCGTTCTGAAGTAGAGGAAGCCCTTGAAAAATGTATCCAAGATCAGTTGTGGAGCGCCAATGACCTTAGGGATTTAGCGCAACATCTCACTCGTCTAAAAGAATCAAAGCCCTCCAATCCTCAAGTAAATACCGAAATTAAAAGTAATAACCTCGCATTAAAAGCCACTGCAACAACAAGGGACATGGATAACTATATCAGGATTTTGGAAGGAGTTTCGTAATGACCGGCAGCGTACAAGTATTGCAAGATTACCTTCGGCAATTAAGGATGACAGAAACGGCAAATGAGCTAACCAGCATTCTCCGGGAGACAGAGAAACATGCTTTGACTTACCAAGAATTCCTGCAAAAACTTTTAATGCATGAGTTAAAACGTCGGGACGAAAAGAATGTAGAAAAAAGATTAAAATGGGCAAAGTTCCCTTACCATAAGACTTTAGATGAATTTAGCATTGAGCAACAGCAGTGCTTATCGCTTCGGCAATTAAATCAATTAAAAGAACTTAATTGGCTGGAGCAACAATATAATCTTATTTTACTAGGACCGCCAGGGGCTGGGAAAACACACATTAGTATTGGGTTAGGCATAGAAGCTGTCCACAAAGGGTTTAAGGTTGTATTTACGTCAATGGGTGATCTAGTTCAGCTATTAAAAACAGAAGAGTTTATACAAAAGTCACAGATTCAGATTAAGAGGATTAAAGAATCTGATTTAGTAATCATAGATGACTTAATGTATATGGCAATGGATCAACGTGAAGCCAACCTCTTTTTCCATTTAATAAACTATTTATACGAGCGCAGCTCGGTTATTTTGACCTCAAATAAAGGGCCAGAACAATGGGCTGAATTAATGGGAGACCAAGGAATCACAACCGCTATTTTGGATCGACTGCTTCACAGGGTAGAAGTAATCCAGCTTAATGAAAATGACAGCTGGAGAATGAGAAATCGTTCTACCATCTTTAAATAGAAAATCGTTAATTTAACAAGGAGCCAAAACATATGGAGAATTTATTAACAGTAAAGGAAGTTGCCTCCTTCTTACAATCGTATGGGATAAAGTGTCACTGGCATGATGTACAGAGCTGGGCTGTAGAGGGACAAATTAAGGCGAAACACGAAGATAGAGCTTACAGAATAGCCGAAAAAGATGCTTATGAATTTTTAGACTCGCTGTGGAAAGGCAATTCATATGAAGTATATGAGACTATGATAAACAGGTTAATTAAATACAATGAAGTTTATCAAGATAGAATTACTAAATTAGAGGAAGAAAGTCAAAAATTACGGCTAAGATTAGCTGAGTTTGAAGTAAAACAGTATTAAATAAAAATAAATTCCCCTGCCTTTATGGATTAGGTGGGGGATAATTAGTGATTAATAAGAGTGTTCAAAATAAATTAGCAAAAAGTGTTCAGAACTACTTGACGGTTACA
>NZ_JBTOOE010000055.1:0-3699 GCF_054786815.1 Pseudoneobacillus rhizolycopersici | reverse complement strand
CTTATATGTAGTATATCAGGGCGTAGTATTTAACGTTAATATCGTTAAATACTATGCCCTTTTTGTTTCTTTATTTACAGCATATATTGAGTAGGAAAATATAGTAAACATAGTTTTCGTAGAAAGGGTAATAAAAAAACATCACTATTGTATCTGGAGGTGATGTTAATGAAAGTGCAAGAGGTTTTAATTAATGACAGAAAGAGATATTTGCTTATTGACGGGGATAATAAGCCAGTCGTTCCTGTTTTGAGGTTTCTTAAATATCTAGATAACATTGGAAAAACCGAAAATACATTAAAGTCATATTGTCATTATTTAAAGTTTTACTTTCAATTTTTAAACGAAAAAGAAAAAGAGTACAAGGAAGTGGATCTTGACCTTCTGGCGGAATATATAGCTTGGCTAAGAAGCCCATATCAATCTACTAAAGTAGTTCAATTTCAACAAACAAAAGCGAGGAGATCTGAACGAACAGTTAATACTATGATTACTTGTGTTCAGAGCTTCTACGATTACTTGATGCGAATTGAAGAATATGAAAAAGATCTATCCGAAAAAACCAAAAAGCAAGTGATTGGGAATCACCGATCATTCAAACCCTTTTTACATCATATCTCAAAGGGGAAGCCACTTGATAAAAATATATTAAAAATTAAAGAACCTCGAAGAGAAGTTCTAACACTTACAAAAGATCAAGTTCAATCAATTCACGATGCGTGTAGCAATATTCGAGATGCTTTATTGGTTCGAATTTTGTATGAAGGGGGTCTTAGAATTGGAGAGGCATTATCTTTATGGATTGAGGACTTTGATATTGGCTCTACATCCATAAAGGTACGAGAATCTAAGACTGTAAATGGAAGAGGAAGAAGAGTATATGTATCTGGCGATACAATGAATGTTTTTCAAGATTATCTAATTGATTTTCATGATGCAGATACAAATCATGTATTTATAAATTTAACAGGTCCGAATAAGGGAGAACCGTTAAATTATCAAGCAGCTTTTGATGTAATTAAACGTATAAGAAAGAAAACTCAGATTGATGTAACACCTCATATGTTGAGACATACTTATGCCACTGAACTTCATGAACAAGGAGTGGAAGTATCTATCATCCAAAAGCTATTAGGGCACTCACAAGTCCAAACAACGATACAAACATATATCCATCCAACAGATGAAACAATACGAAAAGAGTGGCTGAAAGCACATGAGAATATGAAGGGTGAGAATTAAATGAAGTTAAGTCCAATTAATATACAGGAATCTATAAATCAACGAATCAAGCAAATTGAACAAGAGCTACAAGGGTATTGGAAAAGTGACCGTTGGGACCCAATAGAATGTCCACTTTACACTAGCGAAACCAACGTCAACAAACAAGTTGTTAGGTTTAAAAATGTTTTAAATACATGTATTACAAATGAGTTGAAATACTACTTTTTTAAATGTCTGACTGAATCAGTTTTAAAAATGGAGACCGTATGGAGAAGGTCTCCTGCAATAAATAGATTACAAGGATTTATTTTGAAGTATTACTCAAATATTAATTCAATCCTGGACATTTCATATGAGAAATTCTTGTTTCACTATAAAACTTACCTTTTCGAAGATGGTTGTAGCAAGTTAACAGTTAAAGGTTACGTGCAGCTATATAATCGTATTCATGCATTTTTTCTTGATTGGTATGATGTACGAAGCGAAACTGAAAAAGACATCTGGAATGTACGTAAATTAGGGATTGATTACAATCAGAGCACCAGTAATGATTGTACATTGAATTTCAATTCGGTCCCCACTGTTTTTAGGGATCTTGTGAAAAAATATATTAAAAATCGACTCTTAGTACAGGAAAGCCTTAGCTGGGGGTCAGCAATTCAAAATACAACAAAACTGCAGGTTTTCTTCAAGTTCATTCATGAAAAGTATCCAAACTGGTTAAGTTTAGATCAATTAAGCAGAATTGATATTGAGCAGTTTATTGAATTCTTGCGAACACACCCGATGGGTGGAAATAGTCACTATAAGGGAGAAGCCCCTACAGAAAACTATATAAACCGATCTATGGGATTTCTGGAGGCATTCATTGAATATTTACAGAGGTTTGAATGGAATGAAGCTCCAATAAAGCCTGTTAGACTACTTATTTTCCCTGAAGACAAACCTAAATCCCCTCCGAAGTCGAAGGACAATGTTAAATATATTTCTGATTTTGTGTGGGAACAAATAATGAACCATATGGAAAAGCTGCCTGAAAATATAAGGACCATTATATTACTATTAGAGGCAACAGGATTTAGAATATCAGATACCTGTGCCTTAAAGGTAGATTGCTTGATTCAAAAAGAAGATGGTTGGTGGGTTGTTGGAGAGCAGCGTAAGGTCAAGGATAAAACCCATCGGGTTCCTATCTCTGAAGAAATAGCAAAAGTAATTCTTGCACAACAGGAATTAACTAGGCGTAAATCTTCTCAAGATAATAATCCTTTGAATTATTTATTCCCAACCTATACTGGAACAAGAAAAGGTGAACCGATTTCACGAGGAAACGTAGTAAATAATCTAAATAAAATAGCTTTAGAAAATAATATAGTTGATGAAAACGGAGACATCTACCGATGCAAGCCACACGCATTCAGGCATCGATTTGGAGTGAATTTGATCAATAACGGAATGAATATTCTGCATGTACAAAAGCTGATGGCACATGCGAGCCCTGAGATGACACTAGTGTATGCCCAGATCCATGATACTACCCTTCGTAAAGAATGGGAAAAGGCTTCAAATAATGGAGCTGTAAAGCTTCAGCAAGGTGGTCTAGTAATCTCCACTACATTAGAACAACAAGCTGATGATAATGGATTAGAGCTGGAATGGATTCGTCATAATTTAGATTCAATTCGGTTGGATCATGGATTTTGTATTAAAAGTCCTAAAAATAATTGTGATTATCTTGAGCAGACATTGGAGCCACCGTGCATAAAGAATAGTTGCCGAAGTTTCCATGTAGATCAGACATTTCTAGACTTCTATAACGACCAAATTCTTAAAATGGAATCTGATATAGAGGTATATCAAAAATCAGGTAGATATAGATCAGCCGAAATTATTCAACCAAAATTGAAAAAGTACAAAGAAATAAGAGATGGAATAAAAAATAATGGCGGGGTTTCTGGGCTCCCAAAAACAAAAAGAGAATTGAGAAACTAAATAGAAAGAGATGGAATTCAATGGCTAATAAAAACCCAAACACTGAACCTTTAATTCGCAGTATCGAAGATAAAAAGCAAAAAACTAAGCAAAAGGTCGAAAGCACTATTAAAGATATGATTAAACAGAAAGAAAAGATAAACTTTAATTCTGTATCAGCAAAATCAGGGGTATCAAAACCCTTTTTATATAAATACGACGAGATCAGATCTAGAATTGAAACATTAAGAAAACAGGAAGAAAAGTTAGATTCACCAAATCAGGTTAAACGAAATATGACAGAACACTCTAAAGACGTGGTAATAGCCTCACTTCGAAAGAAAGTGAAGCATCTCGAAGAAGAAAATCAGAAATTGAAGGAACAATTAAAGGTCGATTGGGCAGCAATTTATAATGAAATAAAATAAACAATATCTTAAATAACATGTAAACATAGAATGAGGTTCGATGGAACCTCATTTTTTTCGATGATACTATATATAA
>NZ_JBTOOE010000054.1:0-3977 GCF_054786815.1 Pseudoneobacillus rhizolycopersici | reverse complement strand
AAGAGTGTTCAAAATAAATTAGCAAAAAGTGTTCAGAACTACTTGACGGTTACATTTGTTTTGTTAAATGACCGTTTTGAAGGTTTTACTGCTTTTCTTTATGACCATTAGAATAAGATTTAAGGAAAAAAAGGGGTAAGTATGTAAAGGAGTTTAATATGGATAAAAAGGACAGACAAAGAAAACTAGCACAAAAGTTGACTGATTTAAAATTTAAACAAGAAAGAGAACTTTATATTAATCTGGCCGACGAATATTGCGAGCAACTAATCGATAAAAATTCCATCAATGTTTTAGATGAGCTAGAAAGCGAAAAAATTTATACGGAACTTTCAAACTTTTTTCCGTTTGATTTTTCCGGTTCTGGTCGAATAACTTGGAGTCAATTGAAAGAAACCCTTTATGTAAAAAATGAAGAAGAACTTTCTAGCTTTATTAAAAGGAATAAATATGAAGGCAGCCAAGTCTTTCTATTAAGAAAGTTTTCCATTACTATTAATACTTCCCCTGTTATTGTGACATCCATTGAAAATGTTGTAGCGAGCTTAGAAAATTTATTGGACGAGGAACAATTTATTTTTTGTCCATCAAAAGGATTTGTAATCGACATTCCGTTTAGCAGCAATATTACTGTTGGGATAAAATAAAGTACCGACCTTCTTCAACTAACGGGAGCTGATTTTAACTTAAGCAGCGATTTATAATAGCTGGGATTATACAAGTTTTATACATAAAAACTTGTATATCTCGGTTTTTTTTGCATTAGATTCAGTTTCGAGGCGTGTTGTTAGTTATATATGACATTTTTCTTAAAGGCAGGATTTAGCCCTATATCTAACGAATAGAACCCAATAGTTACTCTAAACTATTGGAGGTTACTAGATGAAATATTTCCTTAGATTAAATGTTGTTAGTATTCTGTATGCTCTCTTGGTATTTGTTCCTCTTGAGCTTATGTTAAACGTGTATAGAATAAGCAGGATAACAAATTGGGAAGTTGGCACGGTGAATATTTTGACTGGCTTAACCCTAATTGTTGAAATTATAGGCGGTACAATGCTACTCTATTTCTTAACAAAAAAGTGGTTGGATAGACGAAGGGCAAACTTTTGGACAGTAATCCTTTGGTTACCTTACTTTGTTCATTTTATTTATGTATTCGCATCTTTATTTCCTATAACTAATGGTGGAGATGACGCTAATCCTATTACTGGTCTTTTAGCGATCGGAGGATTGATAGCGTATCCATTTTATATACTAATCCTAAATTTTATAGGTATGTTAAGTGATGGTAAAACAATTAGTAGCACCTCCTAAATTAGAAATTTGTGCAGAGATGTACTTAAAGTAACGGGACTTATCCTCCATAAGCCTAGATCTTATTTAGCCGAGAATATACGGGATTTTATTCATAGCTACTAAGAAGAACCAGTAGAGGAGGACAAACACAATTATGGAGCATTTTTCGAAAATAAATGGGCTCAAATGGTGATTTCAAAAGAAAATTAACATTTGACTTTTACTTGATTTGGTAGGAGAGTACCAAATATATAAAGAGCATTTGCTTACACTTCCAGGCGTTCATACAGAAGACCCAGTGTATTTTTATCAAATTCAGGCACATATAAAGAAAGCAAAAGAATTGCAGACATTGCTTTTAAACCCACTTAAGTGGAAATAAAATAGAAAGTGAGTATTATTCGCTGTGTCACTAACGAATGCGATAGTGTTCCATACGTTCCATTATAAAGCAAAATATATGCGTGATTTTATTCATCATATCTTATTTTTATTTGAGGAGAGTAAGCCTTCCGTATGAATGTAAACATAAAAAAAGTAAAGGTTGGGGTTATTGAATACGAAGTATTACATTTAAGCCAATCTGACTTAGGGCTTGAAACTTGGGTTTATCCAGAAACTCAAATAAATGTTTATGGTAATGATATTGCTATAAAAACATTAGCGGACATTTATGATTTAGTTTCTATCCATAAACTAATAGCGGTTATGGAACGTCATAGTCCAGATGGAGCAGATTTGGTAATCTTTCATGGTCAGAGTACACCTTTAAACTTTAGATTAGTTCATCAATTAAAAAAATCAATTAAAAAAGGATTAATTACAAGGACTTTCGACTTTTGTGTTCGCCCTGATTCTAAAGAAGATAAAATGAATGATGATTGGAAATTTACTACTTCGCTAACTGTTCGAGCCGAAGATCATCTAGTTCTAATAAGTGGTTCTGAACTTGGTCTGCGGTTATCAGCTTTAGAATGTCTTTATTTAACTGAAAATGACTTAGGGCATCAACACTTTGATTGGTGGTCAACAAAAAAGAGTGTTGAGCTAATCATTAGGAATACAGAACGTGATGATTGATTACTTATGTAAGTAAACGGTGCTAAACTTCCATAAAAATCAATCCAATAATGCCGAGAATTTACGGGATCTTATTCATCCTTGGTATAATCTTGGTTTTTGTGTTATTAAGGGAAGTATAGGAAGTAGGTTAGTGGCTTAACAATTAAAATAAAGAAGGGATCACTTGGCCCTAAATCGAACTAATTAACAAATTGAAATAGAGTATTGATTGGGTGATTAAAAATGATGAAGTTTACTTGTCCTTGTTGTGGCTATAAAACACTAGATGAAGAACCACCGGGTACATACGATATTTGTGAAATTTGTTTTTGGGAAGACGATGGGGTTCAATTTAATGACCCTGATTTCAAAGGTGGAGCTAATGTTCCATCGTTAAGACAAGCACAAAAGAACTTTATTGAATATGGTGCAAAAGAAATTACAAAAGTTAAATATGTAAGGATGCCTTCATTTACAGATGAACGAGAACCTAATTGGAAACCACTTGATTAGTGAGTTTTTGTTCAGCAAAAGACGAGCTTATCTTACATTAGGAACAAAATAGTTAGCCCAAAATATGCATATTTTTTTTCAAAACTTGTTTAATAAATAATGGATGTGAAATTACTAGTTCAACTTTAGTTAATTATGGAATAAAATAGAAATATCTCAAATTGTTGAGGTGATAAATATGGCAATCCGTAATCCGCATGTGTTTTTCCATTAGTTGCGAAGGCATTATTGGCGATTTGCCAAAATCTAAATCCTCGCAACAGGTAAGACAATGTTCGATCTTGAGGAGATTCTAATTTGGGAAAGTGAACAAAGATTCAAAGAAACCCAAGCTAGAAATAAATTTCATAAGGATCCAAGATTAGAAGAGACTCGCGATTATCGTAAAGGACTAAAATCAGTGCATTATAATAAGGAATCTAAATCGGCTAGGAAAGATGACTACCGCCAATTTCGAACTCAAATGAAACATCTACTTAAATCAGAGCAATATGAATTAACTCGTAAATATCAAAAAACAAGTGGATGGTTAACCTGGTAAAGCACAGATTCTTCTGTGCTTTTTTATTCCTTGGAATGGAAGAATACTTATGAAACTATAGGGGTGCCTTTGTTCCAGAATGAATACTTAATCTATTTATTTATATCTGAGGGAAAGGGTGGTAATAAAATGTCTGTTATTTCTGAATCACTAACAAACGACGAAATTATTATCATAGAGCCATTTACTGCTTGTAGAGATGGCATCGAATTTAATTGGGAAGAAGCCAGAGATTTTGAGATTGGAGAATCTGTTTATTTTTTGGATGGATTTAAGAATCCTGACTCGCCATTTTCGCAAGACCATCATTCTTGGGTGATAAGCTTTAGAACGGAAGATGGACAAGTATATACTGCCACTCAACATTACTTTGTTACTAATGAGGTATGGCAAAACATAAAGAGTTTCTTTAAAAACCATTTTGGGTTAAAGTAGCTTTTATAAAACTAATGGTGAGCTATTCTTCAAGAAGGAGAATAGCTCTTTCTTATTGAAGTAAAGCCTTACTTATATATAGTATCATCGAAAAAAATGAGGTTCCATCGAACCTCATTCTATGTTT
>NZ_JBTOOE010000053.1:0-4335 GCF_054786815.1 Pseudoneobacillus rhizolycopersici | reverse complement strand
TATCTAAAATTGGCGTTGAGCGCCGGTCTCAACACCAAAACGGCTCTCCAAATATTTAAAATTGGCGTTGAGCGCCGGTCTCAACACCAAAACGGCTGTCCAAATATTTAAATTTGGCGTTGAGCGCCGGTCTCAACACCAAAACTGAGCACCAAATATCTAAATTTGGCGTTGAGCGCCAATCTCAACACCAAAACGGCTCTTCAAATGCCTATATATGGCGTTGATCAGTAATCACAGCGCTAAAGTGGCTGGATAGTTACTTGAATTGATTTAGATAATGGTTAAAACACAAAACTGATTTTTTCAGTGGCTCCGGACGGTTCTAATGTTTCACCGAATTTATCTGGTCTCGCACTATTTGTGCGTTTTTCGCACCTCTTTTTTGGAAGAACGCGAGAACCGTCACCATGTTTCTCTTCATTGATCGCTTGCCCAATCCCCATCTTTTAGTATGTTCAGCTTCCAAGTAATGATGGTTGTACTATCTCTAACATGATTGTTCTTTATCACTTCCAACATGGAGTTGACACTATCGTGATCATTAGACCCCAGGAAGGAATGATAAATGGCTTTCGGGTTTACAAAAGGTTCATTGGGGCATTCAATTAGGCCGTCCGTTGTGAGGAAGATTTGATTTTCCCCTTTTCTTAATTCCTTGACCCCAACACTATAACAAGGAACTGATCGTTCGAAAGTATTAACTTGCCCAATCCATTCATAAAAATGTCTTTGATTAACCTGATACTGACCCATGGAAGTCAGTTCTTCATGAAATAAATAAAGCACACAGTCGCCAACGGAGAACCACCACAGATATTGATCCTTTCTTACCGCAATTAAGCAAGCTGTTTCTCCTGTTACATTCCGGCAAACCGATAAAAATTCCTCAGATTGAAACATACGTAAAACTTTTTCCTCAAGTCTTTTAAAAAAAATTTTATCAAACTGAAGGGAAAGGAGGTCAGCGATAGCAGTTTTCTCGTCATTGAATAGCTTAAGAATGGCTTCGGCGCTTTCAGCCGTTTTATGGGCATCTAGAATGATCGCAAACTCCCAGTCTTCATCAGGATTAAGCCAGACGAGACACCCATCTTCGTTCTTATATTGTCCGGCATTGGAATTGCCGCCAAAACGCCCAACCACTATATGATGGATGGGAAAAACATCCGGCCGATCCACAAAGTCGTCCTGGCTGCCTATCCAACTAAAATCTGCAAGATTACTCATATCTATTATTCTCTAAGTATGTTTTGATACGGGAGCAAAGCTCAATAACGGCATCATTATCACCCATCGGAGCCCCTTCCCAATCATATACCTCACTTGCCCCCCAATATTCCTTTGGCGTGCCTGGATAACGTGCGACAAGATGCATATGCAAATGCGGAACAGCATTACCAGAAACAAAGGAATAAATATGTTCGGCATTCTCCGTTTCCATAAGTGCTTTACTGACTCTAGCCATCATCACCCCAAATGCCTTCGCTTCATCCATACTCATATCTCCAAGAGTGGGAGCATGTCTCTTCAAATCAATCATAATATGACCTAAGTAATTCGGTTTTCCTTCACGATCAATATGGCCAACATAAACATACTCATCCTCGTAAATCGCTACCCCTGAAGTGACAATATGGCCAGCATGCTTATTGCAAATGAAACAATTGTTCAAATGAGTCAACCCCTTTTCCGAATATTCCTACAAGTATAGTACAAATATCATGGAGAAGGAATATAATCCTATATTTTGTTGATTATCCTCACAAAAGATGTTGTGAGAGTTCATTGAATGGGATTTTCTTAAAGGGAAAAAGCTAACATAATAGTTAGACGGCATCGATGGTGAAACGCGAGAACCGTCCCCATGTTTCCCCATCTGGAAAAATTATGATATGTTTATTCTGAGTAGGTAATTAGTTTAATCTGAGGAAAGGGAAGTTACGGTGAAAATCTATATCATTTTAATTGAAATTCTATTAATCTGTTTTTTAGTTTTTCGTTTGTATAAACTGTATAAGTGCTATATAGAGCTTGGTGAAGTAGGGGGATTTATTGAAAAGATTGAAATTGTTTTGAAAAAAACCTTCCCGACTCCGGTTGCGTTAATGATAACAAGAGAAATGACGATGCTATATTACTTGTTTGCGAGAAAATCAAATGGTGGGGCTGATGGTCAAGCCTATACTTATCATAAAAGTGTTGGTTATAAAGGTGTCCTTATTGCCTTACTAAGCGTGATTCTATTGGAAAGTGTCGGGCTGTTTTTCTTGCTACATAAATGGAGTCTGATTCTATCATGGATTCATATTGCCTTAAATATCTACGGGGTCCTCTATTTAATCAGTGATTACCGGGCTATTGTTCAACGACCAATTTTCATCAAGCAGGAAATCCTTCATATTAAAATTGGTACAAGAAGAGAAATTTCGATTCCATACGACCAAATTGCCTCCATTACAAGCGGCAGTAATTATGAAAAGCACAAACGGGATAAAAATGTCTTTAAAGGCTTATTAATTGAATTCGATACCCCACAGTTTGAATTGAACCTTAAGGAACCAATCAACATCATCAATTTTCTCGGAAAAAATCAAGCCATTCAAAAGGTTTACCTAACAGTAGATGAAAAGGGGCAATTCTATCAAACTTTACTTCGGAAAATGGAAAGGTGAAACACGGGGACGGTTCCCGCGTTTCACCCTATGTTCCCCTATGTTTCACATTTTCTTCTTTTGACCGACATAGATACTGAATTTTCGACGAAAATTTTAGTATAGGATATAGGGAGGAAGAATAGTTTGAAATTTATGCCAGTAATACAAATAGACAATAGTCACCTTGTATTACTGGCGTATTTTTTTTGAATGGAAGGTTACAAAAGACTTACTAGCCCAAGTATTCAAAAATTGGGGCTAACTAATTTGGTTTAAGTAGGAGGAGAGTTTGATGTTCGAGATGGACATGAACATAGATCAAGTAGCAAGAATAAAAGTAATCGGTGTCGGCGGTGGGGGAAATAATGCCGTAAATCGCATGATAGAGGATGGGGTTCAAGGAGTAGAATTTATTGCGGTTAACACAGATGCACAAGCTCTTAATCTATCAAAAGCGGAGATCAAGGTACAAATAGGAACAACATTGACTAGAGGTTTAGGAGCTGGTGCAAATCCTGAAATCGGTAGAAAAGCGGTGGAAGAAAGCCACAAGCAGCTAGAAGAAATCCTAACAGGAGCGGACATGGTCTTTGTAACGGCAGGAATGGGCGGAGGTACCGGAACGGGTGCCGCTCCTGCCATTGCTCAAATTGCCAAGAAACTCGGTTCACTTACGATTGGGGTGGTGACTCGTCCGTTCAGCTTTGAAGGTAGAAAGAGAGCATTAAATGCAGAAAAGGGAATCGAATTAATGAAGGAAGCAGTGGACACCTTAATTATTGTTCCCAATGATCGTTTGTTACAGATTGTCGATAAAAAAACACCAATGGTAGAAGCTTTTCGTGAAGCCGATAATGTCGTGCGCCAGGGTGTTCAAGGTATTTCTGATTTAATTGCCGTACCGGGATTAATCAATCTTGATTTTGCTGACGTGAAAACCATAATGAGTAACCAAGGTACAGCCTTAATGGGGATAGGGATTGCAAAAGGGGAAGACCGTGCGGTAGAAGCAGCAAAAAAGGCGATTTCCAGTCCGTTGCTTGAAACCTCCATTGATGGAGCAAAAGGTGTCCTAATGAACATAACAGGTAGCAGTAATTTGAGTCTATTTGAAGTACAAGAGGCCGCGGATATCGTTGCATCTACTACAGACCAAGAATTAAACATGATTTTCGGTTCCATCATTAACGAATCCCTAACAGATGAAATCATGATCACGGTCATTGCTACAGGTTTTGATGATAAAGAGAGCACCTCCACAAGCAAGAGTGAAAAAACTCGAGAAACACAGTCAAATGCACGACCTAATGAGGATAGGTCCATTCGTCAAGAGCCCGTGAATGATCTCTCATGGGACTGGCAACAACAAGAAGGAAGCGTGCAAGATAGACACCAACAATCACATCCTTCAGAGGAATCTCTTGATACCCCAACGTTCTTGCGTAATCGAAACAGACGGTAAAAATAACAAGTGTTGAGTTGGGACAGGTCCGTGGTACCAATCCAATGATCATTAGACGAAGCTCGGACAAGGGACCTGTCCAAGACCACTAAGAGTAAGTATTAAATTAAAAAGAAATCTTCTCTATACCATTTCCCGGATATTTTTCGTGTCTTTTGGTTTAGAGACGGCTTCTCTACGACAATTCAAGCTTGCTTTTCGGTCATTTTGTCGTAG
>NZ_JBTOOE010000052.1:0-4962 GCF_054786815.1 Pseudoneobacillus rhizolycopersici | reverse complement strand
ACCTTCACAAATCCGTAAAAACATTATGGCAAAACGTTGAACAACAAGTAAAATGAAAATAATAAACGAGAGCCTACTTCACAAAGTTACTGTTGTTGGCTGGTTCAGGGATAAAAGCCTCCTAGTAATCTTTGGAAGAGTCCTTAAGGCTTATTCTATCTATTTCGTAAACCGAGTGAAGTGCAAGAAACGTCCCTATACTTCTACCTTCCCAAATAGCAAGCATGGAAATAAAATGATAAAATATTATCAAAAGGATTAATTTAGGAGTGGTGTTATGAATCTATATCGAAGTGAGCGTATGTCCATAGAGGATTACTTCGAAATTCGTGAGAATACTGAAGAACTTCTAGAGTATATTGATGGGTTTATCTATATGTCCCCTTCTCCTTCCACAAAACATCAAAGAATTTCGGGTAAATTATTTATGAAATTTGCAAATTATCTTACGGGAAAGCCTTGCGAAGTTTTTCACGCTCCATTTGATATTGAATTAAAAAATGAGAAAATGAATGACTCTAAAATTGTCATTCCTGATTTAAGCATTATTTGTGACAAAACGGGATTTACCGATACTAGATATATCGGTGTACCGAACCTCATCGTAGAAATCCTCAGTCCATCCAATCAATCCCATGATTTAATAACCAAATTAAACCTTTATATGACGTATGGAGTACAGGAATACTGGGTTGTGAACCCCATGTTGAATACCATAACTGTATATGCCTTAAATGATGAAAAGATGTATATTCAATATGATGTAAAAACAGAAATCGGTCACATCACTTCTTTGTTTTTGAAGGGATTCACTGCTAATTTAGATGAAATTTTTTAAGTACAAAAACAGGGAAAGTTATCCAATTCGGAAATGATTATATTGATAACCGAAAGAAGAATGTAATATCGCACCCAATTTTACATGATGAAAGTTGTCGAAGGGACAAGTGGGAGAGGCGCCGTGTCCCAACTTTTTTTATGTGATCTTTCGATAGAAAAAAGAAAAGGGCTGATTCAATTGAACCAGCCCTTTTCGCAGCGTCACACTAAGCAAGTATTTTCTTACCCTTCACTTCTTTACGGGATCTCTTTTTGAAAAATGGAACCACATAACGGTCAAGTCCATAGATACCGGCATTGTATCCAGCCACCATAATCAGCATACCCATGATGATGTCAGTTGGGTTGTGGCTGACAGTTCCACTTAACATGAAACTGAAGTTCATTACGACCGCGAAGAAAGCAGCAGCAGTTGTTAAGCAACCAAGGATAAGACCTAAACCAACTAAGAATTCACCCCATGGAATTAACACATTAAACAAATCCGCATTTGGAATCGCGAAGCTTTCAAGGAAACTTACCCAACCACCATACACAATTCCATTTGGTCCGGTAACCGGATTGGCCACCGCACCTTTTAGGAATCCAGTAGCATCAAAGCCCCCGCCAGTAATTTTACCCCAACCAGCCGTTAACCAAGCATACCCTAAATAAATTCGTAAAACCGTAAACAACGCAGCAGCAATTTTATTATTTCTTAAAAAATTCACCAACATGTGAATCAACTTCCTCTCAATGGATAATTTGGATTAATTTATCATTACACTATCAATATACTGGAAAATATGTAAACAATGTGGGGAAAGTATCAACCTTCACAAATCCGTAAAAACATTATGTCTAAAAGTTGAACAACAAGTAAAAGGAGCTTATCCTCCCAATCTAAAGAAGCCTTAATGAAACATCTAACACGATCTGAACAGAACGAACTTTGGACAAATTTCTTACTACTGATAAAAAGAGCGATGTTAGGTCATTTGTGGGTTGTAGGAAAAATTACTTTCGTTTTTTAGATGTATTTCATCTATAATTTTTTTCATGTACCGGAGGAAGCATGATATCCGTCCTAATGCTATAAAATGAAGTAATTACGTCCGTGGAATTGGAGGGGTTAAATGAAACTCTATTTAATTATCAGCCAGGTTCTGTATACCATTTCGTTAATTCCTTGGCTTGCCATTTGGGGATTGTCGTTTATGAGCTTCGATAGTGGGTTTAATGTGTTTAATGTGTCATTTGTTCTTGCGATTACCTTGTATCCAGTTGCTATTATCATCTGCTCTATTTTATCGTGGGTGTTTAAAACGAGGAAGAGGCGGTTTGCTATCGTCATTAATTTAATTCCGTTGCTTTGGATCATAAGTTTCCTTGGATTTATTCTCATTTATGGGTGAGCCGTCCCATTCTGCGTTCCAAAAGTTAAAGTACTAAACAATTAAATGATGTTGGAGAAATGGACCTTGATATGGGAACTTGTATCCTATACTTAGGAGCCACGATAACGTTAAAGTCTATTCGATTTCATATATTAGTAAGTAAGTTGAAAACAAGCTTTCAATAAGGATGATTAAAGCTTAGGAAGGTGAGATAGGTGGAATATGAATTGGTAACTACACTAACCCACGCTCAACTGGAGCAATTAGAGAAATTGTATCAGGGGGAATGGTGGACGAAAGGAAGAGAATTTCAAGACATTAAGCGAATGGTTGAAAACTCGGACTTACTAATTGGCTTATGTGAGTCATCAACCAAAGAAATGATTGGCTTTGCTAGAGTGCTAACCGATTATGTGTATAAGGCTTTTATCTTTGATGTCATTGTAAAAGAAACCTATCGGGGAAGAGACTTGGGAAAAGCCCTCATGAATGCTATCATTCAAAATCCCTCACTCCAAGATGTAAGACACTTTGAATTATACTGTCGCCCAGAAATGGAATCGTTTTACGAAAAATTTGGATTTTCTAAAGAATTAGGTGAGCTTACTTTTATGAGGTTAATTAATTAACGGAAGCGAGGAATGTTTTGGTCTTAAGAGGGGGATGAACCATTTCTAGAGGTCCCTTCGTGAAAAAAGAAAGGGGCTGATTCAATTGAACCAACCCTTTTCATAGCGTCTTATTTAGTTTGATGACCCTTCTTGTTTATGCCTCCATAATCCGATCGCTATCAAGAGACAACCAAGACCGACAATAAATCCATGGGCTACTCGTAGTGGTTGGCCACCAAAGAATTGTGGGATAAATAAAGAAATTCCTAAAGCGAATGGAATCCCACTCCATTTATGGTAACTTCCTGACCTCCAAATTGTAATGGCAACAATAATGGAAGCAATAGCGAGAAGGAGAAGACCAATTAGAAACATAATAAGCCCTGGGCCAGAGCGTACAACATTTGCAAGACTAACTAAAGCGACATTCTGCTGTGCTATCGCCTCAAGCCCTATTGCCCGTAGACCGTAAGTTTCTCCTCCATAAAACGGTAAAGTTAGACCTATGCCTAATAGTAAAAATACCACCGCAGAAAATGACAGTGATTTTAAAGCAGTATTTTTTAATGAGTTATGAAGTCCGAGTAAGCCCAAATGTAGTAATGTAAAAGCCACGATTGCAAACGTATGAGCTACTAGCCATTCAGTGGAGGCAAAAGCATTGGCTCCTTCCAAGGAAGTTTCATCGGAAAAAGGACGAATGGCGGGATAAAGTACAAACAATATTCCTGATATTACAAAACAAATCGCACTAAATCGCATAAGAAACATAACTGACTTCCCCCTTGTTAAACTTAGGTATCACGTCGATTATTCCACGAATATATGCAACATTAGGGGAAATATTCTATATAAAATCAGGACGGTTCAATATTTAAACTTATTTTAATTGATAGCTATCCGGACCCTAATAGATACATAACTATCTATGTCTAACTTTTGGGTCGATCACACCTGTCCCTCGTATCCTAAAAAAAGGTATCAATGTAGATCTAATAGAATTATTGATAGAAACTATTGTAAAAGGGAGTTGTCATTCTTGGCAAATATGGATGAAAAACGTTTAATTATAAATTTATCTGGTAAATTAGTGTCTCTTGGGCCTTTAAGGAGCGATTTAGTATCTTTATATAATCGATGGAATAATGACTTCCAAACCACAAGAACCCTTGCTTCCACAAGACCTGTCATACTTGAAGAAGAAATTTCAGCGTTTGAACAAATAGCGCGAAATCGAGAAAATATTTTTTTTGCGATTTATGAAAAAGAAACATTACAACCAATAGGGAACACATTCTTATCAGATGTAGATTATAAAAATGGAATTGCGGAATTCAATATCGTTATTGGAGAAAAGGATCATCGTGGAAAGGGATATGGAACAGAAGTTTCCCAACTAGTCCTTGACTATGGTTTTAACATTATAGGACTACATAATATATTTTTAAGAGTTTATGAATTTAATCAAAATGCTATTCAAGCTTATAAAAAAGCAGGATTTGTAGAATGCGGTCGCAGAAGAGAGGCACATCATATTGGCGGCCGGAAATGGGATATTATTTTTATGGAGGCATTAGCGACTGAATTCGAAAGTCCATTGATCAAAAAGGAACTTTTCCCTGACGAGCTAAAATAAATGGAAGAATCTCCTTTGAGCAAAGATACGTAAAGGAAGCATGAGGTGCTTATGTCCAATCCTGTGAACTTCCCTGTTCTTTCGTGAGCCAACGAATCGAAAGAACTCCCATGCTTCAAATCGTGGATATAAAATGGAAGATGTTATAAAAAGATTATCGCTATGGTCCCTTCGCGAAAAAAGAAAAGGGCTGATTCAATTGAATCAACCCTTTTCAAAGTGTCACACTAAGCAGCTATTTTGTTACCCTTCACTTCTTTACGGAATCTCTTTTTGAAAAATGGAACCACATAACGATCAAGTCCAAATACTCCAGCATTGTATCCAGCCACCATAATCAGCATACCCATGATGATGTCAGTTGGGTTGTGGCTCACAGTTCCACTTAACATAAAGCTGAAATTCATCACGACTGCGAAGAAGGCAGCGGCAGTTGTTAAGCAACCAAGGATTAGACCTAAACCAACAAGGAATTCACCCCAAGGAATTAACACATTAA
>NZ_JBTOOE010000051.1:0-4962 GCF_054786815.1 Pseudoneobacillus rhizolycopersici | reverse complement strand
ACAAAAGATGTGCTTTTAAAAACTACTGGCCAAAATGGAACGAGCATCAGTTGGTATAGCAATGCTCCTGCTTTCGTAGCGGGGGATGGAAGGGTAACCCGTCCAACTTATACTCAAGGAGATCAGACGGTTACCTTAACCGCGACCATTACAAAAAATGGCGCAGTTGATACGAAGGTGTTCACTCTTAAACTACCAAAACTGGCAATGAGCGATTCAGAAGCAGTTGGGTTCGATAAGGCTGGATTGGAAATTGGGTATAGTGGACAAGACAACCAAAACTCTATCACAAACGATGTGGTTTTAAAAACGACAGGACAATTTGGAACGACTATAAGCTGGTCTAGCAACTCACCTGGATTTGTAGCGGCGGATGGTAAGGTAACGCGTCCAACTTATACACAAGGAGACCAAACCGTTATTTTAACCGCAACGATTAACCGAGGGGCAGTAACTGAAACGAAGTCCTTTACACTTATCCTTCCGCATCTGCCAATGAGTGATGCTGAAGCAGTAGGTATCGAAAAGGCTTCATTAGCCATTGGCTATAATGGTTTAGATAATGCCGACAGAGTTAAACAGGATGTTATTTTAAAAACAACTGGCCAAAATGACACGATTATTTCTTGGTCCAGCAACTACACCGGATATATTTCAACTGAAGGAAAAGTCATTCGTCCAAGTTATTATGAAGGAAATCTACGAGTGACCCTTACGGCAACCATTACGAGAGGAAAAGTAAGTGATACAAAAACCTTTACCCTAACCCTAATTAAAATGCCAAATCCTCCGGTAAAGGAACCAGTAGCGGAAGAATTGGTCGTTAATGTTATTTCCGGAAACGGCACTAATGAAATTCTTGTGCAAACAACCATTAAGCGGACAACCGACGGAAATGGTGTGGTTAAGGATAACGTTCACATATCGAAAGAAAAGGCATTAGAAACCATTGAAAAGTTGAATAAAATGGCAAGCAAAACAGCCACAATGGTCTTACCGGATGGGGATGATAAAGTTTCTGAGACAACCATTACGATGCCAAAAGAGACAGTAAAAGCATTTTTAGATGCTGGGATTCACTTAGAGATTTTCACGGAAAACGGTAGAATCCTTGTTTTAAATGAGTCATTTTCAAACATAAAGGAAGACCTTTACTTCCGAGTTGTTCCAATAAAGAATGTGAAAGAAAGCGACGAAATCAAAACTAGAGCCAAGCAAGATCCAATTGTTCGTGGAATCGGAAAAGATAGCGTTGATTCTGTTCAGGTGCTTGGCCGTCCAATGGAAATTGACACGAACATGCAGAACCGCCATGTAACGCTAACATTCCCTATTGGAATGGCACTTCCGACCGACCCGAACGCCCGTAAAGAGATGCTGGATAATCTCGTCATCTATGTTGAACATAGTGATGGGACGAAAGAAGTTTTACAAGGGAAAGCGGTTGAATTTAAAAATGGGACACTGGGCATTGAGTTTGATGTAAGCAAATTCAGCACGTTCACAATGCTTTATCTCAAAGGGGCAAAGGATTATTTTACAAAAGAAGCACTGAACCATCAGTCTTATATTAAAGGTTACGCAGATGGGAATTTCCAGCCGAACGCTTCCATTACTCGCGCTCAAATGGCCGCTATGCTTTCTCGTAATCTAGGATTGAATTACACTGGAAATGGCGAACCATCATATGTTGATACGCCAAAAAATTACTGGGCATTTATTGAAATAGAATTAGTAAAGCAAGCAGGTATTATGACAGGCTCTGTAAATGGTACATTTAGACCGCAAGCCACGATTACCCGTGCGGAAATGGCGACAATCGCTTTAAGATGGCTGCAAAAAGAGTGCAAAGCCGATGCCGATGCTTATCCATTCTGTTCAAAATTAGTAAGTAAAGAAACCGTTAAGTTTAAAGATATTTCTGATAAACACTGGGCAAAAGAAGCGATTGAAATGATGGCCCTAACAGGAATTATGCAGGGATATGAGGATAACACCTTCCACCCAGAAGAAAAACTAACACGTGCACAGGCAGTAAAAGTCCTAAACCGACTCTTTAAAAGAGGCCCATTGAACGGGGCAACCATCCAAACATTTAAAGACGTACCCGTTTCCCACTGGGCATATAAAGAAATCGAAGAAGCAGCACAAAATCACAGCTACATTCTGAACGAAAAAGGCGAAGAAGAACTAAAGTAAAGTGAATGAGAGATGGGGCACGGTGACAGACACCGGGTCCCATTTTTTGTTTAGGTGTCAGGTGTGTTGGAAAGAATAAGCACGCTGATCGCTCGCTAAGAAACTTAATGAGAAGGAGGAGTTAATTCAATATGTTCTACAAATCCTACCTAATAGAGCAGCCCGTTGCAATAATAAGGAGGACCTTGATGTCCTGGAAAAGCCTATGTTAACGCATTAAAATGGCGATAAAGCTTGGTGAAATAAGGGCTTAATCCTTCATTTGGGATAATTAAAGGAGAATGGCAGTATGAAAGATTGGTTATGGATATTATCGGGAATTTTCGTATTAACAATATTAGCTTGGTTTCTTGGCACGATGTTCATCCCTGTGATACTAGTGGTCCTCTTTTGTGCAGGAATAGGATTTATCCTATACATCGCTTTCTTGAAGTTAATCCAGAAAATCATTGGAAGATGAAGCGTTGGTGTATGGATGGGGACGGTTCGAGACTGCTGAAAAAGACTATTTTGTCATTAAAGTCGGTCTCTTTGATCTACGATTTTGTCCAATGGAAGTGCTCTATTGGACATTTGGGGCTCTTCCGGCTATGGATTTGTCTAATAGAAGCTCTCTATTAGACATTGGGGTCACTTCGAATTACGATTTTGTCCAATAGAAGTCTTCTATTAACATATGGGACTTTGCTAAACATAGTTTATCCGTGGTCTCTACCTGTCCGAGCGTCTCGAAAATCGGATTATCACATTATTTTCTTAAATTGCCGTTCTGCTTTTAAACTAGAGATAAAGAATACGATGAATAGTACGATGATGATTGGAAAAAAGGCCAAAGGTATCGTTCTGAAAAAGGCAAATGGTGTTTCAAAAAGAAAGGCCCCCCAAAAGCTAGCTCCTGACATTTCCCATAAACCTGGTGTGTAGTATAGCTCTTTGGGGTTTAAAAGTGCATCTGAATGAAGGGCACCATTTGTCATCAATGCTATAAGTATAGGTAAATAACAGATGGCAAGGGTGAAGTACATTTGTGACATTCTTTTGTATCTGCCAGCCTTAGAATTTGCATCCGAGAAAATATCTTCATCAGCATCTGTTCTCGCTTGTTTAAAATATTGCGTACCGGAATTTTTTGTTCCAGCAATGTGCTTCCACCCACAATCCTCAAAAAGTGTACAATAATCAATAAAATCTGTTTGATTTTTGAACGTCCGATAATCCATTTTGATATTTGTTTTTTCCGCCTTAGCCTGTCGAAAGATATATCCCATTGATCTCCCAACAAATTCGAACCCATCTGAAGCCATTCGATTCAGCCAGCGTTCTTCTTTTTCAAAATCGAGGAAAACCTTCCATTTTCTCATTTTGCCACCTCATTTTTACTTTTTTAATACCTCTTCGGTTTTTTGAATCATGTGTTTCATTCTCTCGAGATCGAGACGCAGTATTTCTCTTCCTTGTTCCGTAATTAAATAAACCTTCCGCCTGCTATCATCACTTGGCATCGGCTGAATGAATTTGAGCTTTAGTAGATTTTCTATTGCTCCATACAATGTCCCGGCGGCCATTCTTACTTGACCTTCACTAAGCTCCTCAACTTTTTGAAGAATCAAGTACCCGTGTGCAGGTTCTAATAATGATAAAAGGATATAATACACTGTTTCTGTAAGTGGAATATGCTTGTTTCGTTTCATCTGTTTCTCCAATCTTTTTTATACCGTTTTAATATATAGTTGAACTGTATATATTTATACTATATAGTTTAACTGTATATGTCAACAAAAAAATAAGGTCAGACAGCCAATGTGTCCAACTGAAAAATTTATAGTAATAGGCTGTTCGTCTCATTTTACATTTGGTAATTTGTGGATATAATAAAATTATATACATAGTTCGTACGAAATGGCAAAACCATTGAAAAATGGTGAGGCAAAACGATAGGGGCTAAGGTGAATAGCTTGGCCAGCGAGTTACCGAATACAATCACCTTCTACGGATTATGGAGAATATAGGGGGATATGTATGATACCTTTTTTTATAGGAACAATAATGGGTTCTTTCTTAATGCTTTTTACCATGAGCTTAATGTTTATCGCTAGACGAGCGGACGATAGCAGTGAAATGATGTTGAATGATATGAAATAGGAAAGTAATCCTTAGCGGGTTGCTTTTTTTTATGGAGGCAAGTGGACAAGGGGAATGGCCATAATTGTCACCAGATTGTTGCAAATGGTACGTGATTCTGTCTTTTAATTGAATATTAATATCATAGATACAGTTAAAACTAAAAAATGAGAGGTGTAGATGATGTTTATGATTACCTTAGACACTTGCCATAATGGTAAATTGATTTCGGGAAAATGGGGAAATGCGTACACTTTTACTTCCCAAGTTGAAAATAATGTACTCTACATGACGTTAACTAATTTATCAGGCGAAGTGATTGCAAAGTGGGAAGATGATTGGATCGTAAAACCCCTCACTCCAAAAGAATACAAAGCAGCAAGTGACATTTTAGAATTCTTAAATTATCGAAACTCCGTAAGCTACTGGATGAAATCAATTAGTTAATGGGATACTGACGGATTGCGACTACTGAAAAGGTTTTAGAGAAGCTGTTTATATATTTATATTTTCATGCCGATTTGTCGTAGAGAATCGCTCTCTACGCCAGTTAGGCTATTTTTTCATGCCGATTTGTCGTAGAGACCCGCTCTCTACGCCAGTTAGGCTATTTTTTCATGCCGATTTGTCGTAGAGACCCGC
>NZ_JBTOOE010000050.1:0-5148 GCF_054786815.1 Pseudoneobacillus rhizolycopersici | reverse complement strand
CTTCTTAAAAAGAAGTCTTGTTAATGTTTGGTTGTTTAGTTTTCAAAGAGCAATTCGTTTCTGATTGACTCGCTTTTTATCAGCGACTTTTATTACTATAACACGATACTTCGTAGAAGTCAACTTCTATTTTAAAAAAGTTTTTCAATCGAAGTTACTATCATTCATCATGTTAGCCGCTTTGTTTTAGCGACAAGATTTAATATAACATCGTGTTTCGCAGAAGTCAACTTCTATTTTCAAAAAATGATGAAAAAATGTATTTATTATCAACTTCTAACACAACATTCATAATGCTGCGTATCAGCAGCACGATTTAATATACCAGCTCTTTTCGTAGAAGTCAACTTCTAGTATTAACTTTTTATGATAGATATATTCAGTACCATTTTCGTTTAAACTAATACGATTCCATCTAAAGGAGAGAAAAAGATGCAAGCTATCGCAGGAAAAGTGGCCATTATTACAGGAGCAGGACGTGGTATAGGACGTGCTACAGCAATCGCTTTCGCTAAAGAAGGCATTCACGTTGGTCTTATTGGACGGACACTTGAAAATTTGGAAAAAGTAAAAGAGGAACTTAAACAGTATGATGTGAAGGTCGCAACCGCTTCGGCTAATGTAGCAAATTTAGTCTCGATTACCACAGCCGTTGAATCCATTCGCGGCGAGCTTGGCCCAATTGATATTTTGGTAAACAATGCAGGAATCTCAAAATTCGGGAACTTCATGGACCTAACGCCTGAGGAATGGACAAATATTATCGATGTAAACGTAAAAGGTGTGTACTACACCACACGTGCTGTATTACCGGAAATGATCGAGCGCAATACGGGCGATATCATTAACATCTCATCCACAGCGGGGCAAAAAGGAGCACCAGTTACTAGTGCCTACTCAGCTTCAAAAGCTGCCGTTATCGGACTAAGTGAATCGTTAATGCTTGAAGTCCGTAAGAAAAATATTCGAGTTACAACATTAACGCCAAGTACGGTTGCAACAGACATGGCCGTGGAACTAAACTTAACAGACGGCAATCCAGAAAAAGTGATGCAGCCAGAGGATTTAGCAGACTTAATGGTTGCACAACTAAAACTTCATCCACGTGTTGTTTTAAAACATGCTGGTCTTTGGTCGACAAACCCTTAATGAAACTAAATGAAAAATCAAAGGCGCTATCCGATGTATTTGGGATGGCGCCTTTCATTTTAGGGAGACAAACCATACTCCCCTACTTAGAAGGATTCTTCTATAATAAAAATGGCGACTCCCGACATCCGTATATCGAACACCCGTCCAACAACAAATACAACCGATCAAATATGAAAATGGACTTCGAATTTTCTATTGTTTTTCTTGGCTAATAGCAGGATATTCAATCCATTTGTTAATAGAAACACTGATATAAACGTAATGAATACCAGTGTTCTACCTAAGGTGTCCAGTTGTAGGCTGTAAAGGTACCACCCCAATGTTGCTAAGATGAACGTACTAAACGAGAAAGTAGCCAAAATCGCAAACCAGAGACTCCTTTTCGTTTCTAATATCCTATAGCCGAGTATCCATGTTAGCCACCATAAAACCAGTAATACCCCTAATTCTATAAACCCACTGATAGATGAGATTTCTTCTATATTATTTAACCTAGGGAACAACAGCGTTTCCATATACCTTTGTAACTGTGAAATAAGTCCCATAATTTCACCCCATTATCAGTATATTTTCAATTTGTTTAAAAGTTGATTTAGCAACAAATTTATTTTACTAAATAAAGGGGATTTCATGAGGCAGAGGGACAGGTCCCTTCATACCTCACTGCTTTTTATAGACACATGGGCTTTCCACAGACTCATTTCTCCCATATTTCAATCCATCTTCCGTCTGGGTCCACAATCCAAAGAAAGGTTCCGTACTCGCTTTTCTCAGGCTGTTTTAAAAGAGGTACTCCAATCTTATTAAAATGTTCCACCCAAGCTTCGATATTTTCCACTTGAAAATTTAGCATCACAGATTGTTCTTTTGGAAAATAATCACTATCTTCTTTAAACAAAGAAAAGACCGTTTCGTTGTCCACATCTGGCTTGATGATCGTCCCATTCCACTCTTCCATCGATAAACCAAGAGTTTCTTTATACCATTTTGCTAATGAATCAACGTCTTTTGTTCTCCAAAAAACCCCACCAAAACCTTTCATTTTCATCGTCTTGACCTCCTATAATTTTTATCATGAAACATCTCACCCATTTACGCGAACGACCATTTAAATAGAAGTTCACAACCATCCTTGTCATTAAAATCATTATGTCATTTTTGTTGTTAATTTTCTATAAAATGTATATAGAACCTTTTTATAGCAAAGGTATGTCACTTGTTATGTGTTTCAAAAATACGATAGGAGTTGATCTCTTGGCCAATTTTATTCCTGAGAAACTATTTGTTGAGTATAGAGATGGTGTTACGACAACGGAACCTCTTATTCCAAGATGTTATACACTCACTCATTCCGATATAACCGGGGAGTTATTTTTAACCATTGGAAACAAGTATGCTTGGGATAAAATAAATCCTATGCGCGATGAAGTATCTGGTGTATGGAAAAAACACGGAAATTCCTTATACTACTGTGTTTATGTATATATTGATCAAGGAGAATATAGCCAAAATGCCTCAGCAAAACGCGATGAAATATTTAGACGCGAACTACCGCTTGCCTTAACAGCGATTCGATATGGGGATCGGATGTTATTCGACACAAACCCTAACCTAGACCATACCCCTATCATCATGAACTTCATGTCTTCTTATCCACAGTTTTCCAGACAAGAAATTTGGGGTACCTTCAAGAATTTCAACCAAAAATCATGATTCCACTTCATGCTTACGGGACGGTGCCCGCCTTTATTTTCCACAGAAAAGAAACAGGAGAACCGTCCCCCCTGTTTCATCCATCGAATGAAACGCGAGAACCGCCCCCCTGTTTCAAACGATGCACATATTCAATATAATCCGCAACCACTTTAATTAGGCGATCGATTTGGCATTCCTGAATTTTGGTATATTGATAGAAAAACGTTTGGGAGTAGGTGTTAAATGGTTTGTTTGACTTTGGATAGACGGTCTCTTCGGTAACTCCCAACCCGATGGCCATCGAAAAATCATACCACTCGTTACTTTCCAATAGCCGTTCAGCGGTTTTAAAACTAATATTCCGGTCACCCTCTACAAACAAGCGGAATTGAAGGGCCTGAATTTGAATCCCAAGAATAATCGGACCGCCATTTTTTTCACCAATGACGTACTTGACCTCACTAATCCCCGAACCATTCGTAAATCCAGAACTAACAAACACCTCACCATCCCTAGCATCTTCCCACCTTTTTGCAGGAACAAACTTGAGATCAGGCAGCCGATTGCTCATTTCCTTGTAAAATTCTACCGCCATCATTTCATGTTTAAGTTTTAGAAAAAAATCATGCAATCTCACTTCGCGTAACTGCTCAAAAACGCTGTTGGTGGAACGATAGTAGTTATAGGTATCCTTTCGAATCTCGCCAACAATATCCTCGGTGATCTCGTGCAATGAACTGGCGAGCCTTATATAATCCCTGATAATATTGGCATGGTAAGAATTTTTGACCTCAATATCAGGTATGAGCTCTTCCAATAACTGAGCTAAATCAAGATAGCTGATGCACGTCCATTCCTTATCGAATTCTGGGATATACACTTTGTTACTTTCCGTAAAAGTTGGTTTTACCAGACTAAGCAGCACATAATGTTCCGAAGGGTCTGCGGTGGTATATCGCGACAACTGCTCGTAATTGGGCAAGGATTTTACCTTATTTTCGATAATTAACGTCTTTACCTGACCATCTTCGTTGCGAAAATAAATCGTGATATCCTTGTTTCCTTCTTCCCGTTTAACCTCAGAAATAGTCCATTCGCTGCCATGATCAACATACCTCGAAAAAACTGGAGAACATGCCTCCATATAATTGGAAACCACCCAACTAACAAAATTACTATGAAACAGTTCCTTCGAAGTAAGCGACAACTGAAACATCGGTGATCGCTTCAAATAATCAATTGAACTCGTCAACACAGTCATAAACCCTTCCTCCTCTATTGAAACATGGGGACGGCTCTCATGTTTCATATATCTACTAGAATAGTATAACTTATTAAAGCAACATATTACGTTGCTCTAAAGTGAGACTTGGAGACACTTCGCTTCCTTACCCTAGGACTTCATTTACTAAAATCTGTCGAAAAGGAATCGTGGTGTTCGACCGAATCGCTTTGTTAGAAATCACTTGGTACGAGTAGCAAATGGAAATATTAAGCAGAGGTCCGAAAACTAAATCAAATTATCCCGCCCTTCTCTCTCTAGTAAAAACAATCCAAAAAACCAGATTAGAAGTTTTTCAGAAAAGACGGGATAGATAGGGAAAAAGGCGCGGAATCAGCGTTTTGTACTAAGAACTAAACTGATGGATCATGGACAAATGGAGTTCGTCGATACGCACATTTGTCCATGGAGACACGTCTCATGGACAAAACGAGGCCGCCTGTACCCCAATTTGTCTATGAAAAGCCATCTCATGGACAAAACGAGGCTGCCTGTACCCCAATTTGTCTATGAAAAGCCGGCTCATAGACAAAACGAGGCCACCTGTACCCCAATTTGTCTATGAAAAGCCGGCTCATAGACAAATCGAGGCTGCCTAAAGACCAAACTGTCTATGAAAAGACGTCTCATGGACAAATCGACGACGCTTATACCCCAAACTGTCTATGAAAAGCCATCTCATAGACAAATCGAGGCTGCCTAAAGACCAATTTGTCTATGAAAAGCCAGCTCATGGACAAATCGTCGACGCCAAAATCCCAAACTGTCTATGAAAAGCCATCTCATAGACAAATCGTCGACGCCTGTACCCCAATTTGTCTATGAAAAGCCGGCTCATGGACAAATCGAGGTCGCCAAAGCCCTAAACTGTCTATGAAAAGCCATCTCATGGACAAATCGCGACCGCCAAAAGCCCAAACTGTCCATGTAAAGACGTCTCATGGACAAATCGAAGTCGCCAAAGCCCCAAACTGTCTATGAAAAGCCATCTCATGGACAAATCGCGACCGCCAAAACCC
>NZ_JBTOOE010000049.1:0-6546 GCF_054786815.1 Pseudoneobacillus rhizolycopersici | reverse complement strand
ATTCAAGCTTGCTTTTCGGTCATTTTGTCGTAGAGACCGTTTCTCTACGACATTTCAAGCTTACTCTTTAATCATTTTGTCGTAGAGACGGCTTCTCTACGACAATTCAAGCTTGCTTTTCGGTCATTTTGTCGTAGAGACCGTTTCTCTACGACATTTAAGCTTACTCTTTAATCATTTTGTCGTAGAGACGGCTTCTCTACGAAAATTCAAGCTTGCTTTTCGGTCATTTTGTCGTAGAGACGGCTTCTTTACAACTTTTTCAGTGGTCTCGACCTGTCCGCAAGTCCCCATAAACCACTATTTCACCATACTCCCCCAAAAATCAATCTCCAAATGCCGAATCTTTTTATCCGAAAAAACCTTCGAGAGTTTACTTACTAGTAGGGAGCGGTGCGATTTTTCAACAAAGGCAAGAACAGTCGGACCTGCACCACTTAGGGCAACACCAAATGCTCCATTTGCTTTTGCAACACGTTCAAATTCTCCATAAACACCAATTAAACTCCTTCGATAAGGTTGATGGAATAAATCTTTCTCCATCATTTTTCCGGCTAGCTGCCAATTTCCACTAAGTAACGATGCAACGAGTACATTTGCTATAGAAGATGCCTCGACTGCCTCTTTAAAAGACAAGACAGCTGGCAATACCTGGCGAGATTCCGTAGTCAATAATGTCTCATCTGGTATGTAGGCTACCAATTCAAAGCCTAATTTATAATAGGATAGTAGTTCCACTTCATTTTCCAAACAACTTCCAATGACTAGCCCACCATAAAGAGAGGCTCCTACATTGTCAGGGTGACCTTCAAACTCCATCGCAAGCTTTAATTTTTCCTGCTTTGAAAGATTTAGTTCACAAGCGTGATTAGCTAATTCGATAGCAGCAACGATTGCAGCAGCACTGGAGCCAAGGCCTTTAGCCAATGGAATTTCTGAGTCCATGTTGATTTTGCATGGTGGTAGGGATTTATTGAATCGGAAACTTACCTCTTCAGCCATTTGGAAAATAGGATGGGATTGATTGGTTGGAAAGTGACATAGCTCAGGTGATGCGGAGGTGATTTCCCATGAACTTGAAGGGGTAACCTCTAGCGTTAAATATAAGCCTATGGCCAAACCGATGGAATCAAAGCCTGGACCAAGGTTGGCCGAGCTCGCAGGCACTTTAATCACGAAGGAATTACACACCATAAACCACTCTCCATTTCTTACAACGGTTTTTTAATAGAATGAATGGTGTGTTTCCTTCGTTTAAGCTGGACTTAATCGGTAAAAAATCTTGATCTTCCTTTAATAAGCCTTTCCATTTCATACATATACCCCACTCTATTAATGATCCCGGTTAACAATATAATTTAATAAATGCTTCAGAAAAGGGGTGTTGCGCGGGAAGTCCTCCAACACATCCATCGCAAGGCAGTAGTGTTCCCACATGGCGATTCGGGCTCCTTCAACCCCTAAAATCGATACGAAGGTGGTATGATTATTTTCAGCATCTTTTCCAACGGTCTTTCCAAGTAGGCTTTGCTCTCCCTCAACATCTAGCAAATCATCCTTAATCTGAAACGCAATGCCTGCATGATAAGCGTATTTCTTCAATCCGGCCAGCTCCTGTTCATCTACTTTAGCTAAAATGGCAGGCATCATCAGAGAGGCTTCAAACGCCAATCCAGTTTTATAAAAACTCATGAGGTTCAATCTTTCCAGTGATAATTTCTTCCCTTTTGAATTTAAATCCATTTCCTGGCCTTTACACATATCCGCTGTCATTTGGGAGGAATATTTGATTAAGCGAAGCACGGTTTTCGCATCAAATTCATCAAGAGAAGCTTGTTCCTCGATGGCCCTTTGGGTTAAGAAGAGGCCCGTTAACTCAGCCGTAGCCACATTATAAATCTGATGCAATGTTAGATTCCCTCTACGCAAGTTGGCATTATCTTGAGAAGGTAAATCATCAAAGATTAAGGAGGCGGTATGCATATATTCTAATGCTCTTAATAGAGGAGTGATGGCAGAACTGTTTAATCCATATTCATTCACGCCCATAACCCATGCCATGATGGGCCGTAATCTTTTTCCATCATTCATTAGACTATAATTTGCTGCATCAAGGATGGAGCCATTGATGACAGAATCCTTCTCTGTCTTAGCAATGGACAACGTGCTATTAATTTCGTTGCGTACACGTTCAATGGTGTCTACGAATTCTTTCTGCTCTTCTCGTTCGTTTTTCAAATTGGTCATAATATGATCTCGTAACAATTTATCAAAAAAATCGACATCATCGGCTTTATCGACCATTTTTTGAATCATACGAAAGAATGGTTGATGACTCGAAGCAAACAACTCCATCACTTCTTTATACTTAACCGCACCCATTCGTTCTTTGAAACGCTTTAGTCCATTGATGGCTCTGTCTAAAATGACCTCGCTCGTTTTACGATTGGACTGGTACACATTGTGGATTAAGTTAGAAATAACCGTCCAGTATAATTCAAAGGGGTTGATGAGGTCGGGGCGCTGCTTATGATACTTCAGGAAATACGTATAAGGAGTCACAGCTCCATTCTTCATATCATCAAACATATCCGCAAAATCATCTGCAAGCTGATTATAGATTCCATAGTAAAAGGTGCGGCTATCAAATCCCTGATCCTCAGAAGCACTAATGACGGAACGAACGATTAATCTTGAAGAAGAAGATTTTAAGATAATGGGGATAAATAGCTCTTCATTCGTATAGTCCGTGTTTGAAAGGTCTTTCTGACGATCAACCTCCTGTGATTGAAAAAAAACATACGACTGCTCAAAGAAATTTGTTCTCGTATCTGGTCTTTGATGAGCTTTAATATACTCATAAGCATCTCGTAGCTCGGAATGGATATACCTCATTAAACTAACTTTATCCTCTGGCCAAGATCCTAATTCTGGTACTGACCCCGTTATGAGAGTGGTACGAATTAACTCTGAATACTGTTGTTTCTCCTTATCTGATAAAACGTTTGCGTCTAATAAATCATCTATAAAGGGATAGGTTAAACCGTAAGAATACCCTAGTCTAATCGCCTCATCCAGTTTCTTCGCTCGTTCTTTAGCAGAGATCCCTTCCGCCATTTCTTCCAGAACGTGCATGACGACACCCGCCATAATTTTAATTAATTTGCGCTGAGCATGTTCTGCATCCATTCCCGCTGGAATATGGTCAGCAACCGTCTTAAGTTTATTCATCATCCAAATGACAGTTTCTTCAATGCCTTCCTTTTGCCCCCATCTGAATAACCCTGCCATGCTAAAATCATTTGTGACACTTCCACTTCCTGAGTCCTTGTCAGAAGTTAGTTGGTCCTTCAAGTGATCGACAACCTGTTTTACCCTTAATTGGGTTTGGGGTGAGTTCAATGATTTGCCTAGATCACGCATATAAATATACGAAATACTGCGGTCAAGATAATTCTCTAGCTTTCCTGTATAATCTAGCCATTTAATATAATTGTGATAACCAGTCGGGCTAGTCTTGCCTTTTCCGCCCGAAAATAAAGAGAACCAGGAATATTGACGAATATGGTTGTGTTTCCAGGTTTCTATATCTTTCGTTAAGGAAGAAACATAAGTCTTTTGCGAGACTTGCTCTTTGAGCGAGTCAAAGTAATAAGCAGCTCTCTTTTCCGCCAGTCCATAGCAGGTATCCGGATTAATTCTTAATACAACACGCATAGATTACATACCTCTATTTCTTATTTCCTGTTATGTATCATACGAATGAACCTATCACTTTTCTTCAAAAATATGAAAATATATTTTAAATATAATCTAACCATAACACCTTTATTACCATTGCTCTAGATGGACCAGAAAATAATTACCAAAAAAGCGCGGGGACGATTCCCGCGCTTCGGTTTATTTCGCGAATCGAATGAAACGCAAGAACCGTCCCCATGTTTCATTCTCTACTCAGTAATTCGAAGATAATATCCGTCTGGATCTGAGAGTCGGAAATCCCTTAGATTCCAAGGCTGTATTTGTAAATGACTAGAAATTGGGTAGGTCGAATTTTTAACTTTATGATAAAAAGATTCCAACTCATCGACTACGAGAACAATTTCGACACCTAAACCTTTCCGCTCATCGGTTGACTTCGTCTTTAATGGATGACTCTCAGGAAGTTTGTCCATTAAACATAAACCAATTTCAACAGCCCCATTAAACACTTCCCCATAATCATTTCCAACATATCCCTTTCGGAAGCCAAGGATCTGTTCATAAAAATGAAGAGAGGTAGCTAATTCGTTCACAAATAATTCAAATCGGATTTTCATTTTATTCCCACCTTTTTTTAATGTTTAAGGAAAGTATAGCAAGGTAAACGCCAGATAAATTCATCTAATAGATTTAGAGAGAATACAACTTTAGTCTTAGTGAAAGTACTTGCGATTCGACACGATTCTTCGTACTTCCCGGGTCGTGTGTTTTTCAGAGAAATACAATAGTATGAAATCTTTCTGTCCAACAAAATGGATTTTTTGGAATTATTTTCATAACAGGTGTAGACAATTTATGGGAGACGTGTTAAATTTTATATGACTAAAAAAACTTTTTTAGTCACAAGGATAAGGAGAGGGAAGTATGCCAAAATTTACTGAAAATGAACTTCAGGTTGTTCAACATTCCATTTATGAAAAAGGTAAACAGTTATTTATTGAATGGGGGCTTAAGAAAACCAGTATCGATGACATTATTCAAGCCTGTGATATTGGAAAAGGCACTTTTTATAAATTTTACTCTTCAAAAGAAGAGCTATTTTTTGAGATTCTAAAAAAAGAAGAATCGAATTATCAGCTTGTTGCGGAAAGTGTCGTCACCTCTGCCAAAGAGGGGGAAGAACTAATGACAATGTTAATAAAAGAACTTTTCTTCTTCTATCAATCTAATGCTTTTCTACAAATGCTTTTTGAGCGAAAAGAAATGCCGCTTATGCTGAAAAAGGTTCCCATCGAGGAAGTGATGCTGTATGCAAATGAGCAACGCCAAAAGTTTGTCAGATTGATAGAGGGTATGATGAATGACAAGAAAATCGCTTCTATAAAGCCCGAAATCGTGGAAGCGATCGTACGATCCATCTTAATATTATCTGTTCATAAGCAAGAAATTGGGGAAGAGGTATATCCGGAAGTAATGGAATATCTGCTTGAATTTGTTGGAAGAGGATTAGGAAAGGCAGGAGATAACGATGCAATTAACCATTAGAATACTAGTAGTTATCCTATTAATAGCAGTGGTGGGAATCGCTTTTTTAACTATTCACCGATACATAGGACAACAAAAGATCGAAAAAATTAGCCAAGCAATCGTGGACAAAGGCGGCATTAGTGAGGTGCGCAAGGTTAAACTTGGAGGAGTGAATCAATATATTTTAATAGAAGGAAGTAAAAAAACAAATCCTATTGTACTGATGCTTCACGGAGGACCAGGTTCACCGTTTCCATTTGGCGTCAGTTCAAGAGGTTCATTTCCTGAACTAACAGAAGATTTCACCGTGGTCTATTGGGATCAACGGGGAGCAGGGAAGTCTTATGATAAAAACATCCCTAAGGATACAATCAATCTAGAACAACTCGTTTCTGATGCAAATGAACTCGTGGACTATTTAAGAAATGAGTTTGGCCAAGACAGAATCAATCTGGCAGGTCAATCGTGGGGAACAGCAATTGGGTTAAATTTAGTCCATCGATACCCGGAAAAGTTCAATCGGTACGTGGCCAATGCGCAAATTGTTTCGATACCTGAAACTCAAAAGGTAGGATACCAATGGTTAAAAACAAAAGCTGAAAAAAACGTGAAACTTAAGAAAGAATTAGATAAGCTTGGTCAACCACCCTACACGGAAAGAGAACGAGAAGAGATATTTGGGGATTTGCTAAAGAAAAATGGTGCCTATACCTATAAGAATGAAAAGGGAGAAGGGGTATCTGAACTATCATTAATAAAAGGAGCCTGGACTTCCCCGGATTATTCACTGAAAGATTTATATGTTGGGCTAGTTTCTGGATTTCACTTTTCATGGAATGATACGTTTTTTAATGAATTCGTGCATTATGATTTTAGTGAAATAACCGATGTTCAAGTTCCGATGACGATCGTCCAAGGTAGCGAGGATTACATTGTTCCTCGAAAGGTAACAGAAGCATTCGTGGAAGAACAACAGTATCCGGATAAACATCACTATATCATCCTTGACGAGACGGCTCACTTTCCTGATTTGGATGAAATCGTGAAGATAATAAAGGATGCTTTGAAGTGAAATAGCACAACCCATGGTGGCAAAAATCGAATCCGAGTCCGAATAAGCTAGTGATTCGGACAGTACAAGGCTAAAAAAGCGAATCCGAGTCCGAATAGGGTGGTTATTCGGACAGGACAAGGCTAAAAAAGCGAATCCGAGTCCGAATAAGCTAGTGATTCGGACAGCACAAGGCTAAAAAAGCGAAGCTGAGTCCGAATAAGCTAGTGATTCGGACAGCACAAGGCTAAAAAAGCGAATCCGAG
>NZ_JBTOOE010000048.1:0-7397 GCF_054786815.1 Pseudoneobacillus rhizolycopersici | reverse complement strand
CAGCGCTCAACGCCATTTTGGGCTTGCTCTTTGATTATTTTGGCGTTGAGACCAAGCTCAACGCCATTTTGGGCTTGCTATTTGGGGATTTTGGCGTTGAGACCAGCGCTCAACGCCATTTTGGGCTTGTTCTTTGATTATTTTGGCGTTGAGACCAGCGCTCAACGCCATTTTGGGCTTGCTCTTTGATTATTTTGGCGTTGAGACCAACGCTCAACGCCATTTTGGGCTTCCTTTTTGATTATTTTGGCGTTGAGACCGGCGCTCAACGCCATTTTTAGATTGCTCTTTGGGGAGTTTGGCGTTGAGACCAGCGCTCAACGCCATTTTGGGCTTGCTCTTTGATTAAAGTGGCGTTGAGATCAACGCTCAACGCCACTTTAAGCTTGACCTTTGGGGATTTTGGCGTTGAAACCAACGGTCAACGCGATTTTCAGATTTCGTTTTGGTGTTCACATCTGAAAAACAACGTTCCCTACTTCTTCTTATGCTTCTTCCCTTTCCCTTTTTTCTTTTTCCCCTTCTGTTTACCCTGATTCTTAATTGGTTGCACTTTTGGCGGCACGTCCGTTGATCCTTTGATGTACAGGTCATTGCCTACTTTATACACTGTGTCGGGTTGCGTAAAAGTGGATGTGTCGGTTCCGAGTGCGACCATCATTTTTTTAAACATAACTTGAGAGAGTTTCGTTGTGTCGCCCGTCATGTAGTGACCGGGACCGTTTTGAGCATATCCCGTCCACACTGCCATCGTGTATTGCGGGGTATAGCCAACAAACCAACTGTCATTGGTACTGTTAACGGGATACCCATATTGTGTACGGGTTTTCTGGTCAAAATTGGTCGTTCCTGTTTTACCTGCCACATCTAGACTAGGGATGTTGGCGGTTTTTCCAGTTCCAACGTCTACGACATCTCGAAGCATGTCGGTAATCATGTAAGCTGTGTAATCGTGCATGACTTGCTTGGGTTCCGGGGTAAAGCTGACAACCTTACCATTTGGAAACACGACTTTTTGCACAAAATGAGGCTTGTTAAAAACCCCATTATTACCAAAGGCGCTGTAGGCTCCGGCCATCTCAATGGGACTGACTGTATTACTTCCAATCGCATACGATTCATAGATTTGGTCATTCCGAAACTTTATTCCCAATTTTTCGGCAAAGCTCTTCCCTCGATCCAGCCCCACTTCCCGTAAAGTTAGGAGAGCAGGAATATTGTAGGAGTGCTGGAGTGCCGAACGAATCGAGATCATTCCATGATAGCGACGATCCCAGTTGGACAGTGGCTGACCGGTTGAGTAGTTAGTAGCTTTATCATGTATCTGATGATACGTAGACCATTTTAAATACTCGATCGCTGGGCCATAATCAAGAATTGGCTTAAAAGTGGAGCCAGATTGACGTTTAAGATTGACGGCAAAATTATAACCACGGAAAGTCGCTTTGGAATCATTTCGCCCACTGCCGATGGCGCGGATTGCCCCTGTTTTTGTATCAATGAAAGCAAATGCAGCCTGAAAACGTTTATTGGGATAGTTCACAAGTTCATTGGTGTGCAACAAACGATCGGCATATTTTTGAGCTTTTGGATCTAGGGTCAAATAAATCGATAATCCATCTTTGCTAATATCCACATCTTTCAGCTTTGTTTCCACTTCTTTTACCGCTGCGTCAAGGAACGCCTCATACGGCATAGTCCCATTCGTATTCATGATAATGCCTTCCGTTACAGCAACCTTTTTGCCCTCTTGCATTTGTTTTTCAGAAATATATCCTTTATTATGCATGGCCGATAAAACCAGATTTCGTCTTGCTGTCGCGGCTTCGATGTTTTCCGGCTTTGTCGGGTCAAAGCGGTTTGGACTTTGAGTCAGACCAGCAATTAGCGCAGCCTGTGGCAAAGTCAATTTATTTAAATGTTCTGCATCTATGCCATAATAATTTTTCGCGGCAGCCGCTACACCATACGAGCGGTTCCCGAGGAAAATCTTGTTTACATACATCATGAAGATTTCTTGCTTCGAATACTCTTGCTCCAACTGATACGCTAAATACCACTCCTGTACTTTTCGTTTGACGGTTTTTTCAGGCGTTAGAAAGAAGTTTTTGATAACTTGCTGAGTTATCGTACTTCCACCTTGGGAGCCAAATTCTCCGGTGACATTTTTAAAGATCGCCACAGCTGTCCGTTTGATATCAACTCCATGATGTTCGAAAAAACGGGAATCCTCTATGGATATAAAGGCATTCTCTAAATTTTTCGGCACTTGCTCATAGGAAATTTGCGTGCGCTTTTCTGTTCCGTATTCATAAAGGAATTTTCCATTACTATCATAAAATTTGGTTGAAAGCGGATTGATTAGTTTGGAAGCTTCTAATGGAGGAACATCCTTTATGAAGGTAGCGAATGTGTAGGCACCAGCTCCGAGGGTGACAATTCCTAGCACAAAGAGGATTAAAATGATTTTCCGGAATAATGTTCCTTTTCTCGACTTTTTCTGTTCCTTGCGTTTTGCTTGTTCCGCCTTTTTACGCTCCTCGCGAAAGCGATAGGATTCAGACATTGAATCTCACCCCTATGATGAAGATACATTGATGTTCATTCGAATAAAAAATTTTTAACTAACCATACATATTCGAAGCTGATTAGAGTTTTACGGGGGTAGGAGGTCATTCTACCGGCCAGCCCATTTTGGAAAATATTTCACTTTCCCTCTTTACAAACATTTTCCAAGGATGTATATTGTTTATATAAATTAGTTTATTCAACGTTGAGTATTAAAGAATACTCAACTAATCTTTTGGATTAATACTCAATGTTGACTAACCAACATTAACCTAGCGGAGGAGAAGTAAGATGAATGTATTATTGAAAGCAACTGGCTTAACGAAGCACTACCACGCAAGACCTGTGGTGAACGGGGTGTCAGTTGACGTTTTTGAAAATGAAATTTTAGCCATCATTGGACCGAATGGAGCCGGAAAATCAACCACAATTGAGATGATACTTGGCTTAAAGAAGCAAGATGAAGGATCGGTTTCCTATTGGAAGAAAGATTACCGCCAATCTATAGGAGTTCAACTCCAACAAACGCCGTTCTTCCCAGGCTTAACGGCTATAGAGAACCTCCAATTGTTTGCCGCCTTTTATAAAAAAAAGCTAACAAAACAAGAGGGTACTGAGCTACTCCATTTGTGCGGCCTTCAGAATGCCATGAAAACGGAGGCAGCCAAATTATCTGGTGGGCAGCAAAAGCGCCTTGCGATTGCCGTTGCATTAGTCCATCAGCCAAAGGTCGTTTTTCTCGATGAACCTACTGCAGCCCTGGATCCTAAGTCACGTCGAGAAATTCATGAATTAATCAAGAACTTATTTCAACGTGGAACAACGGTTGTTTTTACATCGCATGATATGGATGAGGTCACAAAGCTTTCGCATCGTGTGATGATGATTGACAAGGGAATTGTTATTGCCGAAGGAACCGCAGCAGATTTATGTCAAAAATACCACACACAAAATCTTGAAGATGTCTATTTACACTTAACAATGGGAGGAATGTAAAAATGAGTACAATTTTTAAAACGATGTTAGCGACATCGGTAAGAGACAAAATCACCCTTTTTTATTCGGTTATTTTTCCAATCGTGTTATTGATTGGGTTAGGATACTATTTTGATAATCCTGCCTATACGCCAAGGCTATTAACAGGTGTCCTTGCTCTAAGTTCATTATTCTGGGGAGTTTCCGGGATTGCCTTTCAGGTACATTGGCAACGCAGCCGCGGGGTTTATAAGTTGTTAAAATTAACGCCATTTCCAACCTTTCAGTTTATTTTTTTGATGACAGCAGCACGCACGGTGTTAGGGATTATCATCAATCTATTTGTTCTTGGTGTCGGAAGTATTTTATTTAAGATTGCCGTAGCACCTATGGAAGTCATGGTTACCATTTTGATGATGTTTATCGGAATTTTGTGTTTCACTAGCTTAGGGTTTTTGATTTCTAATTTCGCCCAGAACGAGGGACAAATCAATATGATTTCTAATCTATTTTTCCTGCCAATGATCTTTGGGGCCGATACGTTTTATTCCTTAGAGAATGCGCCTGCATGGGTGGTAAAAATGGGTGAATTATTTCCACTGGGGTACTTTCTGCAAGGTTTAAGATCGGGATTGGGCATGGCTGACGAATCGATGATCGCACCTCTTTTGATTCTGGCTGCTTATACTATAGGTTTACTTTTACTCTCATCCCTTACCTTTAAATACGAATCATCGAGTAACCAGATTCAATTTAAAAAATCACGGAAGACAGTGGCACAATAGATTGTGTTGGGGTATAATTTTTTTATGCGCATATAGTCAATGTTGAATAAGTAAACTTGAGGTGTTAGAATGGTACGCTTAATGATTTTGGGGTTGTTAAAATTAAAGGAGCTCTCTGGGTATGAAATTCAACAGGTGCTCCAAACGAGTCAAACGGATATTTGGGCAGGTGTTCTTCCCGGCTCCATCTATCACGCGTTAAAAAAAATGGATAAAGAAGGACTGGTTGAGGTTAGTAGCGTTGAGCAAACGGGCCATCGAATTAAGGCCATCTACAAAATTACGCCTAAAGGTGAGGAAGAATTTATTATTCTTTTAAAAGAAAGCCTCCGAGAAAAATCAGTCAGTTTACCAAGTACGCTTTATGCGGCGATGGCCTTTTTGCGCGAGCTGCCTTTAGAGGATCAGTTGGCGGCATTGCAGGAGCAAATGACCGTTCTCGAAAAAGAATTGGAGCTTTTAAAAGCCGGTGAAAAGATAAAGGAACAATATGTGGCCTTAGATGCTATCGCCAAGTTACAATTTGAAAACATGTTTGACCACTATAGGTTACAAATTGATTTTTTGAAAAAATTAATGGAGCAGCTGAAGTTAACGGTACAACCTAGCATGAAAAAGGAAGACTTTAATAAGTACTTTGAAAAGAATGAAGAAACTTTATGACCAAATAAAAACCCCGGGAGTTTTTCCCCGGGGGACAACGATATCTACTTTTTGTAGAGATTTTTAGAATAAAAACGGTACATATTGTTTGCTAGGTTCACTTTTAGAGATACCAAAGTATTGGCTTAGATCTGTTTTCATATACGGTTTAAGTTCAAAAGGAACAATTAACAACAGTAAATCGTGGTCTTCAGTGTTGCGTTTGCGTTTAAAAATTCTTGACAACATTCTCAATCGCTCCTATCTATTCTTTGTTACAAGTTTAGTATAGGGGGCAATTGTTTAGCTTATATGGAGCGCATCTATGTTTAAGATTAAGTTATGTAAATATCAAAAAGCGCTCAGGTCTAACCCCAAATCGGTTCGAAAAGACTAGCCATACACCTTTACCTTCGAACATCCTTCACCACTTTGCCATCGGTTAAATAGACAGTACGGTCAGCGAGCTTGGCCAATCCGTCATCATGGGTGATGAGGATAATGCCGCAGCACTGCTCTTTATTCAATTTTTGGAGAATGTCAAAGACGATTTCGCCATTTTTACGATCAAGATTTCCGGTCGGTTCATCTGCTAAAATCCATTTCGGCGAATTGACCAATGCCCGGGCAATCGCTACTCGCTGCTGCTGTCCCCCAGATAATTGCGATGGGAGAGAATTTTTTTTATCACTTAATCCTACAAGCTCTAACAACTCCTCGCCACGTTCCTGCTTGGAAAAGGAAGTCTTTCGTGAAAATAACGGCGCCATGATATTTTCAATGGCCGTTAAGGTTGGCAGAAGCTGAAATTGCTGAAAAACAAAGCCAATCGTTGAAAAGCGAAAATCGGCTAGTTTGTTATTTTTAATAGTAAAAATATCTTCGTCTCCGTAGAAAACGTTTCCATTTGTAGGGGTATCCAATGATCCAATAATATTCATCAAGGTCGACTTTCCCGACCCGGAAGGACCAACAATAGTCGTAAAATCCTTTGGGTCGAAGTCTAAATTAATTTGGTCTAGCACCTTTGTAATAACTCCATCACCAAAATAGGACTTTTCGAGATTTTGGACCGATATCATTGTCTCCACCTACCCGTTTGAAATTGAATTGAATTTCCTCGGAGTTCCCCGAAAAATCTACTGTCCACTTCGTACCATCCCCTGTAACCATCAGGATGGATTGATTATTTTGATTAATGACAGTAATGGCTCCGTGTTTTTTGGTTGTCACATAATAATCCGTTAATGAGGTCCCACCTTTCACAACTGTGATGGATACAACCCCTTGATTGCTATCCTTTAACAACGAACCGCCTACGGCTTTTACATGATAGGAATTAGACCCATCAACATCATTCAAATAAACAACGTTTTTAGGGACGATTTTAGGCACATAGTTTAATAGCGCTATTGAATCATTAATAGTAGTTAGTTGAGTTTCAGTTTGTGCCCCGTCTTTTTCCGAAAACATCGTATCGAATAACGGAGTTTGAATAAAAAGAGAAATCACAGTCGCTAGAATTAGCCCTTGAAACCCTAAATGGAAAAATTTATTGTTTTTATCCTTACGTTGTCGCCTTCTATGAAATTTCTGCTCGTATTCGACAACGTCTTGAAGAATTCGCTGTTTCGCCTCGGGACTTAATTTAAAGCGTGGTTCATATAAAGAGCGCATTTAAATGACCTCTCTTTCTTGATCGTCTTCCATTAGATCTCTTAATTTTTGGAACGCACGGCGATAGGTGGACTTCACTTTTGCCTCGGTCCAGTTTAAGGCAATGGCTGTTTCGGTTATGGAGAGCTCGTTTATAAAACGCATTAATACGACATCTCGATAAGCTGGTTTCATTTCATGAATTCGCTTCATTAACCAGTAATTAGAGTCCTTGTCTTCATAGATTTTCTCTGGGGTTTCATACTCGATATGTAAAAACTCAAGAAGTTTAACCGGCACCCACTGAACTCTTTTTTGGCGGCGATAATGATCGCTTGCGACATTTTTGGCAATCGAAAACAACCACGATTTGACTGAAGCTCTCCCTTGATAAGTGTCGTAAAAGCGAATGGCCTTAATAAACACCTCTTGGAGAAGATCCTCTACATCATGACTGCCGGTGTAATATATTAAATAGTTATAGATATCATCACTATACTCAAGAAACAATGTTTCAATATCGGATTTGGTCGACACAAGCATCCCCCTTCCATGTGCACATTTATTAGACGTAATAGGGTGCAGAAATTATTCACTTTTATGGAAATTTTTTCGTTTTTTTGTTGGTGGAGATTTTCCTCTTTCCGAAAATGTCGTAGAGAAGTATTCTCTACGACAAAATGACCCGCTATTTAAACAAAACTGTCGTAGAGATGCCTTCTCTACGACAAAATGAACAGCTATTTAAACAAAACTGGCGTAGAGACACCT
>NZ_JBTOOE010000047.1:0-7542 GCF_054786815.1 Pseudoneobacillus rhizolycopersici | reverse complement strand
AAAATAAACACCCCAAAAGTTAGATCCTTTACTCTAACTTTTGGGGTGCAGTACATTTGCTTCCTACGGCGCGGGGTGGTTTTCTTGTATCCTAATACGTGTTTCCTAAAGACATTTGCACCAATTTCACGCACTATTCCCTTTAGTAATTCTCGTATAAATTCAAGAAATGTTTCCATGATTATCACCTCCTTTCCAAATAAAAAAGGAAAGAAGAGCGACAACCAACCACCCTCACAATTTTAGTTGCACCTTATTCTACCATTCAAAACCATGGAAATAACCTATCAATCTTCGACAAAATTCGGGGAGTGACAGGCACCGAAACCACCTGTCACCCGGGATCTGTAGCACTACAATTATCTTAGTATACCGCGCGAAAAATGTTGGTTTCTGCGGTTTGGTAAATACCCTTATCAATTCGCCTTCAATTGTAAATTCAATCAAACGTTTGTTTGAAAATCGCTATTTCAAACAAGCAATGTAGATGACAGGAAGGAAAACCCCTACTGTCTTACACCATCATACTTACCTTGTCCACAAGTGGTGCCTGTCACCAATCACCTATTTTCTTCCAACAACTCCTTGAATATCCCCATCATTTCTAGTGCTTTTTCTGTTCTTGCTATATCGTGTTGCGGTTTTTTTCTCGGTTCATCTTTTTCCACTGGGAATCCCGGGGAGATTTCTTCGGTTACTAGGTGGACGAAGTAGTCTACGATTGAGAAGATGGGTTGCTGGTATTTTAGGCGTTTTTTGAATTTAAATAGTGCTCTAGCGATAGACCGGATCATGATAACAGGATGAATGTTTTTGCCATGGGAAGCTACCAATACTCGATTGACGATTTCCATAGCTATTTCTTGTTTAAATCTATTATCGACTAGGAACTGAACAAATGGCTCAACCTCATCGTCCGTAATGCCTTTGCTATTTTCATTTTGTAGTAGATTAGAATGAGGAGCTACGCGCGCGTTATTATTCATTTCTTCTTCATTTTTTTGAAAAGAGTTTTTAAGAGCTTTTTTAGAGCTTAATAAGAGTTTGTCATTTGGACGCCCCGCCCCCATTTCAGTCCTATCATAGAGTTTTTGACAGTCACCCGCTCCGACATTCCCCTTATCGATCATCACAATCTCCTCGTCATCCACCGGAAGTTCACCTTGAAACGGCTGCAAAACATAATAACTATGACCGTTTAAGCCGTTGGACCGTTTTGTATAATAAACCTTCAAAACTCCTCTTTCCTTTAAAAACTTCATTGCCCGCTCGACGGTTTTCACGGAGACGTCTGCGAGGACCGCCAACTTATCTTGCTTGATCCAGCAGACCCCCGCTACCCGGCAGGCATATTTTTTAATCAAATGAAAAACGGTGTTACAACTTTTCGAGATAAGCCCTTTGAAAGATAAATAGTGAAGATTCATATGGTGGTTTAATTCGTCCACCGAGGAAAAGCTTTGTAATTCAAGCGCTAATTTAGGAATATAGGTCATTCGACATTCTCCTTCAATAAAATCTTAGGACAGATTTGAAGCAAAAGAACCCGCCCCATGCTTCCCCACCCTACCCAAAATTCAAGAAAAACTCCAAAAGACTAAAACCAAATTTGAAGCGATTTTCACCGAAAAATCATGGAAAAATGCTTAAGATTTTAAATTTAAAGCGTTTTTTCAAAAAGTTTGCACTATTTTTAGCTATAAATACGAAAGCAAACCTCAGGCGGATAAAATATGACAATTTTCTGACAAAACTGCCAACTTTCGATCATTTTCCCCATTTGGTATTTCTAGAGATTCCACCGAAAATTTGCAAAAATGATATTTTACTAGTATAGAAACGTCCGGCGTACTTTGGACAAGGAGGTGTATAAGATGTGAAAAAAATAGTGCCGAAAGTAGTCCAGCCACCGGAATAATAATAGTGAGGTGCAAAACAATGGAGTTAAAGAAGGAGTATATGATTAATCAGCATCTGATGTACATGGTCGGTTATCACGACCGGTATGGAAAGTTGTGTACATTGGTGCAGGAAGAGAATGAAACGTTTTTCGTGGATTGTTCACCTTTAGAAATTTTGGCATACAGCATTAGATGTATTGGTTTTGATTACAAAGGGGCACTGGAGACATCGAAGTGGATTTTGGGCGATGAAATTCTGATGCATCCGGTAATGGTCAATCCGATTTTGAACATTTGCCTGTTTCCAACCAGATCACCTAATCGACCAGATACCATTTGGTTTAACCCATTCTATATTAAAAGAACCATCGGTTGCCAACGAAAAACAATGATTGAATATCGGAACGGGAAAAAAATGCTCGTCCACATGCAGCTTTCTGCCTTTAATAACAGGCTACAAACCGCTGAACAATTTAGAAACCTGACCGTTGGCATCGGAATGAACCCATTTTCTTTTGATCTCAATCCGAAAAAAAGACGGCCAAAACGGAAGCGCAAATCAATGCGGAGGAGGGCATAAACTACTGCCGGATTATCACAAACATAAATACTGTCAGCTACATCATCCTTGCTCATACCTACCCTTCTATGAATCTTACATCATACATAAAGTCATCAAGTGATTAGTCATTACATATGGCAAGAATGATCCTTTACTGACCTGCCAGACATAACCACTCACAAAAGTAAGAGAAGAATGAGCTGCTAGCCAATACAAGCAAAAAGTTAGTTCAGCAAGCAGCTCAATGATTTGTACGTACCCCTCTTTTAAAGCCTATTCCTACCTTCCCTCCCTATTTTCCTCATTAAGGCTAGTGCAGTAGCCCAATATCCTAAGTTTCCTTAATGCAACATTAACGTAGTTAACTCCGTTCAATTATTTTAAGACTCATTATCTAATGAATTAAAAAGGGGATTAGCCTTAGTGGATAATGAGAAAATGACATTTGGTCAATTAATAGAAAAATACAGACGTGGAAAACAATTGAATCAGGAAGAATTAGCTTTTCGCAGTGGAATCAGTAGCGAAGCATTGAGTTTAATTGAGAGAGATATTAGTAAACAAATACTGATAAGCACCTTCATCAAGATCGCGATTAATGTTGACCTATCCCCTTGGAAACTATTAAAAATCGCCGAAGAAAAAGGGATATTAATCGATTTATTAGGTGAGTCAAAATATGGAGAACAAGTGAAGGAATACCTTGAAACGTATTCGGTCAATAAGGATGAGTAAGCACAGCAGATTTAAAGTTTAGCTGTGCTTCTTTTACACAAAACTTCTGTTTGCCCCCCCTTTTAGAACTCGCCCCTCATATACAAACGAAATGAACTTTAAGCCAGTAACACATCCAAATTAACTTCTGAATCATTAATTAGCACGTCCATTGGCAAACCACCTATCCAAATTCATAAAATTGTCATTTTATAGGGTAATCTTGTTGGCTATAGTCAGTGTCACAACCCTACATGAAAATCGTTTAATAAAGATACGGATATTTCAATTTTCCGAATAATCCATAATGGGAGGTGATAAAACAATGATTGAAATCAGAATAAAAATTCGCGAAATCCTTAGAGAAAATAATATTTCCCTTAGAGAATTATCCAGAAGAACGGACATTAACCATGGCACATTATCGGCGCTCTTCCATCAGAAAAGGGAAAAGGTCCATCTATCACACATCATAAGAATCTGCGAAGCCTTAAAAATTACAGACCCTTGCCAAATATTTGAGTTTATTTTAGTTGAAGGAAAATGATAGCGTTTACATTTCAAGTGATATCGGGCACTTTTGCCATCAATAGCTGGTGGAGTATTTCTCCCGCTAATGGTCTAGTACTCTATAAAGGGGAATTGTCTTGAAGAACAAAAATAAAATCGTTTACATAGGTCCTACTTTAAAAAGAATAAGGGACGAAAAGGGCTTATCTCAAGAAGAGTTAGCAGGTAATAGTAACCTTAATCGGACATACATAGGTGAATTAGAAAATAACGGGAGTAGGGCATCGATTGATACGATGTTTCAACTTGCCTACGGGCTGGGAATAGAGCCTTTTGAATTTATAAAAGTGATACAAAAAGATAATCCTGATTTTATGAATAAAATTGAGGAACGGAAAGAGAAAGAATAATTTATCGGATACTCGCGGACACCCTATACACACAATCCTCTGAGGGACACAGAGTCAGCGCTGTGTCCCAATCTTTTTGGTGCATTTACTATAGACTGGAAATATGTGATGGGACAACGAACCATCCCCCATGCTTCAAATAGATATCAAAGTTAATTTCCCGTTTGTAAAGTACAGATATTTATTACCATAATAGACCCACTGTTCATGAGTTATATTGCTAGTAACCGTTGTATTGACACGCAATGGTTTCCCCCAGGTTGTTAATAATACTTGGGCTTTTGTCATTCCAATTTTTACTTTATCGCCTAGATAGATTTTTTCTTTAGAAGAACCGAGTAGGTTATTGATACTATCGTAATTTCTTACGACAATGGATGCACCTGCTTTTTGTTTTGGAATTTTAACAGAGAATGTTCCGTTTTTATTCACCGTAGCGGTGTACTTTTTAGTTCCAGCAAGTACTTGTACATAGTCGCCACTTTGATACGAATTCACACGACCAGTAACATTTGTGGAATAGGCATAGGTATAATTCACATAAACGCCGTTATCAATTGTTGCAATTCTGTATGGAAACTTACTTTTGTTGCCACTCTTATCAATGAATTCAACATAATACGTTGTATTTGCCTTTTGTTTGGGAATTTTGATTGAAAAACTAACTAACTCTTCATCCTTAGTTTTTATTGTTTTTGTACTATATTTATTCTTTCCGATGTAAACATTAATGGTCATTCCATCTTCTTTAACGTAACCCGCTACCTTCGTATCTCTTATCGTAGTTTGGTACACATTTACTTCAGCTTGACTTGGCGGAGTTGTATCAATAACGGTTGTACTGCCTAATTTATAGATTTCATCCCCGCTGTATTCAATAAAGTAAGTAATCGTTTGCCCACTTGTTAACGGAGTATTTAAAAAAATATCATATCGACCTTCACTAGAATATCGTGAATAGTACTTCTTCCCATTGTATTCCACTCCAACCGGAATATTGGCAAACGCATATCGATCAATTCCAAGCAAACGAAAACTTACTACATTTGCACCTTCTTGAATCGTTTTAGTTGCTTCAATTTGAGGATTTCGCCCTTCCCCGACTGTACCTTGAGCTACTAATGTTTTTTCATTTGAACCATCTTTTATAAAATAGATAGTATATGGAGTTCCTTGATCATAAAACTTGTCAAAATCAACTCTTAAATCTTCATTTCTAAAGTGAATCCGAGATTGAAATGTCTTTCCACCAATTTCAACTTGCAGAGTATCCTGGTAATAATCAGCAGAATCCGCGATGACGAAAGTAGCATAGGCAAGGTTTTCAATAATTAAGTGCTGAACTTTTGGCACATCGGCAGCGGCCGCATGAGACTGAGATATTGGTGTTAAACTTCCAAAAAACATGAAAACTAGTACAATACAACTTATAAACTTTTTCATTTTTATTTATTTCCTCTCTAGTTGTTATTTCAAGTTATGATTTTACTTATCCCCTCTGGAGGTTAAGTCATGAGCCTCTAAGAATAAACTAGTAACCTATGTACATAAATAATAAGTAAGCGCGTTTTTAATCAGTAAAGATTAATATCAATCAACCCTAACTCCTACATCACCCTCAAATCATTTAATGGTTGTTGCGTCCGAATATCCAGAGACGCTTCAATAGCCTTTGCATAATCTCCTAATTGCACGTTAGAGGTAGCTTAGAATTTTGAAAGTTTCAATTGGATATAAGAAAGAAATTAATTATTCTCAAATATATATTTTACCATAAAAAGGACATATTTCTCATCATAATTTGGCTAATCTTGTCAAATCTACAGTTAATTTGAAATAATATGTCGAAGGAAAGCTGGGGAACGCTTCTCAACAATCAAATCTCGTTTTAAAATAGACACTAATGACATATAAAAACAGGAGGCACCAAATGCTAGAATCAACAACAAAAACGGTGATGCACAGTTATCCAGGAATGGTCGCACTTGTGACGGTTAGTCATAACGATGAAGAGAATATAATGGCGGCGGGCTGGCATTCTTATATTTCCTATGAACCACCGATTTACGGTGTGGCGATTGGGCGTGAGCGCCATACCTATTCTTTACTGAAGGAAGCTGGCAAGTTTGCGGTTAACTTTCTGCCCTTTGAAAAAGCAAATCTGATCCAGCAAGCAGGAGTTTATACTGGGGCAAATGTTAATAAATTTGAATTTGGAAAAATGGAATTCAGCAAAGGTGTGGCAACCAATGCACCTATCTTACATGATGCCTATGTGGCTTACGAGTTGGAGGTAATAGACCGTCAATCATATGAGGATCACGACTGGTTTGTCGGAAACATCGTTCGTTTTTACCGTGACAATGACAAATTCTTAGACAATGGATTACCTGACTTTGATAAACTATCAAACCCCCTCTACCTTGGACGCTCACTCTACACCTGTGTAGACAATAATAGCAAAATAACCAATCACCAAATAAAAGAATGAAATCGGCAAGGAAATTGACTTTGATACAATCTTTGATAATCTTGAATAACCAGTAAAGTAATTTGAAGGTTTCTTCTCTGGTAACAATCTTAATTACTTAAAGGATATTGAGAGGTTATAGGGAATTTGTTTAGATATCCAGAGAAAAAATCATAGATATGGATTCCTCTAAATTACTATTATCATCACCAGTAATTTCGAGAGCATATGTGAATAATACTTGAATCGGTGTTCCTCCATTAATATGTCTTACCCAGTCTCCCATTTACCAATGATCAGCACTAGTCATGGACCTATCCCTCTAACAAAACTGTATACTCCACACAAACACCAGAGGACAATTGCTTTAAAACAGCGAATTTTTAGAAGTGACTAAAATAATTTACTAGGATGTGTACACAAATGAAAACAGGGGAAAAGAAAACATATTTTTACATTCCATTGCTAGGCTTCATTGAAGTGGCTGATACCCTAGAAGAAACGATAAAACGAATGCATGAATTAGAAGTAAAAAAGGAACTCAAAGATAAAAAAATACTCAGAAGTTTAAAGAGAGCATACCCTGGAAAATTCATAAAAAAATGTGGTGAAGCATGGCAAATAAGCGACAATCCAATCGAATAAAACTGACTTATTTATTATTCTTCCTCATCCACTAAAGCTGTCTTCCCTCCATGGACAAATCACCAATTTGTCCATGAGAGGTACCTCACGGGAGGTACCTGACACCTTGTTCACGATTTGATGACTTTCATTTACGAATAATTTCCTGTATAATGGGAATATATTAAAGAAGAGAAGTGTTGGACCACTTCTCTTCTGCAACCCTACCGTCAGGGTGGTGGTTGTCAATTAGATTAGTCTTTATCTCGAGAACCACCTTTTTGCTTGTGACGGCGTTGTACTGCACCCCAAAAGTTAGAGTAAAGGATCTAACTTTTGGGGTGTTTATTT
>NZ_JBTOOE010000046.1:0-8457 GCF_054786815.1 Pseudoneobacillus rhizolycopersici | reverse complement strand
AAAAGAAGGTGAAAGTGTCGTAGAGAGCCGGTTTCTACGACAAAACGAACGAAAGGGAAGACAGAAGTGTCGTAGAGAACCGGTCTCTACGACAAAACGAATGAAAAAGAAGGTGAAAGTGTCGTAGAGAACCGGTCTCTACGACAAAAGGAACGAAAAAGAAGGTGAAAGTGTCGTAGAGAACCGGTCTCTACGACAAAAGGAATGAAAAAGAAGGTGAAAATGTCGTAGAGTACCGTTCCACGAAAATCACCTTGAATTACCTACTGTTACATGGTTAATAAATTTTCTCCAATATGGATTCGATATCTTTAGCTGTTGGTACTCTTGGGTTTGTTGGGGTACAGCCATCATTTAGTGCTGCTTGGCTGATGATTTCTTTAGCCGCTGTTAATTGTTCCGAAGTAATCCCACAGCCTCTCAGATTAGTGGGCATATGCAATTCTTTTTTTAGTAGGTTGATCTGCCCAATGAGGTTAATCATTCCGACTCTAACGTTGGCTGCTGAAAAACCTAATATTTTGGCTAGCTTGGCATATTTTTTGGCAGCCAGGCTAGTATCTAGAAATCCAGGTTGCCCGGCATTGAATTCAATCACAGATGGTAACAAGATCGCATTCATTCGTCCATGCGGGATATGGAACTGGGCGCCGCACACATGAGCAATACTATGATTAATTCCCAATCCAACGGTATTAAAGGCCATTCCGGCTAAGGTTGAGGCATGATGGACCTTTTCCCTTGCCTCCAAATCATTTCCGTCCTTATACGCTCTTGGTAAAAATTCGAAAATCAACCCAATGGCTTTTTCAGCCAAGGCATCGGAAAAGTCATTGGCGTTGATAGATACATAGGCTTCAATCGCATGGGTTAAGACATCTAAACCAGTATCAGCCGTAACAGATGCGGGAACAGATTTAATCAAACTTGCATCAAGGATGGCTTCATCTGGTAAAAGAGAATCGGCGACAAGAGGGTATTTTAATTGCTTAGCTTGGTCCGTAATGACCGAAAAGGCTGTGGCCTCTGTACCAGAACCACTTGTGGTTGGAATCGCAATAAACGTAATATTGCCTTGGTCTTGAAATACTTTTTGCGAGAAGTCCTTCATTGCCTTAGCTGCATCAATGGCCGATCCACCACCAATCGCAATGATGACACTTGGATTAAGCTTATGCATATAGCTAACTCCTGCAGCAACCGTTTCAATCGGTGGGTCCGGTACGATATCACTAAAGATTTGATAGTGATTTCCCTTCTTTTCGATACGGTTGGTCACCTCAGCTATCATCCCCGATTGCTGAATGAAGGGGTCAGTTACAACAAAGATTCGTTCATTTTCTAGGTTATGTAATCGATCTAACGCGTTTTCGCCGATATATATTTTCGTACGGAAAGAGATTTCTTTCATTTAAAATTCTCCTAACAATTGTAATAGAACTAACCAATCTAAATAAAGGTTTCAACCTTACCATACTATAAGGGAAATCTTTCGTCCAACAACATTTTTGTGAATAGGAGAATAGGCTCGCTTCTCTGGAATAAAAGGAAATAAGTGGTGAATACTAACTGCATTATAGAGTGATTCATAACCTTTTGAAGGGGAGCTACACATGTTCTTCAAAAAAAAATCGTCTGCATTCAAACAGAGAAAAACAGAAGTACAAAAAAATGAGAATCACAACCCCATTCCCACTTCAAAAGAGTCGATGTCAAAGGAATTCAAGAATGGGCTTCAAAATAGTGCGGATATCATTGAGAGTGATGTATTAGGTTCGGGCATTACGTTATTTTATCTCAATACCATGATTGATAAAAAAATGCTGCATGAGAATATTATTGATCCAATCAAACAAAATGCCTGTCAAACGATTGAGGAAATGATGGAATATATTTCCGTTGGGCAAGTAGATAAATCAAATGGATTAGATGCGGCGATAAAAGGAACTCTTGACGGAGTTGTCATTATCCATGTAGAAGGGGAAGCAGCAGTCCTTTTGGCTAAGGCTCCCTCTGATATTGGCCGTTCCTTATCAACAGCTCTAAATGAGTCACAAGTAGTTGGACCACAGATAGCTTTTAATGAAAGTTTAATGACAAACATTTCCTTAATTCGAAAATATATCTCAGACCCCAATCTTTCTGTAGAAAATTTTCAAATAGGAAAACGTAGTCATACAACTGTTTCTATGATTCATATAAACGGTATCGCTTCTGAGGGAATGGTAGACATTTTACGCGAACGAATTCAATCGATTGAAATCGATGGGTTAATCGATAGTTCCATATTAGAACAGCTTCTAGAAGATAACTCTTATTCGATTTTTCCGTTAATGGTTTTAACCGAAAGGCCGGATCGGATCTGCGATTGGCTGTTAAAAGGTAAGCTGTGCGTTTTGGTTGATGGAAGTTCTCTTGCGATTGCTTGTCCGCAATCTTTCTTGGAATTTTTTGAAAGCATGGAGGATTCGGATGTCAATTGGCAGGTTGCCTCTTTTCTAAGACTGTTAAGAATAATCGCCTTGTTTCTTTCTGTTTTTTTTACGGCCATTTATGTCGCTGCTTTAACGTTTCACTATGAAGTCATTCCACAAACATTGTTAATCCCACTTAGTGAATCAAGGTCAAAAGTGCCTTTTCCACCTTTGATCGAAGCCTTGTTGATGGAAATGATTATCGAATTACTGAGAGAAGCAGGTGCCAGATTGCCAACAAAAGTCGGGCAAACCATAGGTATTGTCGGTGGTATTGTCATCGGTACAGCGGCAGTAGATGCAGGATTTACCAGTAATATATTAATTATCATCGTTGCGTTAGGAGCTCTTGCCTCATTCGCTACGCCTAATTTTTCGATGGGTAATACAATCCGGATATTGCGTTTCCCGATTATGCTGTTAGCGGGATTTTTGGGGTTTTATGGCATCATGTTTAGTTTTTGTTTTTTGCTCATCCATCTATTGAAACAATCGAGCCTGGGTGTTCCATTTTTAACGCCTTTTTATCCACCGCGTTTAGCTGACTGGAAGGATAGTATCATCAGGTTGCCATATTCTTTTACAAATAAAAGACCCACCCAAACACGACCTGAGGATCCTGACAGGTACGATTCAGAGAAAGCCAAAAAACAAGATTGATTTTTATTAGCGGGTGACAGTATGCAGGTTCAACATCAACCTAAGCCACAATTATTAATCAGTACCTTTTTATTATTTTTTATTATTCATGATATGCAAGTCAGTATCGGTATCCATGGGTTCCAGCGCATTATTTATCAGGAATCAAAGCACGATGCTTGGATTTCAGTCACCCTCTCTGGAATTCTAACGTACATTCTCATCTATGTGATCATCAAAACGTTACAAATTTACGGTTCTTCTGATATTTATGGCATTCAATATGACGTTTTCGGAAATTTGCTTGGGAAATTGATGAATGCCCTTTATATTCTGTATTGTTTAGTCGCCTTTATTGTGATTATGAAGAACTATATTGAAGTCATTCAAACTTGGATGTATCCTCAAGTGCCAAACTGGTTTCTATCAATTTCTTTATTATTACTCGTGATTTATGGTGTCACCGGTGGCATTCGAGTGATGGTGGGAGTCAGTTTTTTTAATATTATTTTCTCGCTTTGGTTGTATGGATTTGTGGGATTTCCCCTTCGCTATTCTGAGCTCCATCAATTTTGGCCCGTGTTGGAAAGTGACCTTCAATCACTCTTAAAAGGGACTTATAAAATGACATTATCGATGATCGGATTCGAAATCCTCTATGTCATTTATCCCCATTTGAAGGAAAAGGACAAGGCTCAGCGTTTTGCTCAAATGGGAAATGCCGCCTCGACGATATTGTATTTAATTCTTATGCTCGTTTCAATTGCCTATTTTGGTTCTGGTCAATTAGAAAGGACGATTTGGCCAACGCTTTCTATATTTAAAATTGTCAAATTCCCTTTTGTTGAGAGAACGGAATATATTGCGATTGCCTTTTGGATGATCATCATCATTCCAAATCTTATGTATTATTTATGGGCTGCCGTTCGAGGCGTTAATCGATCATTTCAAAAAAAGGACTCCCATTTTATTTGGATTTTTTCATTTATCATCTTGATCGTGACACTCTCATTCAACTCACGACAAAACATCAATAACTTTAATGATTATTTTGCAAGGTTTGCATTTTATTATATTTTTTGTTATCCCATCATTCTCTTCTTATTTGTCCTTCTAAAAAAGAAAATCAGAAAGTCGAAGGAGAAACAAACATGATAAAAAAATGGTGTTTTTGTGTAATCCTGATTCCCTTTCTTTTATTGTCAGGATGTGCTGATCCGAAAATTTTAGAAGAAGTTGGCCTTATCACAACCATTGGGTATGATGTTGGAAAAGACGGAACCTATAAGGGAACAGGGGTTGAGTTGAAAATTGAACCAAATGCCAAAACCGATATTATGATAGTAGAGGCTGAAGCTCACACGGTGAGAGGTCTTAATATCAATGCCAATAAAAATACTTCAAAGAGATTGCTATCTGGACAGTTACGCGTCATCTTAATGGGTGAAGAACTTGCCAGTAAAGGGATTATCCATATTGTTGAATCGTTATCAAGGGACCCTTCCATCAGTGATCTTGCCTACGTGGCGATTGTCGAAGGAGAAACCAGAGATTTGTTAAACTTGAAAAGCGAGCAAATTCCTGATATTGGACTTCATTTATTTCGAATGATTGAAAAAGATACGAAAGGTGAGCTCATGCCATCAGCTACCATGCAAGAAGTCATACACGATTATTATTCATTAGGAGTAGATCCAATCATCCCTATCCTAAAGAAAAATGGGAATAAGGGTGTTCAATATACAGGAACTGGGATCTTTAAAGATGATAAAATGGTGGGGAAAATATCGACGAACCAGAGCTTTTACTTTAAATTGATTAATGATAAATATAAATCCGGTAGCATAGAAATGACCATTAACAGTGATTCTCTAAAGTTAAAGCGTCAACATCCAACCGTAATTGTCTTAGATACGATTCATAGTGATAGTGATATCAAGCTGGTGAGCAAAAAGAATCTTGAATATGAGTTAAAAATAAAACTGAATGGCCGATTGCTTGAAACGAACCCTAATATTGATTTTAGTAAAAAAGAGCATATCGAATTAATTGAAAAAGAAGTGTCAAAACAGATGAAAAAAGAGGTCGAAAAATTAATATCTTATCTTCAATCGAAAAATTCAGATGTGATTGGTTTAGGGCAAATCTATCGATCCTCTGTACGTCACTCGAAGCTTACCAATGATGAATGGCATAATATGTTTAAAGATGTAAAAGTTCAAGTCAAAATCGACTTTAACATTATTCGAACTGGGGTAATAGATTAACAGTCAGCCACAGCTTAGGAAAGAGGTCCTTGTACGAAAATTAGTAAGTCAACATAGTACAAGGACCGTGTTCCTTTTCCCCCACCTTTGAGCTTGCTAATAGATTGCTAGGTTGACAGATTGTCTATTTTCATGTAGGCTATAAACAGAAAATTGAATAAGACCTCACTTTTGATTGTGAGGTAGAGGCGCGATATTTAACAGTCTTTAGTGGAGCTTGAGAGGCTTTGATACTAAGGAGAAGGAAATGTCGCCGAAGTGTGTAATATCCTCAGTATTACATGCTGGGTCTGTAGTTAAGAGCTGCAGGACTGTCTCAATAAACACCCTAGTTTATTGAGTTGTGCTATCTCATTTGGGAAAAGAGAGGACTTTAGGGCAACCGTATATCGTACGACCTGAGTTATTCTCAGGTCGTTTTTTATTTGTCCAAAATACAAGAAAAACAGGAGGAGAGACGAACATGAGAAAAATGTCTTTACTATTTTTGATGATGTTGCTATCAGCAATGGTGTTTTTAGCAGGTTGTGGGACAAGCACTAGTTCCAATTCTGGAGCAAAAGAAGATAATACCTTTAAGGTAGGTCTGGAAGCGGGATACGCGCCATTTAACTGGACGCAAAATAATGATTCCAACGGTGGTGTCAAAATTAGCGGTTCTTCCGAATATGCCGGTGGATATGATGTCGAAATCGCGAAAAAAATAGCCGAAGGTTTAGGCAAGGAATTAGTAATTGTCAAAACAGAATGGGATGGCCTTGTACCAGCGTTAACATCTGGTAAAATTGATGCCATTATCGCCGGTATGTCACCGACAGAAAAACGAAAAGAAACGATCGACTTCTCGGATAACTACTATAAATCTAATTTAGTAATGGTTGTCAAAAAAGGTAGCAAATATGAAGGTGCAACATCGATCCAAGATTTCAAAGGGGCAAAAGTAACCGCTCAATTAAATACTTTCCATTACTCTGTCATTGATCAAATTGAAGGCGTCGACAAGAAAACGGCAATGGACAACTTCCCGGCTATGCGCGTGGCTCTTGAGTCAGGAATCATTGATGGCTATGTATCAGAACGTCCGGAAGCGGTCAGTGCATCAGCTGCAAACGAAAACTTTGTTATGGTGGAATTTTCAGATGGATTCCAAACATCTGAAGACGATACAGCTATCGCCGTTGGTTTAAAAAAGGGTAGTGACTTAACAGAAAAAATCAATGAAATTTTAGCCGGTATCTCAGAAGAAGAACAGACGAGCATTATGGATACCGCTATTCAAAATCAACCAGCAGCAGAATAATAATTTGAAGGAAACCGGCTGTATGTATGGGTACAGTCGGTTTTATATAGTAAAGGAGGATAAAAGATGAGTCTTGAATGGGTCATAAAAATCATTTCCGAAAACTGGCCTATGTTCCTTCGTGGTGCTGGTTTAACCCTTTTAATTGCGCTAATTGGAACGGTTTTCGGGGCCGTCATAGGTTTATTAGCAGGTATCATTCGTACTATCCCGATGCCAGATCGTGGTCCTAAAAAAATACTTTTAAAAATAGTAAATGTGATACTTTCCATTTATATTGAATTCTTCCGTGGAACTCCAATGATTGTCCAAGCAATGGTGATCTATTATGGTTCCGCGCTAGCGTTTGGGATAAATTTAAACGTGTTTTTTGCTGCCATCGTGATTGTGTCGATTAATACAGGTGCTTACATGGCCGAAATTGTCCGTGGTGGAATTATTTCCATCGATAAAGGCCAGTTTGAAGCGGCTCATGCGATTGGAATGAATCATGTCCAAACGATGTGGAATGTGGTGCTTCCACAGGTAATTCGAAATATTTTACCAGCAACAGGAAATCAATTTGTTATTAATATTAAAGATACTTCAGTATTGAACGTGATATCCGTAACCGAACTATATTTTGTGACAAAATCGATTTCAGGAAATAACTTCCGCTATTTTGAATCGTTCTTTGTAGCCTGTGTGATTTACTTCGTTATGACGTTTGCGGTTACACAAATTTTACGTTATTTTGAGAGAAAATTAGAAGGTCCCGACAGCTACACAATGATTGTAACTGAGAAGGAAAAATAGGAGAAGAAGGAGGAGAGACTAATGGAAAAAGTCATTGATATTCAGCATTTAAACAAATCCTATGGAACCCATGAAGTATTAAAAGACATTGATTTTTCGGTTCATAAAGGTGAAGTCGTCTGCATCATCGGTTCCTCTGGCTCTGGTAAATCAACTCTTCTTCGTTGCATTAATTTATTAGAAAAACCAAGCGGCGGTCAAATTATTTATAAGGGTGAAAATATCTTAGATGATCAACATGATATTTTTGCCTATCGCAGACATTTAGGGATGGTCTTCCAGCAGTTTAACTTATTTAATAACCATAACGTCCTAAATAATTGTGTCGTTGGCCAAGTAAAGGTGCTAAAGCGTTCCAGGGAAGAAGCGGAACGGGTGGCGATGAAGTATCTAAAGGTCGTTGGCATGGATAAATATATAAACGCGAAGCCGAAGCAATTATCCGGTGGTCAAAAACAACGCGTAGCGATTGCACGAGCCCTGTCGATGGAACCAGATGTGATGTTATTCGATGAACCAACATCAGCCCTTGATCCTGAAATGGTTGGCGAAGTCCTTAAAGTCATGAAGGAGCTTGCCGAGTCTGGTCTGACGATGTTAATCGTCACGCACGAAATGGAATTTGCAAAAGAAGTATCAGATCGAGTTGTATTTATGGACAAGGGAGTTATTGCCGAAGAAGGCAGCCCTGAGCAAATCTTTAATCAACCAACACAAGAACGGACTAGAGAATTCTTGAAGCGGACTTTAAATAGACTCTAGTGTAAAGAGCAGACATTATTTGGATGTCTGCTCTTTTTTATAGGGAAGAGGTCGGTAGCAGGCGGAAAAGGGGAAGTGGAGTTCGGAAAGAGGAAGGCGGAAAAAGGGAAGTGGAGTCCGAACCCAGTGGTAGTTCGGACAGAGGAAGGCTGAAAAAGGGAAGTAGAGTCCGAACCCGGTGGTAGTTCGGACAGAGGAAGGCTGAAAAAGGGAAGTGGAG
>NZ_JBTOOE010000045.1:0-11620 GCF_054786815.1 Pseudoneobacillus rhizolycopersici | reverse complement strand
AATAAACCCGTATAATTGGAAATAAACCCGTATAATTGGAAATAAACCCGTATAATTGGAAATAAACCCGTATAACCGGAAATAAACCCGTATAACCGGGATTAAACCCGTATAACCGGGATTAAACCCGTATAATCAAATTTAAACCTGTATAACCATTTTTACCACTTTCTACACTCGTAATAGTTCCTGAAAAATTCATCATATGAGGGAAAGTATGGAATTTGGGTAGCTGAAAATTGACAGTTTGGGGTTTGTGATATATATTTATCCTTAATTCAAGATATATGGAGATGAGATAAATGATTCAAATATATCCTGCCGTATCTCGTTACTCTGTTAAAAATGATTGGTTAGAGAGCAATCTTAGTTTTTCATTTGGTGAATACTATGATGAAGCGAATATCCAATTTGGTCCACTCCGTGTTTTTAATGATGACACAGTACAAGCAGGAAAAGGGTTTGGGATTCATCCGCATAGGGAAGCGGAAATTGTATCGATTGTCTTGCATGGTCAACTAAAGCATGAGGATAGTCTTGGTAATAATGGGATATTACAATTTGGAAATGTCCAGCGTATGACTGCTGGAACAGGTTTACTCCATTCCGAATTGAATGCTTCACTGGAAGAGGAAGTAAGCTTTTTACAGCTATGGTTTAAATCTACCGAAAAGCAATTACCTCCATCCTATGAGGATATTTCTTATAATCCTGATGAAATGAGGAATAAGTTGCTACCAATCGTTTCATCAACCCCGACCAGTGAAGCGGCAAAAATTCATAGTGATGTTACATTATACTTATCCAATTTAGATGCGGGAGAAAAGATCTTTTATCAACAGGAACCAGGAAGAAAGATGTATGTCTTTGTGATTGATGGAGAGCTTATTTTAGAAGACGATGTTGTTGTCGGGAAAAGAGACAGTGCACGTATAACTGAACGAAATGAACTTACTTTAAAATCAACGAAAGATACCTTCTTTTTATTGATGGATTTAGGTGGTGTCTAATATGTTATTGATTCGTCATTCGATTGGAAGCCGGCTATTTTTTCAAACAGATGATTATGATATTCAACCTAAACAAGATAAGTGGATCATTTCGATGAAAATTTCCGAAGAGGATGCCAAAGAGATCATCAAGTTTAAAGAAGAATTAAATCTATTTGATGTGCAGAAAAACCAAAAGACTTGGTATTATACATCAGATGCCAATGTTGAGTTTAAGAAGGAAAAGTCCCAACTTACGTTTATTGTAGATTATAAAACAGTTTATCCAGTTTAATAAAATAATAACTTGAAAGGGTGCTTTATAATGGCAAAAATCGGTATCATACTAGGTAGTCTTCGAAAAGAATCTTTTTCAAAAAAACTAGCAAATAATGTTGCAGCATTATTCCCGGAAGGATATGAAGCTGAAATTGTTGAGATTGGAAATCTAGCATTATATAATCAGGATTTCGATGATGAGAACAATGCACCAGCTGAGTACACTGCATTTCGTAACAAAATGAAGGAAATTGATGCTGTTTTATTTATCACCCCTGAATACAATCGCTCTGTACCAGCTGTCTTAAAGAATGCATTAGATGTAGGGTCTCGGCCATATGGAGCAAGCGTTTGGAATGGAAAACCGGCAGCAATTATTAGCCAATCGCCAGGAAGTTTAAGTGCTTTTGGTGCAAACCATCATTTACGTCAATCCCTCGTATTCTTAAATATGCCATTAGTTCAACAACCTGAGGCATACATTGGGAATGTCGTAGGTTTACTGGATGAAGAAGGAAAAGTCAAGGATGAAGGAACAGTCGAATTTTTACAAACCTTTGTTCATGCGTTTGTTGATTTAATAAGAAGATATCAAAACTAATAGAAAGCTGACCTTGTTTTAGATTAAAACAGGGTCTTTTTTTGTTCTTATACTTAAGACTCTCATTATATAGTCGAAAGATCATTATGGTAAAATTAAGGAAATAATACGTTTATTACGCGGCGGAACAATGAATTTCGCAAAAGGGGGGGCAATGTGAATGTACTGATAGTTGAAGATGATGTTCATATACAAGAATTATTTAAATCAGCTTTTAGTGAATTGGGGAGCCTATGAATATTTTCACATCAGTCCTCTAGCTGCGGGCGAAGATTAGGGTTTAAACCCGTATAATCGAAAATAAACCCGTATATCCGGGAATAAACCCGTATAACCGGGAATAAACCCGTATAACCGGAAATAAACCCGTATAACTATTTTCACCATTTTCCACTCCGTAATATTTCCTCAAAATTCATCATATAGTACCGATTTTTTTTGCCTCCCTCACTCATTAAGTCCATTCCACTTAGAATTCTAGTAGCAGTTTTCATATCCACCTGCAAAAACTCCCGACAATCAGCATTCGTCATCTTCCTACCCATAATCAAAAACCATTCTTTCATAGTGGGTAAGTGGGCTAGATGATTATGGCAGTCACATCGTGGACAAAGCCAGCTTCTTTTCGTTTTAATCATCCCGATATATTGACAGTCTGGACAGATAACTCCAGGGCGAATGTCGCTACTAGGAAAATGGTAGAGCTCGCAAATTGGTTTAGGGATAAAGAATTGATGGTTAGTTACTAGTTCGTTAGACAGCCAGTGAAAAGATTCTATGTCCAACCTAATTTGATCTCGAGGCAGTTTTTGTATGTAAGGAAAGATTAAGCTGGGGAACAATACAGGTGTTTTGGCGGGTGCACGTTCCACTTTTTGGGTAGGATAGGCTAAGACAACAGCACGATAGATGGGAAGCGAAATGTTTCGACTAGTTAACCACAGACTCAGCAAATCGCCATAACGTTCGACTTGGGCTGCAGGACTGTCATAACCCTTTATTTCCCCGTTATCTTTTGTTTGAATCAGTTGTGGAGGATTGTCGAGAAATTTTAGTGTTCCAGATATATTCTTCACTTCTAAAAGAAGTGCAAAGTATCTCGTGAGGAATAGAGCGTCCATTTGGTAAAGGCTTGAATATGAGAGTGATAGGTCATAAAAAATGTGGTGGTCCATTAAAAAGGTGTGTCTAGCAAGTTCATGAGCTACTCTTTTCTCACCACCTATTCCTGCTTGTAAAGAGGATTGTTGCGAAGATAGAATTGGCACAACTGGATGATACTCTGATAAGCGGGATAATGCGGCTGTATACCCCTCCAACTGAAGATTTGGCGACCTAGTCTTTTTTACATGGGGTTCTAAAATAATGGTCGAAGACAAAACTTTCCCTCCATTTCTATTGATATAATCAAATTATACCTTGCAACAATAATGGAAAAAGTGTCCATAATGTTAACAATTTCTCATAACAAGAAGCCGTCTCAGTAAAAAGAGGCGGTTTTTTCATGGGTAGTAAAGGTAAATTAAGGAATAATAAAGATAAAAGTGACGGAAATTGGGCGTTTTTATAGATAACATTGATTGCTTTTGATTGTTTATGATAGAAAATGGTTGAAAAATGAAAGGGCTTACGTTATGATTTAACCATAAGTCAGTCATATTTATATTGGGGGTGTTGGAATGCTCACACCGGAAAGACATCGTTTAATTTTGGAACTGCTGGACTCTAAGCAGGTCGTGAAGCTTCAAGAACTAGTAGAGGTAACAAATTCATCAGAATCCACTATCCGCCGGGATTTAGCAGAGCTTGAAAAAGACAAAAAATTAAAGCGTGTTCATGGGGGAGCGTCCCTCTTAAAGCAAATTGGCGAGGAGCTAAGCATCTCTGAAAAATCAACCAAAAACCTTCAAGAAAAAGAGGAAATCGCTCGTTATGCGGCCAGTCTGATCAAAGATGGGGATTGTATTTATCTGGATGCAGGAACCACGGTCGTTCAGATGATTCCATATTTGGAAGCGAAGGAAATAAGAATCGTCACTAACGGTCTTACACATATTGAGGCGCTGCTCGAAAGGAATATTCCCACCTATTTAATTGGCGGCTATATCAAACCAAAAACAAGAGCGATAGTCGGTCCATCTGCCATAGATGCTCTGAAACAATATCGCTTTGATAAATCCTTTATTGGTGTCAACGGGGTACATCTGGACCAAGGTTTTACAACTCCAGACCCAGAAGAAGCGGCTGTGAAGAATTTAGCGATGCAACTCGGCCAAGAGGTATTCATTTTAGCGGACTATACAAAGTTCAATGAGGTGACCTTTGCAAAGGTCGCTGAATTAAAAGAAGCAACAATCATCACGAATCAAATGGATAATGAGTGGTTAACAAAATATAAGAAGAAAACAACAATTAAGGTTGTGACATCATGATTTATACCTGTACATTAAATCCTTCCATCGATTATTTAGTAGAACTGGAACAAGTTAATCTCGGTACATTAAATCGCGCCAAGCAAACTTCTTTCTTTCCAGGCGGGAAAGGAATTAATGTCTCCCGAGTGCTGAAACGATTGGAAGAAGCTAGTGTGGCTCTTGGTTATATTGGTGGATTTACAGGCGAGTTTATTAAGAATTTCCTAGCAATGGAAGGAATTCAACAGCAGTTTATTCATCATGTAGAGCCGACACGGGTCAATATCAAGCTTAAAACCAAAATAGAAACCGAAATAAATGGAACTGGTGCGAACATTTCTCTTGAGCAGCAGCAAGCCCTTTATAATCAGATTTCGAAACTCACCCCGAGTGATTATTTAGTTCTAGCTGGGAGCTTACCATCTTCGATATCCCTAGATTTTTATAAATCTCTTGCGGCATTGTGTGAGAAAAACGGAGTCTCATTGATTGTGGACGTTTCTGGAGCGCCATTGAAAGAGGCTTTACCATATAAACCACTATTAATAAAGCCGAATCAGCATGAGCTTGGTGAATTGGTCGGTGCGACGGTCACAACAAAGGAAGAGGCGTTCTATTATGGTCGCAAGCTTCTCGAGCAAGGTCCACAGAATGTGATTGTATCAATGGGGGGCGAGGGGGCTGTATTTATCAATAAGGAATTAACGGCTACTGCGACTGTTCCAAAAGGGGAAATAAAAAGTACGGTCGGAGCGGGGGATTCCACTGTTGCTGGATTCCTAGCTATGCTCGTTAAAGGGCGCTCTTATCTTGAATCATTTCAGTTTGGCGTGGCATCAGGAACAGCAACTGCTTTTTCGACTGACCTTTGCCAGAGGGAAGATGTTGAAAAAATTTTACCGCAAATAAAAATAGAACAGGTCATCTAGGGAGGGAACAGCATGAAAATTACTGAACTGCTAAAAGTAGATACGATTGTTCTAGATTTAAAATCGAAAACGAAGACCGATGTGATTCAAGAGTTGGTCGACAAGCTTGATGCGGCTGGACGATTATTGGATAAAAATAAATATAAAGAGGCCATTTTAGCGCGTGAGGCACAAAGCACAACTGGAATTGGCGAGGGGATTGCGATTCCTCATGCGAAAACAAGTGCAGTAAAGGTACCAGCGATTGCCTTTGGACGTTCAGTCGAAGGAATTGATTACGAAGCGCTCGATGGTCAGCCGAGCCATTTGTTCTTTATGATTGCGGCCAGTGAAGGGGCTAATAATGAGCATCTTGAAACGTTATCAAGATTGTCGTCGTTTCTAATGGATCCGGCATTTCGGCAAAGAATTGAATCGGCTAAAACGGTAGATGAGGTTATAAAAGCTGTTGATGATAAGGAAGCCGCAGAGGTAACAGACGAGCAGCCAGTTGCACAAGGCTCAAACCTAGTTCTAGCTGTAACAGCCTGTCCAACTGGAATTGCTCATACCTATATGGCTGCCGATTCTTTAAAAGCGAAAGCTAAGGAAATGGGCGTTGAGATTAAGGTTCAAACAAATGGTTCGAGCGGTGTGAAGAATAAATTAACTGCTGAAGAAATTGAAAAGGCAACGGCCATTATTGTCGCTGCCGACACAAAGGTTGACCTAGCTCCATTCAACGGAAAACCGGTGATTCAGGTTCCGGTGGCCAGAGCGATTAAAGACCCGAAGGAATTAATTGACCGTGCAACAAGTGGTGATGCCCCCATCTACAAAGGTGCAGAAGCAAAGGGTCAGGCTGAAGAAGGTGGCAATAAGGGCGGCGGATTTTATAAGCACCTGATGAATGGTGTTTCTAACATGCTTCCATTCGTAGTTGGTGGTGGTATTTTAATTGCTCTATCGTTTATTTTCGGGATCAATGCCTCTGACCCGAACGATCCATCTTACCACCCGATTGCCGAAGCATTAATGACCATCGGTGGCGGGAATGCTTTTGGTCTAATGATTCCAGTATTAGCTGGGTTTATTGCAATGAGCATTGCGGATCGTCCTGGTTTTGCACCTGGTATGGTTGGTGGTTTTATGGCCGCTACTGGTGGTGCTGGGTTCCTTGGTGGGCTAATTGCTGGGTTCTTAGCTGGTTATATCGTCCTTCTTTTGAAAAAAATCTTTGCTGGTCTACCTCAATCATTAGAGGGGATTAAGCCTGTCTTGTTATTTCCTCTATTTGGAATATTATTAACAGGATTCATCATGATGTACATCATCATTGACCCTGTAAGTGCGTTAAATAAAGGCTTAACGAATTGGTTACAAGGATTAGGAACAGGTAATCTTGTGTTACTTGGTTTACTTTTAGGCGGCATGATGGCGATTGATATGGGTGGACCAATCAATAAAGCAGCATTTACCTTTGGAATTGCCATGATTGATGCTGGAAACCTCGCTCCACATGCTGCCATTATGGCAGGTGGGATGGTTCCTCCACTAGGTATCGCATTAGCAACGACTCTCTTTAAAAGAAAGTTCACAAAAGCAGAGCGTGAAGCTGGGAAGACGAACTATATTATGGGGGCTTCGTTCATTACAGAAGGTGCCATCCCGTTTGCAGCAGCTGACCCTGGACGGGTGATTCCGTCGGTGGTAGTAGGTTCGGCCATTGCTGGAGCATTAACTATGATGTTTAAAATTGGCTTGCCGGCTCCTCACGGTGGGGCATTTGTGATTTGGCTAGTGGAAGGAAATCCTTTATTGTACCTACTAGCCATTGTAATTGGTTCCATCGTGACAGCTTTAATGCTTGGTTTTTGGAAGAAGGATGTAATCGAATAAGTTGATTTGGCAACTATTTCACATACAAAGGAGTAGAAACAATATGACAGAAAAAACATTTACCATTACAAGCGAGTCCGGGCTACATGCTCGTCCAGCAACGGTCTTAGTTCAAACAGTAGGAAGCTTTAACAGTGAAGTTCAATTAGAATACAACGGAAAATCCGTTAACCTTAAATCAATCATGGGTGTGATGTCTTTGGGTGTTCCTGCCGGCGCACAAATTAAAGTTACAGCAGAAGGTACGGATGCTGCTGAGGTGGTTGCTGCTGTTGAGGAAGCATTGAAAAGAGAAGGATTAGGAGAATAGTGGTTGCTAGAGACGAGGATGATCGATAGATCTCCTCGTTTTTTTTGCGTTTGCGCTTTACCGTTAAGAATGTAAACTTTATACTTTTGTTACTAATTATTTAGGGAATTTTTAGAAAAGACCGAATCTTATTCGATAGGCAGTTCGTATATCTTCTAACAGAAAAAACAAAGGGGGCAATTTCAATGAACCAACGATTAAATTCAGATTCGATATCTCAATTAAATCATGTCATCACCAACGTCAACAAAGTAATCGTCGGAAAGGAACGGGAAATTAAGCTCCTACTAGTCGCCTTATTAAGCGAAGGACATGTATTATTAGAAGATGTTCCAGGTACTGGGAAAACAGTACTAGCAAAATCATTAGCTGCATCGCTAGGATGCCAGTTTTCCCGGGTTCAATTTACCCCGGATGTACTCCCTTCCGATGTCACAGGAGTATCCATATTTAATCAGAAAATCAATAATTTTGAGTTTCGCAAGGGACCAATTATGACAAATGTATTGCTGGCAGATGAAATTAACCGCGCGACACCGCGAACCCAATCAAGCCTTCTGGAAGCAATGGCGGAAAAACAGGTGACCGCTGATGGGAAAACGTATAAACTTGACCGGCCATTTTTTGTGATTGCGACCCAAAATCCAATTGAATCGCAAGGGACTTTTCCACTGCCTGATGCGCAAATGGACCGTTTTTTAATGAAGATTTCAATGGGTTATCCTAATTATGACGAAGAACTTCATATTTTAAGACGGTTCCGTATCGAAGAACCGCTCGAGCAACTATATTCTGTGATGACACAGGAGGAGATAATTGAGATACAACAGGAAGTTCGAAAAATAGAAATTCAAGAAGTGGTCGAAAAATACTTATTACACATTATTCATAAGACGAGGGATCATGAAGCAATAGAGGTCGGTATTAGTCCGCGAGGTAGTATCGCATTAATGAGAGCGGCTCAGGCAATGGCGCTACTAGAAGGCAGAAACTACTGTATCCCTGATGACATTAGGGAAATAGCGGTCGAGGTTCTAGCTCATCGAATCAAACTAACGATGGAAGGATACTTGCAAACGACTCCAGCACTAATCATGAAAGAGATTATAGACAATGCTCCAGTCCCATTGGAAAACGGGATCGTTACATGATGGTCAAACAATGGACAAAACCTCAAGTAATTGCCAGAAATATAGTGCTAGTTCTATTCCTTATGGCATTGGTGACAAAAGAACCGTTATTATTTGCTTTATGCGGTGGTGCACTGAGTATCTTATTAGTCAGCTTGTGGTGGTGCAAACATGCCTTAAAGGGAATCAAAGTGGAATTAGATTTTACGAAAAAGCGCCTATTTCCAGGTGATGTTTCCACTGTGAAAATTGCCGTTACGAGTAGGAATAGTTTCCTATCTTCAGCTATTAAACTAACGCTCAATACAACAAGGGATCTAGAGATAGAGAAATTTTTCCTACTTGAGAATCGAACGTCTGATAGTTTCTGGACCAAATCCTTGGCGGTGAAAGCGAAGAAAACGGTACAGTATGAGTTCAAGGTAAATGCAGACAAACGAGGGGCTTTTTATATTTATGACTTGTTGATCGAAATTATGGACCCGACTGGCTTAGGGAAAATTGTGGCGACAAAACGAGTCAAATCGGAAATGATTGTCTATCCATCGATCATCGATTCATTACCCCAAAACATTAATTTGAGAGGTTTAGAAGGAAACCACCAAGTAAGACGTTTAATTCATGATGATTCTTCCTTTTTTATCGGTTCAAGAGGCTATAAAGCGGGAGACCCATTAAATCGAGTAGATTGGAAAGCGACCGCTCGTGTAGGAAAGCTTCATACGAAGCAATTTGCCTATACCTCGCAAAAGCAGCTTATCATTATGGGGAATTTGAGAACCCAAGAGAAATGGGCGCTTGGCCATGATCAAGAGATAATTGAGCGAATCATCAGCGTCACAGCCGGGTTAATGAGATGGTGTTCCGTTCAAGGTTATCGATATGAGTGGATGTTTAATATTCGCAATCCTCATACCCGACAGATTTACATTCACAGCAGTGAATCGGATAAAAAAAGTTTCGCCCACAACCTAGAACAACTGGCTAGATTAAAATCATACACGATGATTGATTTTCAAGAAGTGTTTGCCTATCTACGAGAAAACGCTTATGGGAATCAAGTGTTTATTGTGATTACGAATTTTGTTTCGTATGAAATGGAGAGCGAATGGAAAAGACAACTCGAGTTAGGGAATCAGATTTGGATTGTCGATCCTACTGAGAAACAAATTCGCCTTTCTCCTTTTCTAGCGAAAAAGGGGGCAACCGTTCGTGAAGCATAAAGATTCACTCTCATTCGTCCAGCGATTCGCCCTAGTTGAACTAGAATCCATTCTATTTATGGTGATTATTCATGTTTTATTCAGTTTGTTCTCATTTTCCGAATTGCAGTTTACCGAGGTTACTTGGCTTCAGCTCTTATTTGTTATAATGGCTTATCCGCTGTATTATTTTTCTAGTAAAAACGGGATATCGATATGGTTAGCCATCACCACCACAGTGTCGCTTGTAATAGGCTACAAGCTAGGGGTAGACGCTCCTTGGCTGCCTGTCGTATTAACGATATGGCGTTCGATTTCCCTTGCAAACGAGCAAGAATATTTAGCAGCTACCTATAATCGCATGATTAGCATGATTTTACTTTTAATTGTTTATTTTTCGATATCCAATTTGTATAACCAGCCAGTGTGGTGGGCGATTCCATATTTAACAGCGGGAAGTATTCTTTTTACCGTCATTGGAATGGCATGTAACAATTTACTTGAACAATTAAGCTGGAATCCAAATCCCGAGGAATGGAAACGGATAGGTCGTAATCAATTTATTTTTGCCACCGGCATGATGGTATTGGTTGTATGTTTAGTGATAATAAGAAATCAATTCATTTTTTTATACACTCAGGTGGTAGCGCTCGCGTTAAAAACTATCGCTTTTTTACTCGCCCCCATCATTTATTTACTGTCGAAAGTCATTAGTTTATTTTATGAGCTTTTACTTGGTGGTGATGGAAAAGCAATAAAATCCATGGGGAGAATGTCAGAATTTTTATTAATGGCTAAAGTGAAAGATACAGATCCAGGGGAGAATTGGATTTGGAGTTTGATAACGGTCGTTTTGGTGGTTTGTCTGTTTTTCCTATTAGTAAAAATGATAAGGAAGATTTTTCGAAACAGCAGGCAAAACCATGAAGAGGGTGAATGGACTGAAATCATCGAACTATCCGAAACAAACCAACAAAATAGCCTATTTTCCTTTATTAGGAATTTGAACCCATTCAGAAAAAGGCAAGACTTGGATCAAGTTAGACTTCATTATATGGAGTTCCTAAAGCAGTACAACAAACTGACAAATCGTTACCCAACTAATCCAACAACGAGAGATATGATGAAAGTAGCATCTAAAGAGTTAACGGTAAATGAAGAGGAGTTACATCTTCTAACAAAAATTTATGAGGAGCATCGTTATGGTGGTAAACCAGCGGATGCAACAGCCGTACAGCGGATGAAAAATGCTGTAGGGAATTGGTTGAGAGGAACACAATAATAAATATTTCTTTGGAATAATAATTTTTTGATAGTTTAAAATCCTATTGAAAGCGAGTCGGTTTTGATGAACAATCTTACAAAGTTAAAAATTTTAAAACCTGCCAGTGAAGTCTTTGAAGCATTTGTCGACCCCGAGAAAATTGGCCATTTTTGGTTCTCGTCAAGTTCGGAGCGTTGGGAACAGGGGAAGACAGTTACTTTAAGATATGATGAATATAATGCTGAAGGCGACATAAAGATTTTAGAAATGGAATTGGGCATGAAAATTGTGTTTAGATGGGGTGAGGAAGAAGGCGATGGAGGACATATCGTCACGATCACATTAGAGGAATTAGATCATTCGACTACAATTGTTTCGGTTAATGAAGAAGGCTTTAATGAGAATGACCCAGAAATTATCAGTCAGTTGATCGATAATAAAGAAGGCTGGGTGTACATGCTATCCTGTTTAAAGGCCTACTTGGAGTTTGGCGTAAGTACATTGAGGGCTTCGCTCATTAAGTAATTGTTCACAAAGGCTAGGTGGGAATAACTCAGTCAAAGTGATTTCCAAACATGGCAGTTCAGTGAGAGGTTGGGAATCACTTGGGCAAAGTTGTTCCGA
>NZ_JBTOOE010000044.1:0-11887 GCF_054786815.1 Pseudoneobacillus rhizolycopersici | reverse complement strand
GATGCGGCGAAATCGGTCGCCAAGAAGAGTTCTTGACACCCGATTTTAGAATGATGCGGCGAAATCGGTCGCCAAGAAGAGCTCTTGTCACCCGATTTTAGAATGATGCGGCGAAATCGGTCGCCAAGAAGAGTTCTTGACACCTGATTTTAGAAAGATGCGAAGAAATCGGTCGCCAAGAAAGGTTCATTTTGCTGTTTAAGTAAAACAGATACCCTTCGGTCCATCTCCCCACGCTGATCAATAAAAAAATAAAACCGCTGCAAAAAAAATCTTCAAGCTTGTCATCCATGTCCGTCATAAACGCCAAGGTTGTCTCATATATTCATAGTGCAGTAGGAGAGACAAGACTTAGCTTGATCCAATGGCTTAAAAAATAGGCATCCATAAAAGCTAAGTCCGGTCCCCTCTCTATCAACGTATGAAATCAGACAAGAAGGGGTTGAAGGAATGAGAAGGAAATGGTTCCTGTTATTCGTTGGACTAATGGTAATGTTTGTACTGGCGGCGTGTGGGGCTAAAACGCAGGATGACGTAGTAAAAGATTTAAACAAAAAGCTAGGGGATTTATCTAGCTACAAGGTAACCGCTAAAATGACCCTGCAAATGGGGGCAGAGCCACAAATATATAATGTGGAGATTTGGCACAAGGATCCGTCGTTTTATCGTGTTAATTTAAAGAATGCTAAACAAGATCAAAGTCAAATGATCTTACGCAATAACGAAGGTGTTTTTGTTTTAACACCTGCGTTAAATAAAAGCTTTAGATTTCAGAGTGATTGGCCGCAAAACAGCAGCCAGGCTTACCTCTATGAATCATTAATTACGGATATCCTTGAAGACAAAGAAGCAAAATTTGAAGCAACCAAAGACCATTATGTGTTTGAAACAAAAACACGTTACCAAAATAATAAAATGTTGCCGATTCAAGAAATCAAGTTAAACAAAAAAGATCTGTCACCTGTTGAAGTAAAAGTAATGGACACGGACAGAAATGCCCTTGTCAAAGTCGAATTCTCTAAAGCGAAGTTCGGTGCTAGCTTCGATCAAGATGATTTTGATATGAAAAAATACATGACACTTGCAACACCTGGAGTACCAGTCATGTCAGATGGAGTTAGCCAAGAGTTTGCCGTGAAATACCCTTCATACGAAATTCCAGGGGTGAGCCGCATCCAAGAAAAGGAGTTTGATATTGAAGGTGGCAAGCGGGTAATTATGACCTACGGTGGCGGAGAAAAATCATTTACGTTTATCCAAGAAAAAGCGGAATACGTCCAAACGGCAGGATCCTCTACCTTTGTAAAAGGACAGCCGATTGACCTAGGCTTTACTATTGGTGCCCTTACGGAAAGATCAATCACTTGGACGCAAGATGGGGTAGAGTATAAAATTGCTTCAAACGACTTAACTCCGGAAGAATTGGAAATGTTAGCACGTTCCGTTGAAGTTAGTGGAGTAAAATAAGAAGACCACAAGCAGACCTTGTTACTAAGGTCTGCTTTACCTTTGAATTACCAGTTGACATCGTTACGAAACAGTAGAATAATCAAATATCATGAATAAGTTGGGAGTGGAAAAATGGAGACTCGCGGTCTTTTTTATCGTGATACTTGGGCAGAAATTAATTTAGATGCAATTTCAGAAAATATCCAATCAATCAAAACCATACTCCCAAAAGATGTACAGTTTATTGCAGTTGTTAAAGCAAATGCCTATGGACATGGGGCGGCCCAAGTAGCCGAAACAGCCCTTCATTCTGGCGCTACCTGCTTAGCGGTAGCGTTTTTAGACGAGGCTTTATTCTTACGGGAACATGGGATTACCGCACCAATCATTGTTTTAGGGGTAAGCCGTCCTAAGGATGTCAAAATTGCCGTCCAACATGACATTATTTTAACAGCCTTTCAATATGAATGGTTTTGTGAAGCAATTAACTATCTTCATGAGGAAGATGTTTTGAAGATTCACTTAAAAATTGATACAGGTATGGGCAGAATTGGTATAAGAGAGCCTGAAGAAGTAAAAGCTATTGAGGGCTTTATTAATAAGGTTAAATGTTTTTCCTTGGAAGGAGCTTTCACCCATTTTGCCACGGCGGATGAACTTGATGATTCCTATTTCCAGGTACAGTATCAAAAATTTCAAGAAATGTTAAATGCATTTAATGAACTTCCGAAGCTCATACATTGTAGTAATAGTGCAGCAGCACTAAGGTTTCCCGTATCGTTATGTAATGGGGTGAGAGTGGGAATTGCGATGTACGGGCTTACACCTTCTAAAGAAATGGAACCGTTGATTCCGTTTCCTTTAAAAGAAGCATTTAGCCTCCATTCCCAAATCGTCCATCTCAAAAAACTTACCAAAGGGGAAAAGGTCAGTTACGGAGCCACTTATGAAACGAAAGAAGAAGAGTGGATTGGGACATTGCCGATTGGGTATGCAGATGGATGGATTCGTAAATTGCAGGGACAAGAAGTACTCATTGAAGGTAAACGGGCAGAAATTGTTGGTCGGATTTGTATGGATCAATGCATGGTGAGACTTTCTGGTCCGGTACCGTTGGGGACAAAGGTAACCCTAATCGGGAATCAATTTGGCAAAGAAATCTCAAGTAATGAAATTGCCGGTAAGCTTGAGACCATCAATTATGAAATTCCGTGCATGATCTCTAGTCGTGTACCTAGAATCTATATCCGTTCTGGAAAAGTGGTTGATTTGGAAAATTCCTTGCTAAAGAACGAAAGATTATAGTAGAATAAAGGTCTTTCGTGCTATATTTTCTAAAAGTTTAAGCTTATAGTATCTCTAAAATACTTTGCACGATGAAAGAATAATGGTATGATTAAAAATGGTAAGTAAAATGGTGTGTAGTGATGGCGGAGGTGTATGTTTGTGTCTGAATCCAGCGCAACAACGGAAATCTTAGTGGAGTTACCGCAACATCTATTGAACGAACTAGATGGTTTTGTGAAGCAAGAAAATGTAAACCGCAGCGAACTCATTTATCAAGCAACGAAAATGTATTTGCGCGAGCGGAAAAAGAGACAAATTCGCGAGGCCATGAGAAGAGGATACATGGAAATGGCAAAGATTAATCTAACCATTGCATCAGAAGCTTTTTTGGCTGAGTACGAAGCGGGACACACGGTAGAACGTCTTGTCAGCGGAGGATAAATGAAGTGATTGTGAAGCGTGGTGACGTATATTTTGCTGACCTATCCCCAGTTGTTGGTTCAGAACAAGGCGGCACAAGACCAGTACTTGTCATCCAAAACGACATTGGGAACCGGTTTAGTCCCACCGTCATTGTTGCAGCAATCACAGCTCAAATTCAAAAAGCGAAGCTGCCCACTCATGTCGAAATTGATGCGAAACGTTATGGCTTTGAACGGGATTCCGTCATTCTGTTAGAACAAATTCGTACAATCGATAAGCAGCGACTAACCGATAAGATAACACATCTAGATGACGAAATGATGGAAAAAGTGGATGAAGCCCTGCAAATTAGCTTAGGTCTTATCGAGTTTTAAATGAATCATTAGCGCTCTATTTACAGAGCGTTTCTACATACTAAAAAAATACATGTGTACTTCCGCGAAAAGACGAGCATTAATAGCTTGTCTTTTTTTATTTTTCCATTAAATCGAGTTTAATCTGTACGCCAAGAGGGTATCTAAAAGGGATTCTTTCATGTACGGATTATAAAAATATAGTATGCTTAGATGGGGTGGAAAGAGTGGAAAAATTAATTCTAGAATATATTAATGCGAATAAAAATGAGTTGTTACAAGATTGGGTAGAAAAGGTAAAAGAAAAAGCAGATGAGCGAATGATCAAAGTTGTTTCCGATCAGGTATTTATCGGAACAAGCCGGGAATTTATTAAACTGATTATTTCGAATATTAGTGAAACAGAAAAGGATTTTCAAACGAGATTAATCGACTTTGCCGAGATTGTCGTCCGATTAGGATGGCCACTTCAATTCGTCACGGATGGGCTGCAAACCTTTGGTCGTTTAGTGTTTGAAGGAATGAGTAACCTCAGTATTATCACTAAGGATAATCAAATGGAAATGATTTTAGAATTTGACCGTTGGATGACTCCGATGATGAATGAGATTGTAAATAGTTATACGAAAACCTGGGAGCGCACCGTGTCGCTGCAAAAGATTGCCCTTCAGGAATTATCAGCACCGCTTATCCCGATATTCGAGGGAATCTCGGTAATGCCTTTGATTGGTACCATTGATACCGAACGAGCGAAACAAATAATGGAAAATCTTCTACATGGAGTCGTTAAACACCGGGCTGAAGTCGTGCTAATCGATATAACGGGTGTCCCGGTGGTTGATACGATGGTAGCTCATCATATTATCCAAGCATCTGAAGCGGTAAGGCTAGTTGGAGCTAAATGTATGCTAGTTGGTATTCGACCGGAAATTGCGCAAACAATCGTTAATTTGGGTATTGATTTAAATCGTTTTACAACGAAGAGTACATTGAAAAAGGGCATTGAAGCAGCTTTAGAGATAACAAAACAAAAAATTATTAAGGTGGAGGAAGAACAGTGAGGATTCCAATATTAAAATTAAAGAATTGTTTATTAATCTCCATCCAATGGGAATTAGATGACCAGACAGCTTTGCAATTTCAGGAAGATCTTTTGCATAAAATTCATGAAACGAGTGCGAGTGGTGTCGTCATTGACATTACCTCCATTGACTTTATTGATTCGTTTATTGCGAAGGTATTGGGTGATGTCATCAATATGTCGAAATTAATGGGAGCTAAAGTGGTGATTACAGGCATTCAACCTGCTGTTGCTATCACTTTAATTGAATTAGGAATCGGTCTTGATGATGTGATGACAGCACTAGATTTAGAAAAAGGTTTGGAGAAATTACAACAGGAATTGAGGGATTAGCTATATGGAAATCCAATCCTGTATAAAAATCATTAATGAATGGGATATTGTGGCGGCCCGGCAGCTCGGACGAAGTGTAGCCAAAGATCTTGGTTTTGGCACGGTTGATCAGGCTCGTATCACGACTGCCATAAGTGAATTAGCCAGAAATATTTACTTATACGCTGGTTTTGGTCAAATTTGCATCGAAAGACTTCAAAGTAGCGGTAAGGTAGGGATCCAAATTAATGCAACTGACAATGGCCCGGGCATTTCCGATATTCGGCAAGTGATGGAGGATGGTTATTCAACATCAGGAGGTTTGGGGGCTGGGTTACCCGGAGTAAAACGATTGATGGACGAATTCACTATTCATTCTACTCCAGGGGAAGGAACAGAAATTATAACGGCAAAATGGCTCCGATAGGAGGGAGATTGGTGGGATTTCGCGGAATTGATGAATCGAACTATAAGCAAATGCTTAAAAATTATTTAGAGGATCCATCCGAAAACACCCTTTATCTAGGGCAGCAATTCAGTCGAAAAGCCATAGAGCAACAATTATCTCCAGAAGAAATCATTATTTTACATAAAAATATTATTGAAGAACTACATCCTGATTCAGCTGAAAAAGTCATTCTCTCTTTTGATTTGTTGCTTGAGGTCATGATGGGTTACGGCTTAGCTTATCGAGAGCTCCAGAGCTTAAGGCTAAAGCAGAATGAAATTCGATCGGAAATCGAAATTGCCACCAATGTTCAACAAACATTACTTGGCACACATATTCCCAATGTAAAGGGCTTAGATATAGGGGCTTTAAGTGTTCCAGCCAAATATATGAACGGTGATTACTACCACTTCGTTGAAGATGAGAACCAGAACATCCATGTTGCCATCGCGGATGTCATTGGTAAAGGGATCTCTGCTGCTCTTTGTATGTCTATGATTAAGTATGCGATGGATAGCTTACCGGAGGACCAAAGTACCCCCACTATCGTTCTAGAAAATATCAATCGTGTGGTCGAACATAATGTGGACCCAACGATGTTCGTGACGATGTTCTATGGAATCTATTCTATGTCCGATCATATCTTTCGTTATGGTTCTGCTGGACATGAACCTGGTATCTATTATAATGCCTGCACAAACCAGTTCCAGGAATTAGAGGCCAAAGGGCTTTTATTAGGAATTGATAAAAAAACAAAATATCAGCAATTTGAAAAGGCTATTCACCCCGGTGATATGATTTTTTTAGTAACAGATGGAGTGACAGAATGCCGAACGGACCAGGGGTTTCTTGAAAAGGATGTGCTCATTGGAATCATCAAACGGTTTATGAATCTATCGGCACAAGAAATGGTGGACAGAATCTACAAAGAGTTTGAGAAACTACAGCACTTTCAATTACGCGATGACTTTACCCTCATTATTATCAAAAGAGAGGTTTAATGCTTCTATCCAAGGGGTAAGTATTAAAAAGACTAAGCGAAGGTGGAGCGCAACTATGAATATGACAATGGGAGTCAGGGAGACTGAGAGAGAGATTTATGTATCTGTGAGTGGGGAAATAGATGTATATACTGCCCCAAAGTTAAAGGAAACGCTTTTTCCATTATCGGAAAAATCACGGAGTCTAATTGTCGATTTTTCTGGAGTTACCTATATGGATAGCACCGGTTTAGGAGTGATGGTCGGGGTTTTTAAATCTGTAAAAATTCATCATGGCACGTTTAAATTAACAGGGCTATCGGATCGTTTATACAGGCTTTTTACCATAACGGGATTGGCAGAAATTATGGATATTAATCGCGAGGTAGAAGGTGAAATGCTATGAGCAGTCGCTATGATTATATCGAAATCGCCGTCCCTGCTAAACCGGAATATGTTGGAGTTATTAGGTTAACCTTATCAGGACTTGCGAATCGGATTGGATTTTCATATGACGAATTGGAAGACTTGAAAATTGCCGTCAGTGAGGCTTGTACGAATGCTGTTTTACATGCGTATCAAAATCAGGAGCAAGGGAATGTGAAGGTTGGCTTCGGCTTATATAAGGACCGAATCGAAATCATGATTGCTGATAATGGTCAAAGTTTTGATTTTAACCAAGCGAAAGAAGGAATAGGTCCATATAAAAATGGCACTTCCATTGAATATTTGCGAGAAGGGGGCCTTGGTCTTTACCTCATCGAATCCTTAATGGATGAAGTAAGAATTCATCACCATCACGGTGTAACGATTTTTATGACGAAATACCTTGAGGGAGAGCAGGTGGAGACTGATGCACATTCCCTCTCAACCTAATTCATTATCTAACAATCAAGTTCTAGAGTTGATAAAGGCTTACCAAGTTGGGCAGGACGAAAATGCCCAGAGGCAGCTTGTTCTCCATTATCAAGGACTTGTAGAAGTATTAGCGCGTAAATATTCTAAAGGTAAGTCCTATCACGAAGATATTTATCAGGTTGGAATGATAGGACTTCTGGGTGCGATTCGCAGGTATGATGAATCTTTTGGTAAAAGCTTTGAAGCATTTGCCGTGCCAACTATTTTAGGCGAAATTAAACGGTTTTTACGAGATAAAACCTGGAGTGTACATGTTCCGAGACGAATTAAAGAATTGGGACCAAGAATCAAAGCAACAGTAGAAGTATTAACAACCACTCTAGAAAGATCGCCAAAAATATTCGAAATCGCCGAAGTGCTTGAAGTCTCAGAAGAGGAAGTACTAGAAGCGATAGAAATGGGTAAAAGCTATCAAGCGCTTTCGGTTGATCATTCCATCGAGGCTGATTCCGAAGGTGGTACAGTAACATTATTAGACTTAGTAGGCGATGTTGATATTGGCTACGAGCGGATTGATCAACGGTTAGTGCTAGAAAAAGTTCTGCATATATTAACAGAACGGGAGAGACAAATCATTCAATATACCTATTTAGACCATCTGAGTCAAAAAGAAACAGGAGAAAAGCTAGGGATTTCACAGATGCATGTTTCACGCTTACAAAGGCGTGCCATTCAAAAACTAAAAGATGCTATCCAAACAGATATTGACCAAACGGAGTGTTCTTCATGACAGAATCGCAAAAAAAACATGCAGAAATATTTGTCCACCAGTCGATTAAAGCAGGAAATACTCTTTGCGGTGATAGTTACTTTTTTACTGAAACGGATGAATACCTTATTTGTGTAATTGCAGACGGACTTGGAAGTGGTGAGTTGGCTCATGAAGCCTCGCACACGGTGATTGATTTTATTGAGCATCATCATCATCTTTCCGTAGATTACCTTATGAAGGAATGTAATGAACGATTACGAGAAAAGCGCGGTGCGGCAGTATTGGTTTTTAAAGCCTATTTCCATACTTACGAGTTTGAGTACAGTTGTGTTGGCAATATCCGATTCTATCTAAAACACCCGAGCGGACGACTCATCTATCCCTTACCTGTTTTGGGATATTTATCGGGCAGACCTCAAAAATACCATACACAAAGATTTTCCTATGAGCCAGAGTCTAAGTTTCTCATTCATTCCGATGGCTTTGTTTTTAAAGATGTGAAAACCATTTTAAAACCGTTTGTCACAGTAGAAATGATTTCAAATCAGCTTAAGACAAATATGCAATTAACAAATGATGACGCTACCGTTATTATTGGAAGCCTTCTCTAGCGTAGGGGGCTTTTCTTTTTTTTTGTTTACTAGAAACTTTTGGTACAATGAGAATGAGTTTTTAGAGGTGGAGGTTTGAAGATGGAACAAACCATGGAAAAAAAAGAGGCATTATTAAAACAAATTGCAACGGAACAGAGCTTAAACGTAAAGCAAGTAAAAAGTGTGATTGATTTATTAGAAGATGGTAATACTGTTCCGTTTATCGCTCGCTACCGCAAAGAGCAAACGGGTGCCTTAGATGAAGTGCAAATTAGAGACATTAGCGAACGCTGGCAATATATCCAAAACCTTGAGCAGCGGAAGGCTGAGGTTATTAGAATAATCGAAGAACAAGGAAAACTGACTCCTGAATTACAAAAGCAAGTCCAAAAGGCAACAAAACTCCAAGAAGTGGAAGATCTTTATCGACCATATAAGCAAAAGAAACGTACCCGTGCAACGATAGCAAAGGAAAGAGGCTTAGAACCTCTAGCCCAATGGTTGATGACTTTCCCTTCCTCAGGAAATGTTGAAGGATTTGCCAAAAAGTTTTTATCAGAAGAAAAAGAAGTGACAACCATTGAAGAAGCAATTGCTGGTGCTAAGGATATCATTGCGGAGTGGATTTCGGACGATGCCGACAGTCGTAAATGGATTCGTCTTGAAACTTTTAAAAACGGGCGGATCGAAACAACTGTCAAAGATACGGATAAGGACGAAAAGAAAGTATATGAAATGTACTATGAATATGAAGAGCCGGTTGCCAAAATTGTTCCCCACCGTGTTCTAGCTGTTAATCGTGGTGAAAAGGAAGAAATCTTACGGGTTGCCATTAAACCACAGCATGAGTCCATTTTAAATTTTCTAACAAAAAAATGGGTTAAAGTGCCGCTGTCCATCACGGCTTCCATCGTGGTAGAAGCAATCGAAGACAGCTATAAAAGGCTGATTCAGCCCTCAATTGAAAGAGAAATCCGCAGTGAGCTAACCGAAAAAGCAGAAGAACAAGCGATTCATATCTTCTCGGAAAACTTGCGCAATCTGTTATTGCAACCGCCATTAAAAGGGAAAATTGTCCTTGGTGTAGACCCTGCTTATCGGACAGGCTGTAAATTAGCTGTTGTCGATGACACAGGTAAAGTGCTAGAAATCGGAGTCATTTATCCGCACCCACCTGTTAACAAAACAGCAGAGGCAAAAAAGAAAGTGATGGATATGATTCATCGTCATAAGGTTGAAATGGTCGCGGTCGGAAACGGGACGGCATCAAGAGAAACCGAGCAATTTATCGCCGATATTTTAAAAGAATTAAATCAGGATATTTATTATTTGATTGTCAACGAAGCGGGCGCAAGCGTGTATTCCGCCTCTGACTTGGCTCGAGAGGAATTTCCAAACTTCCAGGTTGAGGAGCGAAGTGCCGTTTCCATTGCGCGGCGCCTACAGGATCCATTAGCTGAACTGGTTAAAATTGATCCAAAATCCGTTGGGGTTGGCCAGTACCAGCATGATGTTTCCCAAAAGAAATTATCGGAGTCTTTAACATTTGTCGTGGAAACGGCGGTTAATCGTGTTGGAGTTAATGTCAATACCGCTTCGCCTTCGTTATTACAATATGTAGCTGGACTGTCCAAAACGGTAGCGATGAATATCGTCAAAAAGCGGGAGGAAGAAGGGAAATTTACTAGCCGAGTTCAATTGAAAAAAATCCCTCGTCTTGGCGCAAAAACCTATGAACAAGCGATTGGATTCTTACGAGTATTGGACGGAAAAGAGCCGCTCGACCGGACAGGGATCCACCCGGAAAATTATGATGTTGTCAAAGTCTTGCTAAAGAAATATGGTTTTACAACAAAAGATGTCGGATCAGAGGAACTGAAGGCAGCCTTACAAGCAATTGATTTGCAGGCTGTCGCAATGGAGTTATCAATTGGAGAACTGACATTGAAAGATATTATTGAGGCGTTAGTTCGTCCTGAACGCGACCCGCGTGATGAATTACCTGCACCGTTGTTGAAAAAGGATGTTCTACAGTTAGAAGATTTAAAGCCAGGAATGGAGTTGCAAGGCACAGTCAGAAATGTTGTCGATTTCGGAGCCTTTGTCGATATCGGGGTAAAACAAGATGGGCTTGTTCACATTTCCAAACTAACCAAACGTTTCGTTAAACACCCGTTAGATATTGTTTCCGTCGGGGATATCGTAACCGTTTGGGTTGATTCTGTCGACAAACAAAAGGGTAGGGTATCCTTAACAATGTTGCCGCCAAATCAATAAGAAAAGTTAAAAACACTGCTATTATTGGCAGTGTTTTTTTCTATAAAAAAACCAACATTGATTTAATAATTTTATTTGATAACGATTTTTCTCGTAGAATGCTTTTTGCATTTGATGTTGAAACCAAGTAGGCATCGAGTTGACCTCCTTTTCAACCTTGGGATATCTTCCCTTATGTGTTTCTAGATTGTGTTATCAGGTTTTTGGGACAAAGTTGGGGAAATCTAGTTCTTATTGTGATTTAAAAGAGGAACGTACGTCCGGGAAAAAGTGAACAAAATCAGCGGGTCATAATCATACACTCAACCTAAAAGTATCAAGTCGTACCTACAATGTATGCTATAATAGTTTGTCATGTTCACAAGAAAAACGCCAAGTGCAGAAGAAGGAGAAGCTTAGATGACAAATGAAGAGTTGCAAAAACTTGTCGAGGATATTTCATTAACATTATTTGGAAAAACATTTCGCCATCAAGCTAGCTTTAATTCTAGACTAAAAACAACTGGTGGAAGATACCTTTTACAATCTCATAATATCGAAATTAACAAGCGCTATTTAGAACAACTTGGGGAGCAAGAATTGGTTGGAATTATTAAACATGAGTTATGCCATTATCACCTCCACTTAGAAAAGAAAGGATATAAGCATCAGGATCAAGATTTTAAAAGATTGATGCAAAAAGTTGGGGCACCTCGTTTTTGTCAGCAGCTCCCTGAAAGACCGACAACCAATCGAAGCAAAAAGCTATATGTCTATACGTGCACTGGATGTTCCTTAGTTTTTAAAAGAAAAAGAGCAGTTAATATAAAGAAATATGTTTGTGGTAAATGTAAAAGTAAACTAAAACAACTTTCCGTATTGACATCCCAATAAAAACTTGATAAATTTATTTCCTGCCGATTTTTAATTGGCTTAAGTCCTTGTTTGGATAAAAATTACTTCTTGACTTTTAGTATTGAGGTTTTTATAATTTAAAGAGTCGATAAGACATATCAGAAATATTCCGCAGTAGCTCAGTGGTAGAGCTATCGGCTGTTAACCGATCGGTCGTAGG
>NZ_JBTOOE010000043.1:0-12774 GCF_054786815.1 Pseudoneobacillus rhizolycopersici | reverse complement strand
AGTGGAGTCCGAACCCGGTGGTAGTTCGGACAGAGGAAGGCTGAAAAAGGGAAGTGGAGTCCGAACCCGGTGGTAGTTCGGACAGAGGAAGGCTGAAAAAGGGAAGTGGAGTCCGAACCCGGTGGTAGTTCGGACAGAGGAAGGCTAAAAAAGGGAAGTGGAGTCCGAACCCGGTGGTAGTTCGGACAGCAGAAGGCTCAAAACAGCCAACCCGAGTCCGAATAGTGGGGCAATTCGGACAGCAGAAGGCTCAAAACAGGAAATCGAGTCCGAATCAAGCCGCTATTCGGACAGCACGACGTCAAAAAAGCAAAACCGAGTCCGAATAGAGCATCTCTAATCGAACTCGGTTTCGCTTTTTTAACGATTACACAAAATAACCTGCCTTTATTTCGCTTTAATTTGGTCAATTTCAAACTTTGAAAGATACTCTATTATTTCATCACTATAGCCGCTGATTGATTTTTTTGATCTAGGGATATAGAAAGCGGAAGAATCGCCTTTCCAGTAAGCAAGCAGGTCAATCACAGCAGGCAGCTCGGCCTTTTCGATAATTCGAATGCTTCTAGTAAGTTGATTAGCTTCAATATTGGCAATATAAACATTGGTGTAAAATTTACCGCCCTCTGGTGCACTTTCATCAAATAACATCCTAGAACCATCAGGTGAAATACTATAAAATGGTGTCCAAATTCCCTCAGAGGTTTTGCCCCCAGACACGACTTTATGGATCACCTGCTTATCCATTCTATAAAAGAAAATTCCGGATTCCTCATTATAAGTCCCATTAAAAACTAAGAGATTATCATGGATGATATCAAACCGAGCAATCTGATCCTCCTTGTGTGGCAATGATAGGACTAATTCCTTCTTGTTATCAGGAGTTATTTTATAAATCGCATTTCCTTCTTTCGGTTGATGGACTGACAAGTAAATGGCGTTATTGCGAATGCTAGCTTTATTAAAAGAAAAATCCTTTAAAGTAAAAAGTTTTGCCATTGCCACTTCTTTCGTTTCAGTTGAACTAGTATGAATAAACACATAGGATGATCGATTGAAATCAAAGTAGGAGATATACTCTCCTTTTGGGTCAGCAAAGGTCACATCATAGTCCGTCGGTCCAGCTAACTTAATCGACTTATCCCCTTCCACATCATAAACAAATATCCCTTGGCTATTCACAGATAAAGCCCTGCTACCGTCCTTTGACAACTCTTTGATAGGCATGTCGTGAATGTAAACGGACTTCCCTGAAGTAAGGTCCGTTTTAAATAAACCCTCATTCTTAGTAAAATAAATCTGGTCATTCGAAATCCCTAGTAGCTCTCTATAGGTCATTCGTTCTTTTAAATTAATTTCTAGTGGTTTCGAGACGGCTACCTCTGCATCATCCATACTGCTTCTGACGGCAACGTTATCACTTACGATAACCGTTTTGTCTTGGCCATGAACGACCCCACATCCAGTAAGTGTGACAACCGCCAGTGATAGACCAATGATTCCTTTTGTTATGTTCATTTTTGTTTGACCTCCTGTTTTTGAATTACAACTTCATTGTAGAGAAAGGTTGTATCCAAAATTAGGTTAGATATTGCCAAGTTGTTGCCAAAGAGGCAGTTTTACCGAAAAAGTGATTTGACTACCGCTTGTATGAGCGTCAATGCTCCCATTATGTTCTTCTATGATTTTTTTGCTGATATATAAGCCTAATCCAATGCTGCCCTTTTCATTTTTATCCGTTTTAGGACTACGGTAAAACGGTTCAAACATGTTTGACAAGACATTTTCATGTAGCGAATGGCTTCTGTTTGTCATCTGTAGGATGGCCATGTTGTCACAAGATTTCAAGCTTACATGAATGATCGAGTGACTATCACCATATTTGATTGCATTATCTAATAGATTAATCAACAGTTCGCGCAATTTATTTTCCGCACCATATACCATAAGTGATTGCACCTGACAAATTATGTCCATTTGGTACTTGGCCGCTTTTAACTGCATGTCCTCACATAGCTGTTGGGTAACCAAATCGAAGGGGATCGGCTCTAATTTTTCCGATTGTTGCTTCGAAAGTTCAATGACTTCGACAACCATCTCGTGCAGCCGTTCACTTTCGCTTTGAATTCGACTGGCCGCTTTTTGCAGGAAAACAGGGTCATCGAAAGTTTCATCGGCAATGATTTGGGCATAGCCTGAGATGGTCGTTAAAGGTGTTTTTAATTCATGAGTAACATTGTTAAAAAACTCTCTTCGGCTCCGTTCCGATCTTTCGACTTTTTCTTTTTCAGCCTCAATGGTAGCAATTTGCTGCTGAATTTGATGTTTCATGTCAGAAAAACGCTCGGTCAGCTCTTCAATCTCATCACCGGTCTTTACCGTTAGCTCTGATCCATAATTCCCATCTGCAACTTCCTTAAAGGCATTGGTTAATTGCAGCAATGGTTTGGTAATTTTACTAGACAGGACATAGGAAAATAAGAAAATTGCTCCAAAAAGCGCTAATGTAAATACGGTCAGACTCTTTAATACCGTTCGATTCGATTCAAACAAATTTGTATAGTCCTTTGAAAATCGGACAATTCCATAGTAGTCATCCTCGATATATAGCGGATAAGAAAAGTTGACAATCTTCCATTTATCAATCGTATTAATCGTAAAGGCAGCTTTATTTTGTAGAGCAAGAAGAAGGTCTTCCTTGCTACTTTGTGTTAAAAGAATACTCGGTTTCGTGTTGACGATGATGTATTCCTGCTTTTCACCAAGACCTTCATTTAAAAACGTCCCATTTTGATCATAAAGAGCGATATTCCCTTTTAGATTTTTACTAAGTTCATAGACAAGTTGATTGCCCGAAGTGGTAAAGGCATCTTCGGATAGATTTTCGAGTAAGAAATATTGTTTCAAGTATTCTCGAGAGTATTTTTGAATATTTTCCATATCGCTTCTAATAATGTTTTCGCTATTTTTTAATAGTAAATTGCTAATGACTAGGTTTAGCAAAACGAGAGATAATGAAAAAATAAGAAAAAAACCAAATAAAAACTTTTTCCGAATCGTCCATCTCGTTCTCATCGTTGATCGCCCTTCATTTTATAGCCGATGCCAAAAACCGTTTCAATAATAGAAGGTAATGTCTCGCAGTCTAGTTTTTTCCGTAATCGCTGGACATGCACGTCGACTGTACGAAGCTCGCCCTCATAGTCAATATCCCAAACATAGTCCAATATTTCCTCTCGCGAAAAGGCGCGGTTTTTATGCTCGGCAAATAACAACAGTAGCTCATATTCTTTTGGTTTAAGTTTAATCTCTTGATCTTGTTTGTAAACGGCTCGAGAATGTGGATCAAGTTTAATGGATTCGTTTATTCGAATAAAGTTTTCTTTTACAGCAATATGATCAAATCTCCGAAGGGCTACTTTAATACGTACAAGCAATTCCCTGATATCAAAAGGCTTCGTGATGTAATCATCCGCCCCGAGCTCGAGTCCGAGAATTTTGTCCACAATGTCATTTCTTGCTGTCAGCATAATAATCGGAGTGTGGCGGTGTTCTTGAACAACCCGTTTGCAAATGTCAAAACCATTGGTATCCGGCAACATGACATCCAGTAAAATAAGGTCGGGAAGAAACATATCCAATAACTGAAAGGCTTCTTGACCTGAGGCGGCACATTGTACGAAATAACCCTCTTTTCGCAAGCTATAGGAAAGAATATCGGAAATCGATTCCTCATCTTCAATGACTAATATCTTTTTTGAATCTACCATTTTTAGCTCCTTTTTCCTCTTTTACTCCTTATTTTACATCTAAATTATTGCCAAGATATAAACAAAATGAATACTTTATCTTGCGATTGATGTTTGTTAAACGTTTATTTAACAACTTGTTTTGTTAAATATTCGTATGTTAATATGAATATATAGAATGACTGGTAATATTTCCTAAAATCTTAACGGCTTATTGTCAAAACGGTTGTTCCCCCTTAACAACCGTTTTTATTTTTTTGAAAAGGAGGACCTCGCTATTGAAAATAGGTAGATTGGTAAGAAAAGTGATGGATAAGAATCGGGACGAACCTTTAAATAACCTAGTAGAGAACAGACAATTGATGATCAGTATCTTTTATCAGGTTGATGCAAGCTGGGAAGGGGGGACTCCTTCTCCATTTTCTAATTTATTTTTTCCATACGAAGATGAAATCATGAAACGATATAGGGACATGGGAGCAAGTGAAGATTTTATCACCCATTGTTATCCGGACGCCCCGATATCTGGGACTCTAGCAAATAGGCCGATCATCCTCTATTCCCCAGGGATGGGAATGGATCGGGACCTGTATCTTTTTAATATCACCCAACTAGTGAAGGAAGGTTATATTTTAGTAACAGTGGGGTCTACCTATGAAACCTTATATACGGTGTTTCCGGATGAAGGGGTCATCTATCAAAGCGATATCGTTCGAACAATCCCGCCAAATGATTCTGCTTGGCAGAGGAAACTGGTTGATATTCGGGTGGCGGATCTTAGCTGTGTAATCGATGCACTATCAGATTGGAATGAAAGTGATTCTGTCTTGAAACAGAAGTTTAACTTATCAAGTATCGGTGCGATTGGCCATTCCTTAGGTGGGACAGCTGTTTTTGAATTAGCCAAAAAAGATCCACGAATTGGAGCAGGAGTCATACTTGATGGTAGCCTGCATCTCATTTCCTATGGACAATCCGTACCTACCCCATTTTTGTCTGTTAGGCAGCATTATTCAAGCTATGAAGAGATGAAGGAGATTTGGAATGCGGATGGGGCTGAGGTGTTCAGTTTAGGACAACGGGCACTTTTCGACTCGTTGACAGGGAAAAAGTATTTTCTGAAGATTCATGGCGCTAATCACATTTCCTTTACCGATGCTCCGATTCTTTTTACTAGAAAAATAGAGGCAGTGAAACCGATTCATGATTCTATAAACGAATTAACGATAGCTTTTTTCAATGGGTGTTTAATGGATAAGAGTCAAGAGTTTCCCGAGAAGATTAGCACTTTAACGAAAGCGGGGCTAATATCTCTAATCAATCGTGATGGTGAAGTTTCTTGAGGAGGATCCAAAACGGTTAGATCTGGGTATCCAGGGCAAACTAAAGAGGATAGCCAAGATGGCTATCCTCTTCTAATTTCTGATATTGGGAAACAAACTCCCTATCTCCGATTATTTTTGATTGAAATAGTCAGTAAAAGCATTGAAAATTTCAAGTGCTTGAAAACCGAGCATGGAAATAGCTGTTAATGAGAAAAATCCCATCATGACAAAGCGAATCCACATCATCCTTATTAGCCTCCTTTGAAAAATCAATTTATGATTTCTTCAAAAGAGCTGTGTCCACATAATTGGATTGATAAAAAATCGGGGTTAGAAAAATGAATTTCTTATGATTGAATGATACATACTTATTTGTCCTAGTGATGAGTAGGAAGGTAACTAAAATGGTAAAAGCATGAATGAGAAGGAACTTATGTTTATCGTGATCGTTATCGTCGAACGGAATAACATTATTCGAATTTGAGTCATCCAGAACATAGTGATGATAATCATTGCTTACAGCTTTTGAATCATAGGTAACATTTTGGCTGAAGAAAGAAATTAGCAAAAGGACCGTAATGGCTAAAAATCTATTCATCATACCACGCACCTTCTAATGTATTGTTTATATATATATTCACTTTAAACAATTTTACAACAGTGGAAACATAATAAAAAGGAATATATGCTGATTTTTTTAAAAATATATTGTCCATATTCAAAGTTGGTATAGGTAGTTGCCTCAGTAATGCTACTAAAGTCGTAGATGGAAATCATTAGAAATATGGAAGTTATTTAACTTAAATAAGATTATGATTTGATTATAAAAGGTCTTGTTTATTTTGATAAAAATCTAGTAACTGAATGGGAAATCATCCATAAAACAGGAAATTTAGAACTAGTAAATACGATACCTTAGGAGGAAAAGACAATGAAGATTAAACAGTTGGTTCTTGACACAGCTCATCTTAACGATTTAGTTGATTTTTATACCAATAAGCTAGGATTTCCGATTATTTCAAAAGATGAAACTCATTTTACAATCGAAATTGGTGAAACCTTGTTAACATTTAAACAAGAAATCGGTCATGATCTACCATTCTATCACTTTGCCATAAATATACCTGAAAACAGATTAATGGAAGCATTGGAATGGATTGATACGAAAACAGAAATATCAACCGAACAAGGGGATAAAGTCATCCACTTTGTATCATGGGATGCTCATTCGATTTATTTTAATGACCCAGCAGGTAATATTGTCGAAATAATTGCCAGACATAAACTTCCTAGCATAGATAAAGAAGGGCCATTCTCAATCGAAGAGTTCCTACGTGTCGATGAAATAGGGCTACCTGTTCAGAATGTGATGAAGTCCATAGAAACGCTGAAAACAGAACTTGGATTACCAGAGTGGCGTCCCGCCTCTAGTGAATTTGCCACAATCGGAGCATTAGAAGGACTATTTATTGTAGTAAAAGAGAAACGCCAATGGTTTATGAGTGATAAAAGCGCTGAGTTATATCCAATAGAGATGACGATTGAAGGAGATAGAAATGCCAGCATTTCCTTAGAATGTTATCAGATAAAATCCGAGGCAAAGATAATTAGTTAAGGCTCTGGAAGTTTAGGTTTATTTGATATACAATAAAGATAAAAAACCGGTTAGTCGGTTTTGAGAATGGAGGTCATTATGTTGAATGTTGAAAAAGCATTAGAGGGATATATTCAAGCAACCAACTCCCATGGTTTTCCAAATGTGGCTAAATATCTTTCAGAAAATGCCGTTTATTGGTTTCAAGATAAGGAGTATAAGACAACTAGTGAGATTGAAGCATATTTCAACAATACATGGAATCTAATAAAAGAAGAACGGTATTGGATATCCAACGTACAATGGTTAGGGATTAGCGATACAATGGCTACTTGTTTGTATCAATACCACTGGGAAGGACTACACAATAACAAACCTATTAGTGGAAAAGGAAATGCCACCAATGTATTCATGAAGTTTGAACATGAATGGAAATTAATTCATGAACATCTTAGTCCCCTACCTTAATTAGGATAGATGGAAAAAGGAAACGCAGGAACCGTCCCCGTGTTTCTTCCATCAAACGAATAAATATTTTAAGAAGGCTGTCATAAAACGCTCTCTTGCTTCGAATTCTTATATAGGGTCTATATCTATTACTAACGATCTAGAGATACATAGGGGAGTAGGACAAGTGGATACAACTTTATTAAAGAGAAAACAAAGAATTGCTCAGGAGCGCAAGGAAAGAAAGAGTGTTCGCAATAAGAAATGGGTCGTTGCCTCGATAGCAGGAACCATTGGAGCATTCGCCTTATTTAATGGTAAAGTAGGAGCTTGCAGCATAAACTATACAGTCAAAAAGGACGATAATCTGTATCGTCTCTCTAAAAAGCATCAAGTAAGTGTGGAACAATTAATGGTAGCAAATGGCTTAACAACCGATAAAATTATCGTGGGTCAGCAATTGCTAGTACCGGGTGACAGTGTCGCCCCCCTTAAAGAGAAATATGCTTACCAACATACAGTTCAAAAAGGGGATAGTCTTTATCATCTATCCAAAATATACCGCACCACTGTCACGGATTTAAAAAAGGAAAATCAGTTTGTTCAGGATCACATTAAGATTGGTCAAAAGATTCGAGTGCCTAAAGAAATTTACACCGTTACTCCTGGAGATACATTATGGGGGATTTCAGAGCGTTTTGGGGTCAAGCTGGAGGATATGATAAAGGAAAACAAATTAAATCATAAAATGGTTCTTATTGGTCAAAAACTAACCATTCCAGGTTCGCTCGATTTTTCAAAAGCTGAAATCGTCGGTGCAGCTGACAACTTTACCGTGGAATTTGATCAAAATGGCGAACCGCTCGTCTTAAAAGTCCCGTATGGAACGGCTACCGATTACCAAAACAAATCAGGACAAAAAGTGACCGTCATTCATAAAAACGGATCCGTCATCACGGTTTACTAAATAAGGCAATCATTCATAATAGAAAAAAACCGTGAAGATTCTTCTCTTCACGGTTTTTTCATTAGTTTAAGCTACTTCTTCCTTCCCACTTCCTGCTTTTGATCGTACATTAAAGACTAGATTTAAGATGATAGCGGTTAAACTACCGACAACAATTCCGTTATCCGTCAAAATCTTTACACTATCCGGCATTTGTGCGAACAGGCCAGGAACGGCGGTAACACCTAAGCCCATCCCAACAGCACAAGCGACAACAAGTAAATTTTCCTGTAAGGAAAAGTCCACCTTACTAAGCATTTTAATTCCATAGGCGACTACCATACCAAACATGGCGACCATTGCACCCCCAAGAACAGGAGCGGGAATAATGGTTGTTAAAGCTCCAATTTTGGGAACAAGCCCAAGTAATACGAGAAAGACACCAGCAGTATAAATCACATTCTTTGTCTTTACGCCTGATAATTGGACTAATCCAACGTTTTGCGAGTAAGTTGTGTACGGGAAAGCATTCACAATGGCACCTAAAACGATGGCCAATCCTTCTGCACGATAACCATTTGATAAATCTTTTTCATTCACTTTTTTTCCTACAATGTCGGAAAGGGCGAAATAGACGCCTGTTGATTCAACAAGGCTAACAATGGCAACTAATATCATTGTTAAAATAGCGGCTACCTCAAAAGTGGGCATTCCAAAATAAAATGGCTGTGGCAGATGAAACCATGATGCCTCTCCAACAGCACTAAAATTCACCTTACCCAAAAAGGAAGAGACAATGGTACCTCCAATTATACCTAGCAGAATGGCTACTGAACGAATAAACCCTTTGAAGAATCTAAAAAGAATGAGGATGAATAATAAAGTCCCAAAAGCAAGAGTGATATTTTCGACCGAACCGTAATCAGCACTCCCAACCCCGCCAGCCATATTATTCATCGCGACTGGAATGAGGGTAATCCCGATAACGCTTACAACAGATCCGGTAACAACGGGAGGAAAAAAACGAACGAGCAATCCGAAGTATTTTGCAACAATGAGAACAAAAATTCCAGAAACAAGAATCGCTCCATAAATGGCTGAAATACCATATTGACCACCAATGGCGATCATTGGTCCAACAGCAGTGAAGGTACAGCCAAGAACGACAGGAAGTCCAATACCAAAGAAACGGTTACGCCATACCTGTAATAAGGTGGCAATCCCGCACATAAGGATATCAACGGACACTAAATACGTTAATTGTTCAACTGATAATTTAAGAGCACCGCCGACAATTAAAGGCACAATGACGGCTCCGGCATACATGGCTAAAACATGTTGAATTCCTAATGAAGCTGTTTTGAAGTGATTTTGACTCATGCTTCTTTCACCTTCCAATTAGAAAAATGTATTTTCCTTTTTGACCATCTAAAATACGCTACCCTCCTTTTTCATCAGGTTAACAAGGTCCCAATATAGTCAACTATCCATGTCCTACACTTCAGATATATGAAAAAAACAACGATTCATTACATATATTACAAAAAATTCAGAAAATTTATAGTTTAGAAAAGCGCTGGTAGGGAACCACCTGATTTGGACTATTTTGTTATTTTGTACCTTCCGCAGTTCGAACTCGATTAATTTATTTTAGCCTTAAGCAGTCCGAACTGTCACCTAGTTTGGACTCAATGACACATTTTTTCTTCTTATCCGAATACAAACCCTATTTGGATAATCTCTTTCCTGTTAATTGGAAATATTCCCCTCTAGTAAGTCATGCAGCGTTGTATGATCTAGCAATTCAGCAATTTTATCTCGTATAAGGGCCCATAAGGGTTTGAGTAAACATCCAGCTTCTAAAGGGCAACTTTCATAGGAGGTAACACTGACACATCCCATCGGTGCAAGTGGTCCTTCTAGGTTTCGAATCACTTCGCCAATCGTGATATCATCTGAATTTCGCGCTAGTTTATAGCCTCCGTTGACACCTCTTTTACTTTGAACATACCCATTCCTTTTTAATTGCAAGAGAATCTGTTCTAAATAATGGATAGGGACAAGCGTCCTTTCCGATATCTCCTGAATCGTTAGTAATCTATTATGAGCCGCCCCTAGACAAATAAGCGCTCGTAGTGCATATTCCCCCCTACTCGAAACCTTCATTCACACACCTCTCCTTTTTAAAAACTTCTAGGCATATGCCTTTTTTTACCAAAAGTTGAACCCACCCAAAGAAAACGTCATAACGTATGTTAGAAACTTGATTAGATTAGTCGACAATTACTAAATTTTCGATTCCATACTAGTCTATTCAGGATTTTGATAAAAAGGAGAGAGAAATTTGAGGAGATTAGTTATTCTTGCCTTCATAGGGTTAGCCGCCCAATTAGTAGATGGGTCTTTAGGGATGGCCTACGGCGTCACCTCCACATCCTTATTACTGATGTTCGGAATTGCTCCAGCTATGGCTTCAGCGTCGGTTCATATGGCGGAAGTTGTCACAACAGCCGCATCAGGCGTTTCACATATTCGGTTTGGGAATGTCGATAAACAAGTTGTATATAAATTGATTATCCCCGGCTCCATTGGTGCATTTTTAGGCGCTTTATTTTTAGGTAGCATTCCAGGGGATATTATTAAGCCTTATGTATCAATTTTCTTATTAACTCTAGGTGTTTTTGTCATCTACCGTTTTCTTTTCAAATTTAACCCCCAACAAACAACATCCAGTAAGAAATGGACGAAGAAGCAGTTCATACCACTAGGTTTTATTGCTGGATTTTTTGATGCCACAGGCGGTGGGGGATGGGGGCCAATTGCCACACCGGTCTTAATAACGGGTAATAAGATGGAGCCAAGAAAGGTAATTGGCTCCGTCGATACAAGTGAATTTGCCATTGCTGTGTCATCGACAATCGGTTTTCTAATTACACTAGGCTGGTCCAATATCCATTATCAATGGGTGATTGCCTTAATGATCGGTGGTCTCATCGCTGCCCCCATCGCAGCTTGGTTAGTTAAGATTATTCCGACGAACCTCTTAGGAACTCTTGTAGGTGGGATAATCATTATTACCAATATTAGGACTTTATTAGGGGCTTTAAATATTTCACAAATAGCAAGTCTATATACCTATCTAGCCCTTGGAATCCTATGGATCATCGCAATCGGAAACGTATTGTGGAAAATAAAGAAAACTAGCTACCATAGTAAACAGCTATTGGATTAATTAGGGAAATTCTTTAATGGGCAAAAAAAGTCCTAACGCAATTCCTAGGAGCACAAGAAAAGCAGGGTTCGTGATGACATGAACCCTGCTTACCATTTTTCTTATATAATTATTGCCCCTGCCAAGGAATTCCATTATATCACATTTTTTGCCCAGTAGCGTTGGTAAAACTAATAAACTACCTATACTTGTTTGCCAGGTTTGTTTGATTCAAGTGCCATTTCTTCAGCGGATTTCGCGGATCCATGAGCAATACCTGGTTGATTTTCATTCGTTTTTGTTTCCCAAATACTATATTGAATCGAATTGGTTAATTTCGTGTTCTCTTTTGGCAATATATCCACCTCCCATTAATGGTATTATTTATATTTAAAATAAATCTATTCAGATAAGCCTTATCCGGCCAGCACGGCTAAGGAATATAGTACACTTTAGTTGTCATATTGAATAAAAAAGGGTTGATTCAGCGGAATCAACCCTTTTTTTCATGCATTACGCTAAGCGACTATTTTATTAGCTTTCACTTCTTTACCAAATCTCTTTTTGAAAAATGGAACGACATAACGGTCAAGTCCGAACACACCAGCGTTGTAACCGCCAACCATAATCAGTACACCCATCAGGATATCAGTTGGGTTATGAGATACAGTACCAGATAACAAGAAGCTAAAGTTCATCACTACCCCGAAGAAAGCGGCCGCAGAAGTTAAGCATCCAAGAATTAAACCTAAACCGACTAAAGTTTCACCCACAGGAATTAATACATTGAACAGATCAGCATTAGGAATCGCGAAGCTTTCAAGGAAACTTACCCAGCCACCATACACAATTCCATCTGGACCAGTTACCGGATTGGCCACCGCCCCTTTTAAAAATCCACTTGCATCAAACCCACCAGTTAACTTATGAATCCCTGCATTTAACCAAGCATAGCCCAAATAAATTCGAAGTAATGTAAAAAGTGCGGCTGCAATTTTATTATTTCTTAAAAAGTTCACTAACATATGAATCAACTTCCTCTCAAAGGATATTTTTGAATTAATGAATGATTACACTATCAATATACAAGAAATTGATTAAACAATGTGGGGGTATTAGAATCCTTCACAAATCCGTAAAAACATTATGGCAAAACATTGAACAGATGGTATTCAAGAGGAATCGGGTGGGATTCAGACAGGGTAAGGAGAATTAAGGGAATGAAGTCCAAACTGGTTATCAGTTCGGACAGAAGTAGGCGAAGAAAGGGAAAAGGAGTCCGAACTGGTAGGTAGTACGGACAGCAGAAGGTCAAAAAAGCCACCCCGAGTCCGAATCGGGTGGCAATTCGGACAGGACCAGGCTAAAAAAGCCAACCCGAGTCCGAATAAGGCGGCTATTCGGACAGCACAAGATCAAAAAAGCCAACCCGAGTCCGAATCAGGTAGCTATTCGGACAGCACAAGGTCAAAAAAGCCAACCCGAGTCCGAATGAGGCGGCT
>NZ_JBTOOE010000042.1:0-13921 GCF_054786815.1 Pseudoneobacillus rhizolycopersici | reverse complement strand
TAACCTTAAATTTCTCACTATATTTAGACAAAAATAAACACCCCAAAAGTTAGATTCTTTACTCTAACTTTTGGGGTGCAGTACATCTCAGCCTTTTGAGTTGGGGGATTCATCTTATGGATTATGAGAATATTTTTCCAATGTATCAAGAAGTAAGACCTGCAGAAACTTTTTAATATTAATTTTCACCTTAGTAGGTTCGTTGTTATCCTGATCCATTTCCTTCATACGAATTCTTATTTCTTGAAAATCGAAATAACGGGGTGCATAGTATTCGAATTTTGGGTTTGTGTAGTCAAATATTCCTAATGAGGCCATATTGTTAAGCGCTGCCATAATGGCTCTACGAATTCGCTGCTCGATGGATTTCGTTTCTTTTTTAACATCCTTGTCACTTCCCGAAATGGCTTCATAAAGTTCCTTAAGCGGGGGCAGTATTGTTGTGGTATCTTTACGATTGATTAAATACTCCATCATTAATACCATATCCCCGCTTCCCGTTTCTCCGAAAATACCCATATCATTTAAAATGGCCGTAACGAGTTCTTTCACACTGCGTTTCTTTGGCGTAATTTTGGTTGGCTCTACAAATGCTAGTGATTCCCGAATGGCATTTAACGATTTTCTGAGGAGAATTTGATCTGCCGTTTTTTTCAGTATGCTTTGCACTTCTAGTCGATTAATCGGCTTATGTATAAAAAATTCAATTCCTTTTTCATAAGCCTCACCGACCATTTCCTTATTTACAACTTGAGAAATCATAATAAATTGTCCAGTAAACCCCTGATTCCTTAAGTGTTCAATTGTTTCAATTCCATCAAGTTCAGGCATTAAGAAATCAATTAAGACGATATCTGGAAGAATGGAGTGGATAAGGGGAAGTGAATCGATTCCGGATTCCGCTTCACCAACTACATCCCCAAGTTCGCATTCCACAATAATTTTCTCTAGCATCCGTCTACTAGCTGTATCATCGTCTACAATAAAATATTTCATCTTCCTTCACCTCTTTCTAATGTTCCCTATCGGAATCAAGATTCGGAACACGGTTCCTACAGCCTGTGGTTCTACTCTAATTTGTCCCTGAAGAGTTTGAACAATTTCATGTACATGTGCTAACCCAATACCAGTCGCCGCTACCCCAGAATCATTAAATTTTGTGGTATAACCCGGTTCAAAAATAATGGATAAGTCCTCTTCGGGAATTCCCTTACCGGAATCCGTTATGATGAAAGTGATGAACTCTTGCTCTTCCACTATATCAATATCAATCTTCCCTCTATCTGTAATAGCCTCTACTGCATTAGCAGTCAAATTATTCAATAATGCAAGTAGCTGGATATGTTGATCGGTATAAAAATTGGTGGACATTGTCAATTGAAAAGAGATTTTCTTTCCCAACATTTCGCTATATTTTTCATTCGCTGATATGACAAATCCTAGCACATCAGAAAGGGATAACTCATCATTCGTTTTTTGTATTGTTATTTTGGATAGCCCTGCAAGAATTCGCTGAGAATCTTTCTTCACCTCGTGAATTTCTTGAGCAATAAGAAGCGCTTGGATACTTAACTCCCTTTCATTAATCTTCTTTAATTTTCGGTATAATTCATGGCTGGATGCGGTAATCTGTTCGATATGATTCATTAGTTTTTGCAAGTAAAGGGTTTCTGAATATAATCCTGAACCAACCTCGAGCATTTCTTGCATTTGTTTTTTTTGTTCGGAAACCGTAATGGAGCTGTAAATTCCCACTACAAAGTAACTTCGTAATAAGGCCACCGCACCTAATAGTGTCCATTCCCGATAGCCTAAGTTTTCATGATTTAAAAGGGTATAGCGTAAAAGGTGCTCTGCCCCATTACCGATAAACTCAAATCCTGCTGCAATAGCCCCAAGAAGAAGGGGAAAGGTTTTGTATTTCTCAATTTTTATAAGGCTGAGCCCTAGTCCATATACATAATAAAATAAAAAGGCTGGGAGATGGTTTTTTACACTTGCTAAGATTGGGACCGAATCAAATCCGATATCTTCGAAAATTCGAAAACCAGCAACAATCAAGCCGGTAAAGAACCCTGTTCGCGCCAATGAAGCTGGAGGGTGAATAAGGATAATGAGAAAAAATGTAATACTACCTAATCCGAAACGAAAAGCCTCACCATTAAAGGGTATGACCTTGATTTCACTGGCAAGGGTCGTTAAAAGCGCCGTAAGAATTAAGGAAATCCATTTGGACTTATTAAAAAACAACTTAAAAAAAGAGTCAGAAGAAAACATTGTGTCTCCTTGTCGTAAAATGATATATAGGCCATTCTAACATTTTTTTAACAAAGCCACGGTGATAAATCTTTCATTTAAATAAATTTTTTATAAAAAAATCGATCATGATAGGACTTCTCAAAGCACAAAAGGGCGAAGTTGTTTTTCTGGTAGGGGATTGGTATGATTACTGGGTATATGATGAGTTTAGAGGGGGTTTTGTGATGATTAATAAGGTTGGGAAGATTACAGTTTATGTAGAGGATCAGCAGGCTGCGAAGGATTTTTGGTTGAATAAGATGGATTTTGTACTTAAGTTTGAGCAGCAAATGGGACCCAATATGGCTTGGATAGAAGTTGGTCCGAGTGAAAATGAATTTACGACATTGGTTCTTTATTCAAAGGCGGCAATGATGCAACATAAACCTTCGGCCGTTGCTCACCCATCGATTTTATTTAGCACGACAGATATCGAATCTGCCTATGAAAAAATGAAACAAAATGGTGTACAGGTAGAAGATATGATGAGAATGCCATTTGGCACAATGTTTACTTTTAAAGACCAGGATGGGAACGAATACATACTGCGTGAGGATAAATAACCGCTTTAGCGCTTTAAAGCATGTGGGGACAGTCCCCACATGCTTTAAAGTGCTAAAGGGAATACGTTTTTAGCATTTTTTTATCGATTTTTCCTAAGGATGTATAGGGTAGTTTTTCGATAAAAAAGATTTCCTTTGGCATTTGATAGTTTGCCACCCGCTGCCGAACCCAATGAAAGAGCTCATCCTCCGACAAGGATGAATTTTCTGTTTTTTGTACAAAAGCCTTCAATCGTTGACCAAACCTTTCGTCGTTCATTCCGATAACCGCTGTTTCGACAATTTCTGGATGCTGACTGAGGACCTGTTCAAGTTCAATCGGGTAGACATTGACCCCTCCCGAAACAATCATGTCATCGATTCTTCCGGTTAAGAAATAATACCCCTTTCCATCCCGATAGCCGACATCTCCTGTCTTAATCCATGCATCGTTGCGATCCTTCATCGACCACTTATTTTTCACACAAAACTGACCGATTTTTCCGTTCGCTACAGGCTGACCATTTTCACCCAAAATCCTTAGCCTCATGCCGCTGATTTTTCTTCCAATCGTTTTAGGTGAATACCTTAAATCTTTGGGTGTAGCAATTATGTTTAAGCCAGTCTCCGATGTTCCATAGAGATTGTATAAAACGTCTCCTAAACAGGTGGTAACCTCATCAACCAATTTCGGATTTAGCCTCGCTCCGCCTGAGGCGATGCATTTAAGTGACATCAAATCCGCTGTGCGACAAGCTTGCATCTTTTGAACCATTAGTGGAACAACTGTCACCACTTCCACCGCGTTTTGCTTAATTAACCGGCATGCCTTCTCAGCCTCAAACCCTTTACTGATGACCACCTTTTTTCCTAATGCTAAAAAAACAAGCAGGACAGCAAGGCCATATCCATGAAAAATCGGGGTGGCGATATAGGCAGTATGATATTTTACTAGTTCAAGCCGTTTCAACATCGTTAAGAATGGATTCAGATAATAAAAGATGGAAGGTTTATGGGCAGCCTCCTTAGCCACGCCCGTGGTACCACTGGTCAACAGGACCAACTTTCCCATTGAAGTTCTAGACAGTCGCACTTTTTCGCCTGTTTCCAAACCTTCGAGAATGTTAAAGGCTTTATTTTTATCAAAAGGAACTTCAGTTAATAAGGATTCATCATCATAGACTAGCAAATCGAATTGATGATGATCGATTAACCTTTGAAGTTCACCTTTGGTCATCTTCACATTTAATAGGTAAATATCAACGCCTAAAGAAGAAAGTGCGAAAATCGCCTTAATCATCGGGATACTGTTTTCACAAAAGATGGCTGCTTTTTGGCCACTTTTAAGCGAATGTTGGTTCTTTAAAATAGAGGCTAGGTTTTCCGTTCTTATCAATAATTGTTGATAACTAATCGTTTCTTGATCATCTACAATCGCAACATGATCGCCGTACCGCTCGCCAATCTTCAGCAACACCATGAGATTAACGCCAAATTGAGTGATTGCCGCTACTAATCTAGTTACCCCCGAAAGGGAAAGCAATTTTAGTTGATACAGTGTATAAACGAGCTGTAACATTACAGTTTCCCCCTCCGTCCAATCCGACCGAGTACACTTTCCGTAAAGCCTCTTAGTAAAATGGATGCCAATTGCCCGAAAAATAACCACCATGGGCGATAGATTTTCCTTTTTGTGTACATGGCTTTACAAATCAAGTTGGCTACATGTTTTGTGCTCATGGCGGGCATGTTTCGATAAGCTTTAGTGGGTAGGATCATGGGTGTTCGTACTAACGGAAGGTAAATAGTTGAGGTCGAAATCCCTTTGGCATTCAGTTCAGGGGCGACCGAGCGAAACCATGTGTCGAAGGCAGTTTTCGAAGCCTGATAAGCTGCCCAATATGGGAATGGTATTAATAAAGTATTAATCGTTGATATATTAATAATCTGGCCTTGCGTTTTTTGTAGTATGGGTATGACTGACAATATCAGCTGGACCGGTGCGAAATAATTAATGGCCATTGTTCGCGTAAAATCGTGAAAGCGGTCCAATGATTGAAAAATCGAGCGCCGAATCGATTTGCCGGCATTGCTGATGATGATGTCCAGTCCATCCGGAAGAGCCTGGAGGAGTTTAAGAAGCTCCTCCAGTTCCTTCTTGTTTCGTAGGTCTGCGCCATGAACCGTTACTATTGCAGTTCCCTTTTCGATTATGAGTTTCATCTCTCGGAGTTTTTCCACTCTTCGTGCTACTAAAATGAGGTGTACCCTTTGGTCTGCGAGCTGGTAGGCTAATCTCTCACCTATTCCCGAGCTTGCTCCTGTGATAAGGATCGTCTTGCCCTCTAGTTGGCTGCTTAGTTTCTTCCTGTTCAGGTAGGTGGGTGGGAAGAGAATGTGTTTGTATAACACGATGCTCTATTCCTCTTTTACCGTTTTATAAGCCATTTTTCGAATGATTTCTTCATGTTGCGGATAATCCTTTAACAATTCAGCCTGGGAAAATAACTCGAAATCCTCAAAATCAAAGCCCGGTGACACCATGCAGCCCACTAAGGAAAATGTGTCCTCTTCCTTAACGGATGAACCGAAAATCGTGTTTTTCTTAACTAAAATTTGTGGCCGTTCACCCTTTTCAAGGTTAAGACCGAGCTTCATTTCACGGTATTCACCATTTTCATCAATGACATGGACGGACAGCGGACTTCCGGCATGAAAGTACCACAGCTCATCTGACTTTAGGCGATGGAAATGAGAAATATCCTTGGATCCTAACAGAAAATAGATGCTAGTAAAAAGCAGTCGGTTACTGCCGTGTTCCAGTCCGCTCCTTTCAGGAATCGTCACATCAGAATGAAAGGTACTTTTGAAATATCCACCTTCGGGATGGGGAGTTAGTTCTAGATGGTCAATCCAGTATTTTGCGTCTTGTTTAGTCATAACATTGGCTCCTTTTTTATAAAAATCCTTTTTCCCATTGTAGCCTTTTCTCTTTTTTATCACAATAATGGTTATGTATATAAATCAACAGTAAATATATGTATAATATGACCAGGAGACTTTTTGAAAAGCAGGTGAGCACCATGACTGAAAAAAAGCCATTTAACGACGTCATTGATCATGCTCAAAGGATTGAGGGGGCCTTACCAACCAATATCAATATGAAACAACTCCCCAAGCCAATTCGCTTTCTCGGTTACTTTTTTATCGGATTTTTCACCATTTCCATCTTGTTAGTGTTTATTTTGAATGCATTCTTTAAATAAAAATCCCCATTTAAGGGGATTTTTTCGTATGCTGATTGATTAATCGGTAGAATGGGTCCTTTTCATCAACGGTGAAAAAAATTCGATTTGCTAGTCTAGTTTTACCAAAGAGTGCCTTGGTTTCAACAGGTTCATCGAGGACGATTTCAAAGGTTGGGCCATCCATCCCTAATAATGATAAGTCGAGAACTTCTTTGTTTTTGCGGTCCTTTTCATAATGGATATTTCCACTTCGAATTTCAGAAATATTATTTAAATCTACTAAAACTTCAGGACGAACTCCAATTTTTAGAGAGAGTTGATTGTTTTTGATTAATATTGGATATTTTAGGACTCCTCGCAAATCTGCGATTAGAAAAGTCATTAATAAGATACAAAGGATTAAATGCATCCAATGTAGGATTGGACTCCATTTAAATAGAAAAAAGGAAACGCCGAACCCTTCTAGTAACATCACAAATAGCATTGCGACAATAAAACTGATGTATGCTGTTTGTTTATGATAGGTAAAATGATGTTCCCCTTCCAAATGCGATTCCGATTCAACTGTTTGTTTTTCCATAAAATAAATCCTTTCCCATTTTCTAATTTTCACCTCTTCTACATAAGGTTAGCACAGACTTCAACATGAAACTATTACTATAAATCTATTTTTAGCGTTCATGCTAAAGAATCCGTATCTTGTTTTAATGCTTAGTAGTTTATGCAATAATTTAGTTATCAAATTTTTATTCGGTGGTGTTATCATTGCTTTTTAATAACTTGATGGGATTACGAAATTTAGAGGATGGTAAGGTTATCAGACAACGGAATGCCGTTAGAGCGATTATTTTTCGAGATGATAGAATCCTTTTGCTTTACTCCAATAAAGGCGATTATAAGTTTCCTGGCGGTGGAGTGGATCAGGGTGAGACTTATAAAGATGCGCTATTACGAGAAATTGCGGAAGAGACGGGTTTTATTCATTGTGCTGTAAAAGATAAAGTTGGTTTGGTGGTCGAAAGCCAGTTCGATGTTTATGATTCAAGTGCCTATTTTCAGATGATTTCACATTATTATCTTTGTGAATTAACCAACGATGAAAAAATAGCTCAACAATTGGAAGGGTACGAGCTTGAGCAGGAATTTACCCCTAAATGGGTGACCTTGGAAGAGGCTATTGTTGCAAATGAAACAGCAATGAAACAAGCGGGGCATAACGACTGGGTTAAAAGAGAAATCTATGTTTTAAACCAATTGAAAAAAACAAACACTTTAGCACTTTAAAGAACTAGGGGACTGTCCCCACATGCTTTAAAGTGCTAAAGTGGGTTATTCATGTTTTTTATATCCAGTTTAAGTTAATTTATGGTACAATTATCCAATGATTTTCAAGGATAGGATGATTGGATGAGAAAGCTATTTATTTTGGTATGTTTGTTTGTATTTTCGCTTCCCTTTCATACATTTGCCGAAAGTAAAGGAATTAATGTCGATGATATTAATCGGTTTGTAGAGGAGCAGCGTGAAGAAAATGGTTTAGCAGGGGTTGCTTATGCGATTGTGAGTCCAGATGGTATTCTACATCATCAAGCGTTTGGAACGGCAGATTTCAAAGAAGACATGACAACGGAAACTCCTGTCGTAATTGGCTCGACTAGCAAGGCCTTTACAGCTTTGGCCACTATGCAATTAGTTGAAAGAAACAAAATCCAACTAGATGAATCGATATCTGCTTATTTACCGATTTTTTCAAACACCGAGAAAGAGGCTATTACTGTAGCCAATCTTTTACATCACACGAGCGGACTACCGACAATGGCTGGTCTCGTCCTAGTTGCACAAAGTAAAGAAAAGTCATTAGATGAAACTATTGAATTAGTTAAGGACATTGGGCTAGTCCATCCGATTGGGAAAGAATTTGAATATAGCAATATTAATTATATTATTCTATCTGCAATTGTGGAGAAGGTCAGCGGAATGCCATATGCGGACTATTTGAAACAGCGAATCATTGAGCCACTTAAACTAACAGATACCTATGTGGATAGGGATGGGGCAGATAACTTTTCCCCGGGACATGCACCTTGGTTTGGATACTCTTTACCTACTAAAGTACCTTATTATAAAAATGCTATTGCAAGTGGATACATGATATCCTCCGTTGACGATATGGCTACTTTTTTAATGGCACATATGCAGGAAAACGAGATTATTACAAAAGATATGGTCACACAACTTCACCAAGGTGTGGCTCCAATAAGCTTTATGGAAAAGGCGAAGTACGGAATGGGTTGGTTTGAAAGAGAACTTCATGGCGAAATGGTCATTGGGCATGGTGGTGATATTCCTTCAACGGGCTCCTCAGATATGTATTTCTTACCAAAGCAAAATTTAGGAGTTGTCGTGGTTTCCAATACACACAACGGTCAATTTGCACCTGGGAATGTTCACACCATAACAGAGGGAATCATCGCAAAAATAATTGGAGAGGCTCCAGAGATTGAAGAGGGTCTGAGTTTTAATATTTATTATCTGTTCTTTAATTTGATCGTTGCAATCGTATTAATAGGAACATTAGCTTCTTTTATCTTGATGGTAAAAAGAAAAGCAAACCGTCGAAACAGAGTGATACTTTGGATATCTATTCTATTACAGTTAATCTTACCGATGGTGTTTCTAATGTCAGTCCCGCTTTTCTTAAAGGCTCCATGGGAGGCGGCATTCATTTTGCAGCCAGATTTAATCACAGTATTATTTATATTCTTTTCATTAATCGCGATTAGAGGGGTATCACTCTTACTATTAACCATAAAAAATCAGACAACCAGCAAAAAATCGATAAATGTATAAAACAGAACTACACAACACTTTAGCGATTTAAAGCATGTATATTTTTTAAAGCATTAAAGCACTTTAGTGCTTTAATGCTTTAAAAAACTAGGGGACAGTCCCCACATGCTTTAATGCGTGAAAGTGTTATGCTACTTTTTCTAGTTTTTCTCCTGCTTTTAGACGTTTGCGGTATTCGGCTGTTGCTGTGAATAGGACGTCTGTGGAGGAGTTTAGGGCTGTTTCGAATGAGTCTTGTAAAACTCCGATGATAAAGCCTACGCCTACAACCTGCATTGCCACGTCAGCTGGGATTCCAAATAGACTACATGCCAATGGAATTAACAATAACGACCCACCGGCAACCCCTGAAGCTCCGCAAGCACAAACTGCAGCTAAAACGCTAAGAATGATGGCTGTCGGGATATCAACTTCAATTCCTAAAGTATGAACCGCCGCTAAGGTCAATACCGAAATCGTAACGGCAGCACCTGCCATATTAATCGTTGCCCCTAACGGAATGGAAACGGAATAGGTATCCTTGTCAAGGTTTAATTTTTCACATAATTTCATATTTACTGGAATGTTGGCTGCCGAACTACGAGTAAAGAAGGCGGTAATCCCACTTTCCTTTATGCATTTAAACACCAGTGGATAAGGGTTTTGACGAATAGCCGCATATACAATAATCGGATTAACTACCAACGCTACAAAAAGCATACAGCCTATCAACACAGTGAGTAATTTACCATAGCTTAGCAAAGATTCGATTCCATTCGTCGTGATATTTTCAATGACAAGACCCATAATTCCAAATGGGGCAAACTTGATGACCCATGTAACGATTTTCGAAACCGCATCTGAAAAGTTGGAAATTAATGTTTTCGTTGTATCCGAGGCAGTTTTTAACACAATCCCCAAAACGACTGCCCAAGCTAAAATCCCAATATAGTTAGCGTTGTAGATGGCCTTTACAGGATTATCAACAATATTTAATAATAATGATTTAAGAACCTCCACAACACCACCCGGAGCCGCCATCCCTTCAGCACCGTTTGCAAGGGTTAAGCTTACAGGGAAGATAAAGCTTACGACTACTGCTATTAATCCAGCTAAAAATGTTCCGAGAAGATAAAGGAACAAAACCGTCCTCATATTCGTTTGCTGGCCACTCTTATGTTGCGCGATGGCCGACATGACTAGGAAAAGAACCAAAATTGGAGCAACCGCTTTCAAAGCACCGACAAATAATGTTCCAAAGATCACTAGTGGTTTCGCTACTTCCGGAATGGTCACCGCTAGAAGAATACCAATCACTAAGCCGATCGATATTTGTTTAACCAAACTAAGATGATTCCACTTTTTCAAAAGATTCTTCATGGATGCTCTCTCCCCTTTTACCATAATCATTTTTCTCATAATAATATTGATAGAGCGCCAACTTAATTTTTAAAATAGTCTATCAATTCAATCTATTACTATTATATTGAACTCTTTATTTGAGTACAATAGTATTTCTTGGAAGGGGAGTCACTTCAAATATTATTCCAAAATAAAAAATGCCTGCGGAATACCCTCCGGCGAAGCATTTTAAGATGGAACTATTTAACTGATATATCTTTCAATTGTATCGTCAATTAAATCTTTTGCTTGGTATTCACTCATCCGATTTATTAAGCCTACTTCACTTAAAAAGATTTTTTTGGCATTGTCGAGCATTTGTTTTTCACTGGAATTCAGTTTTTTTTCCTTATGAATTTGTGACAAATCACGAATCACTTCGGCGCTATCTTCTATTTTTCCGGATCGCATTTTCTCTTGGTTCAACTGATACCGCTGTTTCCATGTAAGTGATCGATCCATTTCTTCTTGATGAAACGTGAGTAATACTGCCTTTAGAGTCTGTAAATCGGCAATGGAACGAATGCCTGATTTTAAGACCGAATCCATCCGAATCATGACATGCATATTACTGCTTGGCATCTTAATCACAAAGTAACGATGTGTTTGTCCTTGAATTTCCTTTTCCTCAATCGCCTCAATGACTCCCGCCCCATGCATTGGATAAACGACGTTATCACCAATTTGAAACAAATCATCCACCTCCATTTATTCTTACTTATTAAATTTAACACATATTTAGTTTTTTGTAAAATTCCTATATTACCACGACTAATTTAACTTTGTCAACACCTTTATTTCAAATATAGCGAAATATTAAATTACGTCTACCTTGGCCACTCCCAATGCAAAGTGGTGCCACAAAATCCTTTCTAGAGAATCCACCTTTGACTCCTCACAATCAACAATAAGAATGATTCCAGCATATTCACCCTTAGGAGCTTTTTTATTAGTGACCTTTACGATGCTAAGTCTAATGGCGACTCCAAGCATAAACCCAATCACTGCCCCAATTAGTCCCCAATAAATCGGACCCCAAGACCAGTTAAATCCAAGACTTGCCCCAATCACAGAAAAAGCGGTTGCCAGCACCATTCCGATGTCAAACAACGTGGTGCCATCCGCTCGATGCAATGTATCGAATAATTTGCCCTGCTCTGTTCGATGATGAAGTGGAACAGCAAAGATAGACTCTTTTTTCACGCCATTTTTTTCTAGGGCAGCAATGGCTATTTCCAAATAATTATGACTTTCAAATGTTGCAAACAGTTGCATTTCGATCACTTCGCTTTTTGCCCTTTTTTTATTCGAAACTGTGGAGATTGGTAATTTTCTTTTAAAAATTTCCTTTGCTCCCATTCGAACAGTTTATTATTTTCAACTGTATTAACATAGGAATCATATATAGCAAACCCATAGACCGATGGTAAAAACAACAGCCACTCTGGATTTATTACTGATGTAGCGTTAGAAATTTTACCAAGGAATAATAGAGAAACAGCCTCTAGGAAATGAGAATAATAAAAAAATACCACCAAACAAGTTATGAGAAAAAAGGCTGTTATTGTTCGATGGTTATAGAGTTGGCCAAGACCGGGGATAAATAAAGACCAAATGACCGATAAAACTGGGTTTCTCTTATCTAAATAATTCATTCCAAATGCACCTATGTTAAAGGTGTTAATCCGATGACCTTCATGTTCAGCCAAAATATAAATATTGTTCAAATCAACAGCTGACCGGTAGCTATCCCAAATCGCAAACAGATAAACGGGGATATACATGAGCAGCCACCTTGTATCCAATACTTCTTTCGCCATGGTGATTTCCCCTTGAAAGGAATGAATCATCGCTAGATTGACATGAGCTTTCAGATTGATGAAAATTTCCCAAATAATTAAGATATAGCCCCGATGGTATTTACAAATAAGCAAATGACCAAAACCCGGAAACGCCGCAGACCACCAAGCAATAACATAAGGATTTCGCAAATGAATTTGCGAAGTCCCGAAAATACTCACATGACCCAAGTACCGTCTTGCTGTATTATCATTCGAATAAGTTTTCATCCAACCCTCCACTAATATCTATTTCTGACATCTTGAGTACAGTTTTTCCAATTTAATGGATTGTTATGAACCGATCTAGATCTTGCCTTTTGGCAGATTTTGCTCCAACCCATTATTTAGAAGGATAAGTTGGAAAAAATAAAAGACAAAGGCTCCATTTACCCTTGTCCTACTATTCCATCATCGGAATCCGTACCAAAAATGTAGTTCCCTTCCCCATTTCACTTAATATTTGGATTGTCCATTATGCCCTTTCCACAATCCATTGAAAAGTAGTTTTAATAAGCAAATTCACAAAGAATTCACGGTTTCCAACTTTGGATTGAATTATGATGGAATTAGTACGATTTAAGGAGGGTAGATTGCCATGCCATTTAAAGCTAGAACTGAACCAAAAATTTTGTTAAAGCTACGAATTTTAAATGCCAGAATGAAACTATCAGAGGAGGATCAGTTAAATTTTTATAATCAGGAGAAAGGTTTTCAAGGTGAGATACAATTTGATTGTTTAACCGAACAACTACTTCAAAATGGCCATATCATTAACGATTTGCTAATTAGAAATAGAAACTCAGAAGAATGCCAAATTGATACCTCTATTATTTTTTATGACACCATTAATCTTTTTGATGTGAAAAATTTCGAAGGTGAATTTAGTTACTCGGAAGAAAAGTTACATAAAGTTTCCGGTCGTGATTACAAAAACCCTTTAGGCCAATTATACCGAGCCAAAACTCTCTTCCAACAGCAGCTCGACCAACTAGGCTGCAAATTAAAAGTAGAAGCATACGTTGTTTTTATTAACCCTCAGTTTACCTTGTTTAATGTTCCACAAGGCTTACCATTTATTCTTCCAACACAGATTCCAAGCTTCATGAAAAAATTAACGAACAAGCCAGCAAAACTGAATAGCCAACATCGGAAGCTAGCAGAAATGCTTGTTTCTTTACATCAGACCGAGTCATTAGTTAGTCCTCAGTTGCCTCCATTTAGTTTTGGCGGGATGAAAAAGGGGTTTTCCTGTGAGAAGTGTTTTTGCTTAACAGTGATGGTGGATGGTAGGAAAGTAGTTTGTGGAAATTGTAGCTTTGAGGAGACAGTTGAGTCTGCGGTTTTGCGAAGTGTAGGGGAAATTAAGTTGTTGTTTCCTGAATTAAAAATAACTTCCAATTTGGTATTTGAGTGGTGCGGGGGAGTTGTTAATGATAGAAAGGTAAGTAGAATCCTTGCAAAGAACTTTAAAATGAATGGTATTAAAAGATGGGCGTATTTTGAATAGAAGGCTATAAATAATTAGCTTTACTCTATTTTAGGCAAACAGTCCGGTTTTATATTGATTATTTTGACCTTGAGACCGACGCTCAATGACACTTTTGGTTTGCTCTTTGGGGATTTTGGCGTTGAGACCAGCGCTCAACGCCATTTTGGGCTTGCACTTTGGGGATTTTGGCGTTGAGACCGGCGCTCAACGCCATTTTGGGTTTGCTCTTTGGGGATTTTGGCGTTGAGACCAGCGCTCAACGCCATTTTGGGC
>NZ_JBTOOE010000041.1:0-14190 GCF_054786815.1 Pseudoneobacillus rhizolycopersici | reverse complement strand
GTAGAGCATCTGACTTTTAATCAGAGGGTCGAAGGTTCGAGTCCTTCATGGCTCATCAAAATGCCATTACTTTCATAATGAAAGTGATGGCATTTTTTTGTGTTATTGTTATCCGGGTTTAAATCAAGTTATCCGGGTTTAAAATAAATTATACGGGTTTAAATCAAATTATCCGGGTTTAAATCAAGTTATCCGGGTTTAAAATAAATTATACGGGTTTAAATCAAATTATCCGGGTTTAAATCAAGTTATCCGGGTTTAAAACAGATTATCCGGGTTTAAATCGAGTTATCCAGGTTTAAAACAGATTATCCGGGTTTAATTCAAGTTATTCGGCCTTAAAGCACATATCCGATTTAATAATCATATAATCGTCACGCCCCTATTCATTCCCCATTCCCTTCAAATAAGCACATCCTACTAAAAACCGTATATATATTCATAACTTTGTCAAGTTGAGTCAAGCCCATGTAAGCGGTTAAAATAATAGGTATAGGGGAGAAGGAGGGCTATAAAAGATGAAGAAGATATCTATTATTGGGGTACCGATTGATCTTGGTCAAACTAGACGGGGCGTAGACATGGGTCCCAGCGCGATTCGATATGCTGGAGTTGTTGAGCGGCTAGAAAATTTGAATTATGAGGTTGAGGATCTCGGTGATATTCAAATCGGACGTGCAGTAAAAGCCTCTGATACCGAAACTAATTTAAAAAATTTAAAAGCTGTTGCCGAAGCAAGCGAAAAGCTAGCTTTTGCTGTCGGTGAAGTGATTCAGGATGGATCCTTCCCGTTGGTACTAGGTGGAGACCATAGCATTGCTATCGGAACATTAGCTGGTGTCAGCAAGCATTACAAAAACCTAGGTGTGATTTGGTATGATGCGCATGGTGATTTAAATACAGCTGAAACTTCTCCATCAGGTAATATTCACGGGATGCCTCTTGCCGTCAGCTTGGGTCTAGGTCATACGACATTAACACAAATTGCGGGTTATAGCCCAAAGGTTAAACCGGAAAATATCATTATTATTGGGGCACGTTCTTTAGATGATGGGGAGAAAGAACTGATTAGAGAAAAAGGAATTAAAGTATATACCATGCATGAAATTGACCGTCTCGGTATGACTCGAGTAATGGAAGAATCAATTGCTTACTTGAAGGAAAATGCAGACGGCGTTCATTTATCGCTAGATTTAGATGGATTAGACCCGCACGATGCACCAGGGGTCGGAACACCAGTAATTGGCGGAATTAGTTATCGTGAGAGCCACTTAGCAATGGAAATGTTAGCGGAAGCTGAAATTATTACTTCGGCTGAATTCGTAGAAGTGAATCCGATTTTAGATGAGAAAAATAAAACTGCTACGGTTGCGGTTGCATTAATGGGATCATTATTAGGTGAAAAACTAAAATAATTGTATCGTTTGAATAATAGGTAAAGGTAGTAGCTCGTATTTAGGGCTACTCTTTTTTGTAAAAAGGTCTACTTAGTTGGTAATATTTGATAATATATAGGAGTTGGGAATTATTTTATAAAAAAAATGAAACCTTTTTTGCAATCGGTGCGTATATCGATTAGCCGCAGTAGAGCGGAGGTAAATAAATGGAAGCAATAGTAAAAAAAAGAATTCTACAAGTTCTTAAGGGCGACCAGGATGCTTTTGGTGAAGTTGTTGAACTGTATAAAGATAAAGTGTTTCAGCTTAGTTACCGAATGCTTGGTAATCGTCATGAGGCTGAAGATATTGCCCAAGAAGCTTTTATTAGAGCATTTATTAATATTCATAGTTTTAATATTGATTTGAAGTTTTCCACTTGGTTATTTCGAATTGCCACTAACCTTTGTATTGATCGGATCAGAAAGAAAAAGCCTGATTATTATTTAGATGCTGAAGTAGCAGGGACAGATGGGTTAACGATGTATTCGCAAATTGCTTCAAAAACAGATATGCCAGAGAAGGAAGTAGAAAGTTTAGAGCTTGAAGAAACAATACAACGTGAGATTTTAAAATTACCGGAGAAATACCGCTCTGTCATTGTTTTGAAGTATATTGAAGATCTTTCTTTAAATGAAATTAGTGAGATCTTAAATTTACCGATTGGTACAGTTAAAACACGAATACATCGGGGTAGGGAAGCATTAAGAAAACAATTACGTCATATGTAAAGAGGTGAGAGAGATGAATTGTTCGGAAATCTATATCGAGTATTTGCATGATTACTTAGATGAGGAAATATCCCCCGAAAATAAGGCGAAGCTTAGAGAACATCTCTTAACCTGTCAGGACTGCCAAACGCACTTTCAGGAACTAAAAAAGGCTATTACATTAGTTCAAGGTACTTCTCATTTACAAGCACCTTCCGATTTTACAGCAAAAGTGATGGCACAGCTCCCAAAGGAAAAGAAACAAGTTGGTGTGAAACGGTGGTTCCGAAGCCATCCAATGCTTACAGCAGCAGCTGTGTTTCTCATTTTAATGGGGGGAAGTTTTCTAAATGGCTGGAATGCGGATCATGAGTTTTCCGTTTCCAAAAATCCAAATTTGATCGTTGAAAATAATACGGTCATTGTTCCAGAAGGGCAAACGGTTCGTGGAGATGTAGTCGTAAAAAATGGCGATATCAAAATAGAGGGGCAAGTGAAAGGGAATGTGACGGTTATCAATGGTGAGAACTATTTGGCTTCGGCTGGGAAGGTAACCGGGGATATTGAAGAAATCAATGAACTATTTGATTGGATTTGGTATCATATGAAAAAAACAGCTAAAGATACTATTCAATTTTTCGATAATGAATAACCAGAAGTAGTCCTTCAACCGAGGGACTATTATTTTTCGTAAATATGATATAATGAGTAAGTTACCAAGTAGGGCTCTTTTTCGAAAAAAACCAAATATCGAAAAAACCTTAAGTAAAGAATAACTGTAAAACCTTATACGGAGGAAGGACAATGCTGATGGCCGATTTCAGTTTCTTGAAATACTTAGCGATGATTGTTGATGTTCTCCTAGTATGGTATGTGATCTATAAACTGATAATGGTCATTAAAGGGACAAAGGCTGTTCAGTTATTAAAAGGGATCTTTGTCATTCTTCTTGTGAAAGTTGTCAGTGATTTTTCCGGCTTGAAAACATTAAGTTGGATTACAGAGCAAGCCATAACATGGGGATTTCTTGCGATAATAATTATTTTTCAACCTGAATTAAGACGTGCCCTAGAGCAGCTAGGACGAGGACGTTTTTTTTCGAGAACTACGGTTAATGAGGATGACGAACAGGAAAAACGAATTGAGGCAATTGTGAAAGCAACCGACTATATGGCGAAGCGGCGCATCGGGGCTTTAATTTCCGTTGAACGTGAAACCGGGATGAGCGAATACATAGAAACGGGAATTCCATTACATGCCAAAATTTCATCGGAATTATTAATCAATATTTTTATCCCTAATACACCCCTTCATGATGGGGCTGTTATTTTACAAAAAAATAATGTAGCCGCTGCAGCTTGCTATTTGCCGCTTTCCGAGAGTCCATTTATTTCAAAGGAATTAGGAACGCGCCATCGTGCCGCACTAGGGATTAGTGAAGTAACCGATAGTGTTACGATTGTTGTATCTGAGGAAACGGGAAGTATTTCGTTAACGAAGAACGGGGAGCTACACCGGGATTTAAATTTAAATACCTTTAAGGATCTATTAACAAGTGAACTGTTGACGAAACAGCCCCTTAAGCAGGGGTCATCCACTCTCTGGAACTGGAGGGGAAAAAGCAATGGATAAATTAATGGATACTCGCTGGTTTATGAAAATTATCGCCTTAGTGCTAGCCTTATTGCTTTATTCTGCTGTTCCGGATGGCAAAGAAAAATCGGGTCAAGTTAACGTGCCGGGAGAGCAAAATACCGAAACGATAGAGGGTGTTCCGGTTACCTCATATTATGATACCGAAAACCTTGTTATCTCAGGAGTTCCCAATACCGTTGATGTGACTGTTCAAGGCCCAATGCCAAACGTTCAAGCGGCTAAGGCATTAAAAAACTTTGAAGTGTATGTTGACCTAAAAGAAATTAAAATTGGTAATCATACAGTGCCAATCAAAATAAAGGATATTAACAATAAATTAAAGGTTCAAATTGACCCTGCCTATGCCAATATTAATGTTCAGGAAAGGGTTACAAAAGAGTTTAGAGTCGAAGCCGAATATGATTCCGCTTTACTTGAAGATGGTTATGCGGCTGAACAACCTGTTGTTGAGCCGTCGAAGGTAACGATAACTGGAGCTAAGGACAAGATTGATCGGATTACTTATGTGAAGGCAACGTTAGAATTACGGGGTAAATTTGATAAATCTGTCACTAGAGAAGCGAAAGTAAGAGTGCTTGATAAGGAATTAAACAAGCTGGAAGTAGTGGTTGAACCAGAAACCGTTCAGGTAACCATCCCAGTAAAAAGTACAAAAAAGACCGTTCCGATTAAAATTGTCGAAAAGGGCAGGCTTCCTGATGGATATATCCTTGAGTCGATTGGATTTATCGACAAAGATGAAGCGATGATTATTGGACCGGAGGATGTGTTAGATAAAACAGATAATGTCCGTGTTGAAGTAGATTTGGAGAAATTGACGGGCGATACGATTCTAACCCTTCCAGTTATTATTGGAAATGGTATTACGAAGGTGACACCGCAATTGGTGGATGTAAAAGTGGATGTGACTAAGGTAGAGGAACGAACCATATCTGGTCTCTTTATTAAAGATAAAGGCTTGCCTGAGGATTTTGAAGTTGAATACCGAGACCCAAGCGACGCGATTGTCAATTTAATTGTTAGTGGTCCAAGCAATAAGCTAAGAAATCTTACAGAAAATGATTTTAATCTCTTTCTCGATTTATCCAATTTAACAGTTGGTTTACACGATGTGGAAATTCAAGTCGAGGGGCCGTCTGATATACGGTGGACCTTATCTCAGCCAGTAGCACGGATTTCGATAACTAAAAAAGAAGTATAGGTTGAAAGCATTTTTTATTGATAAAGGCTCTTTTCGTAAACTTTGTTGCTTATGATGCATAATAAAGTTCATTTGCAGGGTATCCAGACGATTTTCGCATACTTTATTACGAAAAGATGTCCACGAAGCAATTTATTATATGTTAAAAGAACTTATACGAAAAGCAGCAATGTATGCGAAAACAGTCTTGATAGAAGGAGCGAATAATTGATGGGAAAATATTTCGGTACAGATGGTGTACGCGGAGTTGCTAATAGTGAATTAACCCCAGAGCTTGCCTTTAGACTTGGCCGGTTTGGCGGATATGTTTTAACAAAGGATAAAGATCGACCTAAAGTATTAATTGGGCGTGATACGCGAATTTCAGGCCATATGCTAGAAGGTGCATTAGTGGCTGGACTTTTATCGATTGGTGCTGAGGTTGTACGCCTCGGAGTCATCTCTACCCCTGGGGTGGCATATTTAACGAAGGTGCAAGGAGCACAGGCAGGTGTCATGATTTCTGCTTCGCATAATCCTGTTGCCGATAATGGGATTAAATTCTTTGGACCAGATGGATTCAAGCTTTCGGATAGCCAAGAGGAAGAAATTGAGTCATTACTAGATATGGGAGAGGACACCCTTCCACGACCAACGGGGGCAAAACTTGGACAAGTAATCGATTATTTCGAGGGTGGTCAAAAGTACCTTCAATATTTAAAACAAACGGTTGATGAGGATTTTGCAGGTATTCATGTGGCACTTGATTGTGCGCATGGGGCAACTTCTTCACTGGCCGCGCATTTGTTTGCTGATTTAGAAGCCGATCTTTCGACAATGGGAGCTTCACCAAATGGCCTAAATATTAATGATGGTGTCGGTTCTACTCATCCTGAAACCTTAGCAGCATTTGTAAAGGAAAAGAACGCAGATGTTGGCTTAGCTTTTGATGGTGATGGCGACCGGATGATTGCAGTTGATGAAAATGGAAATATCGTCGATGGCGATCAAATTATGTACATCTGTGCGAAATATATGAAAGAGCATGGACGTTTAAAGCATGGAACAGTTGTATCAACCGTTATGAGTAATCTCGGATTCTATAAAGGTTTAGAAAGCCATGGTATCCAAAGTGTGCAAACGGCAGTCGGTGACCGCTATGTGGTCGAGGAAATGAAAAAGACTGGCTACAATTTAGGCGGGGAGCAATCCGGTCATATTATTTTTCTAGACTATAACACGACCGGCGATGGTTTACTTTCAGGCTTACAGCTTGTTAATATTATGAAAATGACGAAGAAATCACTTTCCGAATTAGCAGGCGAGATGAAAAAATATCCGCAAAAACTTGTTAATATTCGCGTAACCGATAAGCATCATGTAACCGATAACGAAAAAGTTAAGGCTGTCATTGAAGCGGTTGAGGCTGAAATGAATGGCAATGGCCGAATTTTAGTGCGTCCTTCAGGAACAGAGCCGCTAGTACGTGTGATGGCCGAGGCTTCATCTGAAGAATTATGTAATCAGTATGTTGAAAGAATTGCTAATGTCGTGAGAGACGAAATGGGCTTAAAAGAAGAATAGAAGGAAAAGCTATGCATAAGGGAACTTATATGCGCCCTTATGCATATTTTATTATGGCACCAGTTTTTTTGGTAAGAGCTCAAAGTCATATCCAGTATTTTACTCTTTCCTTGACGTTTTCTAGTCCCTGGTGTATGATAATCATGTTTTTGTAAAAAAACTTCCACTCAATTTTACCAAAGGAGGTTTAGTAGAAAAGTTTTTAACCATAAGCGCCAGGACTAACCTACAAGGACGAAACTGAGGTTAGTTGACGAGGTGGAGGACTATCGAAATTTCGGCGGATACCTCCCGGTTGTTCCTTACACAGCCGTCAAGTTCTTCTTTAAACCTTCGGGGTAACCCGTTGAACAAAGAGAAGAATATGTAAGCTTTGAGAATCGGAAAGAGTGGTCCGTGAATCTTATGACAATAAATCGGAGATAAGGGGGCAAGCTATGCCTCCTGCATACTTGTCCCCCTTACTTTTAAGGAGGATCATTCAACTATGTGTGGTATCGTTGGATATATTGGGAATCAGGATTCAAAGGAAATTTTATTAAAAGGCTTAGAAAAGCTTGAATATCGTGGCTATGATTCTGCCGGAATCGCGGTAATGAACGAAGGCGGAGTTCATGTTTTTAAAGAAAAGGGCCGCATTGCGGACTTACGCGAAGAAGTGAATGTTGATGTGTTAGCTAATGCGGGAATTGGGCATACACGCTGGGCAACTCACGGAGTTCCGAGCAAGGTGAACTCTCACCCCCACCAAAGTACAACAGGTCGCTTTACACTTGTTCATAACGGTGTTATCGAAAACTACGAATTATTGAAGCGTGAATTTTTAACAGACATTGAGTTTGTAAGTGAAACAGACACAGAAGTCATCGTTCAGCTTATTGAACGTTTTGTTAGCGAAGGCTTAGATGTGGAAGAAGCTTTCCGCAAAACATTGAAATTATTGCACGGTTCTTATGCACTTGGCTTATTAGACGAGCAAGATAGAGAAACCATTTATGTGGCGAAAAATAAGAGCCCATTGTTAGTCGGCTTAGGGGACACATTTAATGTTGTTGCTTCCGATGCAATGGCGATGTTGCAAGTAACGAATCAGTATGTAGAGTTAATGGACAAAGAAGTAGTCGTTGTGAAACAGGACTCTGTAACGATTAAAAACCTTAACGGTGACGTGATTTCCCGCGATGCTTATACGGCAGAATTAGATGCGAGTGACATTGAAAAGGGTACTTACCCTCACTATATGTTAAAAGAAATCGACGAGCAACCAATTGTAATGCGCAAAATCATTCAAAAATACCAAAACGAGCAGGGCCAATTGGTGATTGAGCAGCCGATTTTGGATGCGATGAATGGAGCAGACCGTATTTACATCATTGCCGCAGGTACTTCCTATCATGCCGGTTTGGTTGGTAAGCAGTTTATCGAAAAAATGGCAAAAATCCCTGTCGAGGTTCACATTTCAAGTGAGTTTGTTTACAACATGCCATTATTATCTGAAAAACCATTGTTCATCTTTATTTCTCAAAGTGGTGAGACGGCAGACAGCCGTGCGGTACTTGTTGAAATAAAGGCAATGGGATATAAGGCCATTACCATTACAAACGTACCTGGATCCACTTTATCTCGTGAAGCGGATTACACGCTGTTGTTACATGCCGGTCCGGAAATTGCCGTTGCTTCAACGAAAGCTTACACAGCTCAGTTAGCGGTGTTATCTATTTTGGCAGAAGTAACCGGCCGTAGCCGTGGCTTGGGAGTAGATTTTGCTCTGATTCAAGAGCTTGGGATTGTAGCAAACGCAATGGAAGCGTTATGTGGTGAAAAGGAAGAATTCGAACGCTTAGCTCATGAGTTCTTATCGACAACTCGTAATGCTTTCTTTATTGGCCGGAGCCTTGATTTCTACGTTGGCCTTGAAGGTGCCTTGAAACTGAAAGAAATTTCTTATATTCAAGCAGAAGGCTTTGCTGGAGGAGAGTTAAAGCACGGAACGATAGCTTTAATTGAAGAGGGTACGCCAGTCATCGCTCTTGCCACACAAGAGCATGTAAATTTAAGCATTCGTGGAAACGTCAAGGAAGTTGTCGCACGTGGCGCCAACCCTTGCATTATCTCCATGGAAGGCTTACAACAAGATGGGGATAGCTTCGTGATTCCAGAAGTTAACCCAATGTTAGCACCACTTATCTCTGTCATTCCGTTACAAATTATTTCCTACTACGCAGCTCTACACCGCGGATGCGATGTCGACAAACCGCGTAATTTAGCGAAGAGCGTAACGGTTGAGTAATATATGAAGTTTAAAGCCTTGTCGTGTTAGGGTTGGTACCCAGCGACAAGGCTTTTTTTTGCTATTAGGACTAGTGTCCCGATATTTTCAATTTTTTTTCAGTTTTTTTTGATATTCTTAAGGTAAACAGGATGTAAATGGAGAAGGTGTAGACTTTATGAATATCTTATTTGCGGAAGACGATGAAAATTTAGGAAAGTTGATTTTTCATTTGTTGAGAAAAGAATTTCACCGGGTGGATTGGGTAAGAGATGGTCAGAGTGCATATGATTACGCTATGTTGACCGTTTATGATGTGATTATTCTGGATTGGATGATGCCGAGATTAAGCGGAATTGAGACATGTGAAAAACTAAGAAAAAAGGGTTATAAAGGGGGAATTATTTTTCTGACAGCTAAGGACTCCTTGGAGGATGTGGTAATTGGATTAGATACTGGTGCTGATGACTACATCATTAAGCCTTTTAAATTCGAGGAACTTGCAGCAAGACTAAGGGCCCTGTCCAGGAGAAAGGAGAAGCCGTTTGAAGAAATCCTTTCCTTCGACAATATCCAATTAGATTTAAATACACATGTCGTCAAGCGGGATAGCGAAGTCATTGAACTATCTAAAAAGGAATATGAGCTACTGGAGCTTTTATTGCGCAACAAACATCAAATCTTAACAAGAGAAGTGCTTATTGAAAGGATATGGGGGTTTGATGTTGATGTGACGGAAAATGCCCTCGATGCCTTGGTTAAGCTGGTTAGAAGAAAAATTGACCTTCCGGGTAGGCCATCAATCATCAAAAATTTTCGGGGAGTAGGCTATAAAATGAGGGATAGTCATGGTGTTTAATACAGTGCGCTCAAAGCTAAACCTACTTTATACAGGATCTCTGTTAATCATTTTAGTTATCTTTATAATCATCCTGTATGTAACGATCTCCGGAGCTATAAAAAACCAGGAAATCCAAGAATTGAATAAGTTTTTTGATAGTGAAGAACACGAACTGGTCGAGGAAATTTCTGAAGGTGAGTATAAGCAATTGAAATTCAAACCCGAAAGGAATGTTTTCTACTATAATTATAATAACAATCAAATGTTGGTACAAGGTGAGGAATCAGTCCGTGGACTAATCCGTTATATCGAAGACAATGGCCTGCACAAACAAAGAGATGCCTTTACGAGAGAATTAGAATGGGGTCATTTCCATTTACTATTAAAAAATTATCCGATTCAATTTAACGGGAAAACAATCGGTCATGTTATTGTTGGAAGTGATATTACAGACGAGAAACATCTGATCAAAAATATTATTTGGATTTTGTTATTACTGACGTTTTTTTTCAGTATCCTTTTTGCATTGGCAGGAAATTTTTTTGCTGGGCAGGCGATAAAACCGATTCAAAAATCCTTCCAAATCCAGCGGAAATTCGTTTCAGATGCATCACATGAACTTAGAACCCCTTTAAGTATTTTTTACAGTTCGATAGATATTTTAGTTAGGGAAGAAAGGGAGAACTTAAGTTCCTTTGGTCAGGAAATTTTGGAAGATATTAAAAATGAAACGGAAATGATGAATAAACTTCTCAATGATTTATTGTTTTTGGCAAGAAACGATCAAGATCATTTTGAATTGGAATGTGAAGAAATCGATTTTTCTGAGCTCCTAGAGTTATTGATTTATCGATTCACAAGAATCATCCCACCAAAGTTAAGCCTATCTAAGAGTATCCAAGATCATCTCGTGATAAGGGGTGATAAAGTTCGCATCCAACAACTAATCTACATTTTATTAGATAACGCTGTCCGATATACGAAAGAAGGGAGTATTATCTGCTCGTTAAAATCGGTAGGACAAGAAGTTATGTTAACCATTGAAGACACAGGCCCTGGCATAGCCGCTGAAGACCTGCCATATATTTATGACCGGTTTTACCGTGGGGATTCATCAAGGTCCAGAGATGGTTCAGGACTTGGTCTGTCAATTGCTAAAACCATTGTTGAAGCACATGGAGGTAAAATTCTAGTGAAAAGTGAGATAAACAAGGGAACAGCATTTATTATTTCATTACCTTTTAAGGATGGAGTCAAAAAACGCCATTGATCACAATGGCGTTTTTTTAATCTTATTTTTAGGGGAAAATGATTTTGAGGTGTTTTCCAAATGCCTAAAACCCAGTAAAGTGATGACTAGAAAAACGCCTCCCCCATACAGAAAAGCAGCCCAGGGCTGGTTTGAATCTGTTCCGATTAAGATGCCATGGAGAACCATTAATATCCATGCAGGAATGACAAGAAGATGAATTTTCTTCCAAAGGTTCCTGCCAAGTTTTTTTATCAAAAAATCAGACGTTGCGATGACCAGCAAAAATAGATACAAAGAAATGGTACCCATTGCAGATTCTAGAGGAGCATTTTCGGATGAAAAAGGCAAGAATAACTCTGTGAGTGGATAGGGAACAAAGCGATCCCTCCATAACAATGTCATGTGAAAGATAACGGCCAATATTCCTGCCCATCCGCTTGTTTGATGCAGTTCGATCATAAGTGGTCTTTTCTTTTGAAAAGCTGTAAATCGGCTCATTAATCCAGCCGATATCGAAAATGTAAATAGAAAGTAGCCGAGAAATCCAGACAGACGGATGAGGAACCAGGTGGATAGGAAGGCAATATACATTAATGATTTCCTCCTTTCATTAATTCACCATCCGGTTTAACTAATAAAAAATTAAATTGATTACTAATCCTTTTTATCACTTCATTAACAGACATAGGTTCTTCCATAAAACAAATCTTTGCGGCTATTTCGGCATCCAAACATTGATGTGAGACGACGGTAGCCTGGACAATTTTTGGTTCAACTGGCAAACCGGTTCTCCCGTCCAGCAGATGATGCTTTTTTATCCCATCCTGCCACCAACTTCGATAGACAATATTAGACGTAGCAACGCCACCATTTTGAATTTCAAAAGAACCTATTTCTTTTTCATCATTGAAAGGGTCCATAATCCCTATTTTCCAAGTTTTCTCTCCATTGGACCATACTGCCATATCCCCTCCGCCATCGACAATCCCAAATTTTGAACGGGCGTTCTTCTTTAACCATTTCGCTGTAGCTTCAACAGCGTAGCCTTTAGCAATGCCGCCAAGATCTATTTTGTTAGTTGTATTTTTTTTAACTCTACCGTTACCAAGAAAAATGATTGGCTGAGTATTGGTCTGATAGTTAATAGGAACATAGGGTTTCTCAGTAGTTTCAAATGGAAAACTTTGATCATACCCATGAACTTCCAATTGGGTAAGCAAATAGGGTGAAAAACGCCCATCCGTTTTAGAAAAATAATTATCAGCCCTTTTTAATAGGTCATATAGGATAGGCGAAATCGTTGTTGTCCCATTTCTTTCTAACTGATTGAGTCTCCACAATTCATTATTGGTTCGAAATCTTGAAAATTCCCGGTCAAAATAATGTAGCAATGCTGTAATACTATCTTGCCAATTAGAAATATCGCTATTTGATATCGCGATATAAAAAGTGGTATCCATAGCCCTCATTTCAAGTGAATCCATTAGTCTTCTCACCTTGTTCTTCTCGTCGTTCTATCATTGGCAGATTTCTTTTGGACATTGTCTGCCTGTATGGAAAAGTCGCTCCAATCAAGCTGTGCTAGGTCTTTTTCCCGCTTGCTCATTAAAACGCCTTTTCCTGCAACGAACAAATCAGCATTTGCCCCTTGTTCCGTTGAAGCAGGTTGGTCTAGTTGACTGATCATAAAGGCTGAGAAGGCCGTACCGGTAATGCCGACAATCCATTTGGCTTTTGTGTTTGCTTTCATCCTACTCACCTCATTTATAAGATTTCCTCGAGTATAATGGTCTCTTTTTCTGCATTCCAGCTTAGTCTATAACCTAAACTATTGGCGATGACTGAAACAGGAAGATAAACGGTATTTTCATAATAGAGAGCTCTTGTTGGCATTGGTGTTTTTACCATATTTTCATAGACGGCATTGGTACCGGCACGGAAAATTAATTCTGCATTCCCTTTTGAAACTTCTAGAATTCTGGTTTGTTCATAGAATTTAAATTTTGCCTCCAGCCATTTTGCCAGTTTTTCACCTGAAATAAGAAGCTGACCAGATTGAGGAACAATAAAAAACCGCTCCACTTGGCCGTTTCGTTCTATATTCACCTCTTTTGCTTCTTGGAATGGCAGGGCATCAGTCACGGCTGTGCTTGTATCCCTAGTCCATATATTCCAAAGTGACTGTTGATTAGTTTTACTGAGAAATTGTACACTTTCTTCTGATTGCCAATCATCATTACGCTCGTATTCTTCAAACTCCTCATCATCGTGGTCATGCTCCTCACGATGCTCATCATGCCCATCATGCCTTTCATACTCCTCATCATCAGCCTTTACATTGTGGACTGATGGAAAAATAGAAAAGAGGATGATGAACGATAAAGTCCACTTAAATAGCCTTGTTTTCACCTTTCCACCTCCTTTTTAAAAACATATTAATCATCGTTTCTGAAAAAACTATGAAAGATAAAGTGGGGAACAAGATGTTTTTTTCTAAAAATTTCTCTAGTAAATCAACAAAAGTGACCAAACTCTAGATTTCAGATATTTTTCATTTTTATCGTCTAATCTAAGAACAATCAATAACTAATAAAGGAGAATGGATTTATGAAGTATTTTAAAATAATACTCGTCATGTTTTTATCTATTTTTATCATTCATTTTTTATCATTAGAAAGCCATGTCGTTTCGGCAGATGATGATTTTACGAAAAGATATGGAGGAGAACAAAGGGATGATCATCATGATGAAGAAGGCCCTTATAAAGATATAGGAAAAACCATTGGATGGGGTACTATTATTGCAATGTCTGCTGCTGGAACGATATTTCCGATTAGAAAATCGTTAAAATGGATGATGACAAATTATCCAAACTTAAAAAAGCTTCTTATATCCATTTCTAAGTTTTTTGGGAAATATCATTCTTTTATTGGTTTACTTGCCTTGATTTTTGGTATCTTTCATGGAGTTACCATGTATATAAGTGAAGGGAAATTGGAAAGTGAGGGGATAATTGGATTAGGATCTTTGATTTTTATGATGGTTGCTGCCATTTTCGGATTAGCCTTATCAAAGAACATAAAGGTGAAAAGGCTGCGAACTTCACATACAATTTTGATGGCTATTGCCCTTTTCATAGGGTTTATTCATATATTTTCCTCCTGAATTAGTATTTGATCATAGGGTTTAAACCCGTATAATCGGGTTTAAACCCGTATAATTGGAAATAAACCCGTATAATTGGAAATAAACCCGTATAATT
>NZ_JBTOOE010000040.1:0-15447 GCF_054786815.1 Pseudoneobacillus rhizolycopersici | reverse complement strand
TATGTAAACAATGTGGGGAAAGTATCAACCTTCACAAATCCGTAAAAACATTATGGCAGATATTTGAACAAGAGGGGAAGGTTAAATAAATAGAAGAAAGACGGAGATCATTTCTCCATCTTCATGTTCAAATAAAAGAGGGAAATCAATTCAGCACCTTTTATGAAAATAGGAGGAAAAACAACCATGGCAAAAAATTTCACGGGCAAAAAATCAACAGGAACAGCGTATTTATTATTTTTATTTTGTTTTATAGGGTTAGCAGGTTTCCATCGTTTCTATCTTGGTAAAATTGGTACAGGCGTTTTATATTTGCTGACTTGGGGTTGGTTTGGGATTGGATTAATTTATGATTTGTTCACCATTCCAGGTCAAGTTAGAAAACGCAATGAAATGAGATATAACGAAATTTATCACTTAGGCGATAAATAAAAGCCCGGAAACGTGGGGACGGTTCTCGCGTTTCAGTTTATTTAGCCCTCATTCCGTCGTAATAGAAAAGAAGAAGAACAGGACCGCCTTAACGAAGGTATTGTTATCGAACCAGTCTCCACACTTAGAGGAATTTAAAAGACCTTGAGAACATTTATCCTCAAGGTCTATATGGAATATCCAATTAGTTATTTAATTTCTTCAGTAGGGGGAAAAACTAATACAAATCAATCATATCATCACAATCCGTTTTACTAGAGTCATTTAGAATTTTCACAGTCGAAGCATGGAGCAAATGATTCATCAGGACATTCGCCCGGAATCGGATATAAAGGATTAAAACTTGGATTGTCAAGAACTTCGTATGGTCTCATCATTTCGTGGTCTTCGTGTTCAAGGATATGGCAGTGCCATGGATAGATTCCGGTAAACGGTCCAAAACGGGCAATAATAGGTGTCACTTCATCTGGATTCGCACGGACGGTATCTTTCCACCCCATTTCATTTGGATCCGGAGCCCGTTGTTCGCCAACTTTTGTTATGGTTCCATTTACGTCTACAATAATGGATTGACGATCAAGAATTTGAAATTGAACAAGATGTAAGTGAATCGGATGAGTGTCAGGGGTTAGATTATATAGTTCCCAAACTTCTATCGTCCCGTTGTAAGGAGTTTCTGTAATGGGTAATTGGTTCCAATCCTTTCGATTTAATAAAAGCTTCAAACGTCCGAACTCATCTCTCCCTTCAACTAAGAGGTTTTCTCGAACTGTTGCAGCATTTTCTTCATTAAGTCTCTCTAAGCAACTTAGTCTTTTTGGTACTGTATTTGAATCAATAGAATAGACTTTACGCTTCACACGAAATTGCATGATTTGGCTGAGGTCTGAAGAAGGAGCGTCGCCAAAAGGGAAAGGAGATGGTGCATCATTTGTTAGAATTAAATCTTGACATTTATATTTTGAAAAATCGATAATCACATCGGCACGTTCTGCTGGTGCAAGAATTAACTCAGAAATCGTTACGGGATGCTCTAAGAATCCACCGTCTGTACCAATCTGAATAAAACTCTGCCCCGAACTTAATCGCATACGATAAAAACGTGAATTAGAGCCGTTTAAGATACGGAATCGGTATTTTCTCGGTTCAACTTCAAGATATGGCCATACTTTTCCATTAACAAGAATTGTGTTGCCGAAAAATTCTGGGACTACAGATGGATTAGGTAAATCTGGATTGATTGGTTCTGAGGGCATTGGTGGTGGCTGTTGGCCAGGCTGAGATGGGTAGAATAATTCACCGAAGCGTTCATGGTCTTTACTAAGATAGAATGATCGATCTTGAATAACTAAAGGGATTTCGTATTTTCCACGAGGAAGGTTTAACATCTTCTCATTTTTATCTCTAATTAGATAAAACCCTGCTAGACCTGCATAAACGTTTAAGCGCGTGATTCCTATTGCGTGGTCATGATACCAGAGCGTTGCTGGACGTTGGCAATTAGGGTAGTAATAGACCTCATGTAAAAATTTTTTTCCGAAATTTTTAAAGTCTCTGGAGAACCATGCTTCCGGATACCCATCATTTTCTGGTCGAACTCGTCCACCATGTAAATGGACTACCGTTCTTACAGACGGCTCGTCCGGTTCTGCCCCATGAAGGGTTCTGTCAACTGGTAGTAAGTGTTCAAATGGTAGTTTATTCTCCCATCTTACTAAAATTGGCTGATTCCTAGTAACTTCAAATGTTGGTCCTGGATACATACCGTTGTATCCCCAAACGGTTGTAGGGGGTAAGTCACGATGTAATTGTTGTTTCACTTGCTTCATCTTTACTTGATAGAATGGTATGCCATTTATTTTCCCTTTTTCTTTTAGAGTACTAGGTAATGGGAGAGCGTCCACAAATTTTTCTAATGACATTCAAATTTCCTCCTTAATCATCATTAAATGTAAGATTACTATCGTAATTATTCTATGAAAGTCTCTTGAAAAAGTTAGGGTATATGGACGAGAATAATAATGGATTTAATCTATTTTTAGTAAAATGATCTCGCTGAATTAAATCAGCGGTAGGTTTTCAGTGAAAAAGGGGTAAAACTTACCTCAGAATGGAATCATCGGAATTGGGACGGAAGGACAGTCCAACGTCCAAGTTATCTAATAAGGTCCAATATATGTGGTGATGGACTGTCTGTAAGTTGTTCAATAGAAGACTATCACTTCGTTCCCAACTACAAAAAAAGGGCTGATCCAATTGAATCAGCCCTTTTCACATCGTCACACTAAGCAGTTAGTTTGTTACCCTTAACGTCTTTACGGAATCTTTTGTTGAGAAATGGAACCACATAACGATCAAGTCCATATACACCTGCATTGTAACCAGCAACCATAATCAGCATACCCATGATGATGTCAGTTGGATTGTGGCTCACAGTTCCACTTAACATAAAGCTGAAGTTCATCACAACCGCGAAAAATGCAGCGGCAGTTGTTAAGCAACCAAGAATTAGTCCTAAACCAACTAAGAATTCTCCCCAAGGAATTAAAACATTAAAAATATCTGCATTCGGAATCGCAAAGCTTTCAAGGAAACTTACCCAGCCACCGTAGACAATTCCATTCGGTCCGGCAACCGGATTAGCCACAGCGCCCTTTAGGAATCCAGTAGCATCAAAGCCCCCGCCTGTAATTTTGCCCCATCCGGCCGTTAACCAAGCATACCCTAAATAAATTCGTAAAACCGTAAACAACGCAGCAGCAATTTTATTATTTCTTAAAAAATTCACCAACATGTGAATCAACTTCCTCTCAATGGATAATTTGGATTAATTTATCATTACACTATCAATATACTGGAAAATATGTAAACAATGTAGGGAAAGTAGCAACCTTCACAAATCCGTAAAAACATTATGGCAAAACGTTGAACAACAAGTAAAATGGTGATGGAGATTCTTTGGTAAGTACATGTGACCCAAGACAGATAAACAAGGCTTTCAAGAAATGGAGGATTAATATGAAAATAAAAGTTACTGACTTAAAAAAGCATTTGAAACAATATAATCAAACCGAATTAGTGAACCTAGTGGTCGAGATCTTTAAGGTAAATAAAGAGGTTCAAAACTACTTATCTAGCAAACTGATAGGAGAAGAAGCCACAGAGATTCTCTTTCAGGAAGCCCAAAAAAATATTAAAAATGAATTTTATCCAGACAGAGGGCAAGGGAAACTTAGATTAGCTGAAGCCAAGAAGGTGATTACTTCATTTAAGAAGATAACAAATGATGAGAAGCGTACCGTTGATCTAATGCTCTTCTTTGTGGAATTAGCCGTGGAATATACTAGTGAGTATGGGTATATTTCTGATAGTTATTATACGAATATCCTAAAAATGTTTGACCGTGTAGCATTGGAATGTGACCAAGATGAGAATCTTTATAATGTACTAGCCAAAAGAATAGACAGGGTTCTATCCTTATCAAAAGATACGGTATGGGGTTTTGAGGAAGCAGTTGTAGAAATCTATTATTCAATTAACTGGGTTCATGAGGAAGAAGATGATGATGCGTGAGCCGCAGATGTTTTAATGCTTGCTGTAAACTTAAGAAATAACAAAAGGATTAGGGAAAGCTTTCCCAGTGATCGCCCACCTGAAATCGGGTACTAAGCTAGAGGTTTATGCGCAAACGGCTTCCGGTTGGTCAGAAACTACAATTAACAAGAAAAAAGGGTTTGTTGCAACTAAGTACTTAAAGTTTCCCAACCCATTGACCCTAACTCCAACTAAGTACAAGGGAATTAATGATTTAAAATATCCACAGGTGAACGGTCTGAAGAATAGAACAGCCCAGGACAAAATAAACGCTGCACTAAGCAACCATATGAAGATGTCGTATCAAAACTATCTGCAAATGCTTGCAGACGAAAAAACAGCTAAGGCAGAGTTCGACAAAAACCCAGATGCTAGTCCAAATTATGACTATGATTATATAGTCAGTTATACGGTTAATTACAATCAAAAAGGATTGTTAAGCATTGTTTTTTCGGATTACATTTATTCCGGCGGTGCGCATGGTGGTACTGTACTCCAAGCTTACAACTTTAATATTGCTAACGGCCAAAACTCGAAGTTATTTGATGTGGTAGACTCGAAGGCTAAGCAATCTAATGTTCAAAAATATGTTTATGACTACGTTAAAAAGGATTCTTCTAATGTATATTTTGTTGATACAATTGACGATATTCAATTAAGCAATGATACGGTGTTTTATTATAAAGATGGTGGGATTGTATTAGTGTTCCAACAATATGAAATTGCCCCATATTCATCCGGAAATCCCGAAATATTTATCCCAAATGCTATTTATCAATAGACTGATTAGTAAGAGATACGGACCTTGCATCCGTGTCTCCTTTTTTTATGTGTGCACGAAGCCTGTCACAAACCTTTCAAAAAATCACCCTGACCTTTTCTAGCGTATCTTTGTATTTAAACTATGAAAGCATCTATTTTTTATAGAAAGGGCTGTGGTGTACAATGGCAAAATATCGAATGGTACAGGTTGATTTTTGGACGCACCCAAGGGTTTTGGAGGAAATGCCTCTGGAGGAGAAGTACTTTTACATTTATCTGCTGACGAATCCCAATACAACACAAATTGGCATTTATCGAATCACGAAGAAAAAAGTAGCGCTAGAATTGGATATACCAGTTGAGAAGGTTCAATCACTTATGAAGCGATTCATCGAGCATTATCAGTTGATCCGCTATAACGAGGAAACAAGTGAACTAGCGATCAAAAACTGGGGTAAGTATAACCTCAACAAAGGTGGCAAACCGGTGTTGGATTGTATTTATTCCGAATTGCAAGTGGTAAGGGATACCTCGCTGATCCACTATGTTTCGCAAGCGATTAAGAAAGAAGAAATCATTAGTCTGTACGAATCTTTTTATAGGCAGGATGATCAACCGATTGGTAAGAAATCGAGCAAAATGAAGAATATACATATTTAGAAGCGATATCCGAAGATTTTGACGAGGCGTTAACGTATCGTGACACGAATCGTGGGCAAAAAGAAAAACAAAAAGAAAAAGAAAATAAAAATGAAAAACAACCACAAAAACAAAAAGAAAATGGAAAAGAAAAACAACAACAAAACAATCTTCACCTAATGTCTAAGGATAATCCAGACTATAAAAATCTAGAAACTCAAAACGCCAAAGAAGAAGACGCTAATCAAATTATCGAGTTTTGGAATCACAATGGATTTGGCTTATTAAATCAGTATGCTAAACAGCAATTGTTATTGTGGTAAAATAATTCTAAATTTTTACAGCCCAAACAGATCATTTTAAAAGCGATGAATATTGCCTGTACCAATAATAAGCGAATGCTAAACTATGTAGTTGGAATTCTGAGAAACTGGGAAAATCAGTCATTACTGACCGTTGAAGAAATCGATTCTTATCATGATAAACAAAAACAGGGACATAAGCGGAGGCAGCCTTCATCAGAACCAGATTGTTTCGGGAGAGCCATTCCTAGGAATACTGAGGTCGATATGACGGCGGGGGAAGATTGGTGAATAAGAGTGGGGCAATCGCGGAATTTACACTAAGTTCAAAGTGAAGCGTTTTAGAGGAAAATGCTTTAGAAAGAACCTTTCACCATAGACCACAAGACTAATTTGAAAAAGGACTAGCTATCCAACTAGTCCTTTTCATTTACTAAAAAATAACACCTAAATGTTCTGTCGCACAGCTGTGACAAGTATTAGAGTTGATTCGATGTTCTGGAGCAGTTTTGATACCACAAAATTGACAAGTTTTATATTGGTGTTTTCGGGAGGTAATGGTATAAAGGAACGTTTCTGTAACAAGTTGCATTTGTTCATTCTTGTCAAATGATTCAAGCCTATCCCAAGTAAAGGAATGTTTGGTAACCAAAATAGGAATTGCCTCATGCCCATCCCATTCAATAGAATGGTAACCAATTTGTAAACCTTCAGGAACTGGATGAACAAAAACAAGCGGCTCATCAGCAAACCCTACCATTGGAAAAGAAAAAATCTCACGGTTACCAGCGATTTCTTTGTCTAAAATATTATTATTAAAAATTAGTTCTTTCAACCAGAGCCTCGCTTTTGGTTTTATATATGTTGTTCTCATCGAAGCAGCCCCCTTAGATAACAGTCGGAATAGCTCATCTTAGTCACTCTTTTGGTCAAGATATATTAATTATAGAATACCTTTATTTTGTAATAAAACATATTGGATAATTGTGAACAAAATGTGCATATTGAGTAATGATGTTCCATTGACCTCATAGGTTACTAGAGATCCGAGGGTAGGTGGACGAAGCACGGGGAAGTTCTCGCATATCAACGAAAAGTTATTCCACACCGAGTGTCTACTATGTATTATAATATTGGTAAAATGATGGAAAAAGTGTCGACCGGAAGTGGGGACGCTTCCCTTGCTTTGGATTTTGTTTGTATCTTGAACCGAAATAAGCGCAAGCTCAATAGAACGCCAGTCATTATTGTTATTATTCAAATTGCTAGGAGGATAAAATGATGGCACAGCCTCTGAGTAAAAAAGAAGTTCATGAACTTATATCCTTACTAAATTTTGATCAAAGAGAGTTTCTTGATACTTATTCCAAGCAGAACAAGAAAAGTAAGTGGATTGAAGCTTTAGCACGGTCAAAAGGGATTGTTATTAAAGAAGATATGACCTATGAACAAATTGAAAAGTTAATTGATGATTGGGTATTAATCGATGTTTTGGACGGTGGTTATGGAAATCGTGATTACCGTTGCGAGTGTGGGATGCCATTAAGATATCAGTATAAAGTCTTACATAAAAAGGAACAAAAAACTTACAGATATGGGGAAACTTGCTTTGAAAATCATACTAATCTATCAGTATCTGTGATTAAAGACATTAAAAACGGTTTTCATACCGTTGACTTAGAACGTGATGAAATTTTAGTAAAGTTCAGAGATAAAATCTATTGGAACTTAAAGCCCTTCCTTTATGTAGAGACTATTCCTTTTGAAATCCTTGAACAGGACCGCTTAAAGCTTCCGTTAACTAATCATCAAAAAGCTAGGGTTCTTCGGTTAAAGGAAAAGTATGATGCAGATTCACGAAAAGATAAAGTGATTAGTCGTTTTAGTGAGGAGCAAAAGGATTTATTTTATTCTCTAAAACTGAAAGAGCAAAATGAAATTATTGAAAAATATATTAGTGATGAAATAGATTTACCAGAGATACCAGAAGGATTTAAAAACGCTGAGATAGAAAGGTTTCTTTCAGTAGGTCTATCTCTCTTAGACAGACAAATGGAAGAAATTATAGAGTACAATTGGAAGTTAAAACGGAAATTTTCTATGAATAATCCTTCTGAAGCAAATAGACGTGAACGTAATCCGGTTCTCCCAACTTTCATTAAATATGCAGTGGTGGACACTAAACCAAAAAGAATGGAAGAAAAAATTGATTTCCAAAAGCTATCGAATAGACACTTAGAAACGCTTAAACATGTAAGAAGTAAGGAAGATAATCTATCAGAAGGCATGAAAAGAGATTGGGATCGAATCCAAGATATGGTCCGTATGGCCAAGTCTGGAGGGGAAATAGATTACTCCAGCTTTAAATTAAATCTTACAATGATTTGTTATGCACTTCAGATTAAACTTGATGAGTTTTTATAAAGAAGTGAAAAGATGACGCGCGGGGACTGGGACCGGGACCGAGGGGAGATAGGCCCATTGGACCACACAGTTTATAATAAGCCTTGTAGTAAAAAATATTGAATTCAAGAGGTAATCAATGTGAATACCTATCATAGTTTATTCAAATATATACCTTATTTTGAAAACGATTTAATAGAATTTTATAAAAGAGATTCCAATTATTTTCCCAATTATGATGAGAAATTCAATGAGTTTATTCAAGATGTTTACCGGACAGATCTGTTAATATGGGATTACTTAGAATTCCTAGGGTGAATACAAAAAGATCAAAATATTGCTGATTTGATTCAGTCAGCAGATTTTGAATTGCTGAAGCCATCCTTACATACTATGTACGATCTGAACGTTTCAGTGATGGTACGTGGGCAGATGCGTTGGAGAAAAAAGTATTTCTAAAAATATTTTATAGATTAATGGAATTAAAGAGTTAAGCAGGCATTGAGGTTCGTTGGTTTATTGTGATAATGAAATAGGGAAATCACCAATTTTTTCCAGCAATCTTATAATGTCGCGCAAATTATTTTGTGCGTGCTCTGTGCCTGCACTAGGTATCTATAATTTATTTTGAGCATGGCTAAAAGGATTACCTTAATTATAGACCCAAAATTGGTTGGACAAGGAAACTGTCACAGTGGACATACATTTAATGGGAGATGGTTTGATGAGTATTGGATTAGTTCATGCATATATAAACGATATCGCCAAAAGGTTACATGACCCTCATAAATATGGATCAACGTCAGTTATGATTGGCGCTGGTTTTTCGAAAAATGCAATAAGCTTAGCAGAGAATACTGTTTCACCTAATTGGGAGGAACTTGCAAAAAAGATGTATGAGTCTCTTTATCCTATCCCTAATGATAATCATGAAAGAGAAAAATGGGAAAAAGCATTGGTGAGAAAGACATCAGGAAAAAATGTTTTAAAATTGGCTGAAGAATATAAGGTAGCCTTTGGTAGGAATAAGCTCGATAAATTTATAGAAGACAGTATTGATGATGATAGATTTATTCCAGGGGAGCTGCATAGAAAGTTACTAGATTTGAATTGGAACGATGTTTTTACCACTAACTATGATACTTTGCTAGAAAGGACAATAGATAATATTTCCGTTCGGAAAAATTATAAAATTCTAACCTCGCAAACTGATCTCCCTGGAAGTACCCGTCCACGGATAATAAAATTGCATGGTAGTATTCCAAATGCCAAGCCATATATTATTTGTGATGAGGACTATAGAACATATCCGGTGAAATATGCCCCATTTGTAAATACAGTACAGCAGTCTATGCTAGAAACTCAGCTTTGCTTACTTGGTTTCTCAGGAGATGATCCTAATTTTCTGAATTGGTTAGGGTGGTTAAGAGATAATATGGGGGAAAATTGCCCTCAAATATATCTTTGCGGAATTTTTAGTGAGATGAGTGAATTTGAAAGAAAGTTGTTAGAGAGTCAAAATATTACTGTAGTAAATTTAGAATCCCTTGCAGATAATAGATCGGGTAACAAACATTATCAAGCAATCAATAAGTTTTTAGGATTGTTGAAGGATTATGGGGAGAAAAGGAATATCTTTAAGGAAATTCCATTTAGAAGAAGACCGCTGTGGGAAATTGATAAAGAAGAATATTATAATAAAATGCTTAAATACATAAGCGAAGTAGAAACTGAAATGGAAAGTATCCTCCTTCTTCCAGTTGAAGATACGAGCGATTTCCATAAGCAATTATATGAGCATTTTGAATATGTACTTAGACATAAAGAAAATACAGAGAATAAATTTATTTTAGTTTGTAGTATTGCTGCATTATTAAGAAAGTGCTATATGCCACTATTAGATCAAGATGCCAAGGAGATATTAAAGCTATTAAAGGTTTTTCCTTTTGAAAAAAATAATAAAAGTAAAAAGATCAATAATTTTAAATCAATATGGTTTGAGTTGGTAATGTATCTCGCGGAGATGTATCGAATAGATAGTAACAATAACCAGTATCATGAAGTTTTGAAAATGATTGAATCCAATCTTATTCATTTTGACTCCCGAAAAAAATCCGAATACTATATCGAGAATTGTAAATATCAGATTTTAGATTTTAATTATACACAAGCGTTGGAATGTGTGAAAAAGATTGAAGATGATATTTCTTTTGAAATCCAGATAAGGAAGGCGTGCCTATTTAGTCAGCTCCGAATGGTTGATGAGTCATTGGAAATACTGAAAAGATGTTCTGCATCTGTTGCGCAAAAATCATATTCAGAAAACAAAACAGCTGCATTGATAAGCCATATAAATCTTTGCGCTAGGTCTCTAAACCTATATGGAAACAGCTTAAATGACTTTTCGGATCAAGACTTTACAGATAATAAATATAATGTGAAGAAAATTCTTAATGATAATAAAGAGAAATTGATAAATAGCTTATTTGCAGCAGAACACAAAAAAAGAGGAGAGTTCCAGGCATTCAACCCTAATACATACACTTATATTTATGGTACTACACCGGCTGAAGTATCAAATGCTTTTACTGATGCTTTGCGTTATTTAATCATACAAGATAATTTATGTCTACCCATATTTAGTGATCATAAACAACTCATAGCCAAGGCATGTACCGAATTAATTTCAACTAGTGAAAATCCTTTATGGAAATGGTCGTATATCTTAAGAACAGATGATGAAAAAATGATTAAGGAATTTTTTACAAAGGAAAGAATTGTAACGGCTAACATTGAATGGACTAGAAATTTATTTGACCAACTAATATTGCTGTTAGATGCATTACAAATTAAAGGGTATAATCCACGATTTAAGCAAATAATATCACAAAAAGTTATATTAGTTGTTTTACCGAGATTATGTTGTGTTTTAGATGATGATAGAATTATGAAATTACTAGATAAAATATATGATGCTATACCTAGAGTTGATGATATAAATAAAAATGATATTGTTAATGCCTTATTGGGATTATCCTATTATTTTAATTCGAACATATTAAAGGTAAATATGGATAAAATTTTAATGCAGCCTTCGTCAAACGGTATCCCACTAGCAGGATTTTTTGAAGATATCATCATTGAAGATCTGAAGTTAGACGTTTCAGAAAAATTAATCTTAAATGTTCTTGATGAAGTGAAAAGTCAAGATGTAAATACTCGGGATAGCGGACTAGCTAAAATCTTATTATTGCAAAACAACAACCTCCTATCGGGATATCAAAAACAGGTGGATGAAGCAATTTGGAGTCAGATAGGGGAATTTAATATTCCTATGTCGAGTATATATACTGTTACTTTGTGGGAGAAGTTACCCCATAATTCGGAAGTGGATTTTAGCGAGATGTATATTTCTTATTTGGGAAATCCTGGATTTCCTCGCTGTGTCGAAGGAGGGACAATACATGGTTATGTTAACGTAGATCGAAAAATTCAATCCTATATAAATAGTTTCTATGCATTGTCCTACTTTAGTGAAAACAACTATACTAAATTAGATTGGAATAGTGATATTTTCAACACAATATTAAAATATCTTCTTAATTACTTAGAAAATGAAAAGCGGTTAATCCTCGACAATAAGTATGATATTTTTGGCCAAGGAAAAGAAGCTCAAAAATATTTTTCAAAATTAAGCGAGTTAGTGGCAATTGTTATAACCCAAGCGGCTATTTCCGGCTGTTACAATGAGGCCATAAGGGCTCTAGTTAACAAAATAAAAGGGGTATTTCTGGAAACAAAAACATCAATGCTAAGTATTAGCATATCAGAGAAACTAGTTAGTGATGATTGGAAGGAAATCTATAGAGATATAATGAAGCAATATATGTCAGGATATTTGGATTATACATCACAAGCTTTTACTGCTCTAAATATTGTATTAGTATATAAGAGTTTTAAAAAAAATAATTATAATGAGATAGAGGATGAGTTACTATATCTTATAAAGTCACTTAAGTATATGGATGTAAAAAATAGTCGGTCAATTCTTTTACATTTATCATCAATTATTACAAAAGAAGTGTTCTTAACCGCTGAATTCAGAAACATAATTATTTCTTCATTACAGGAATGCTTGGATATATATGAAATAGGAATTACCCACATTAATAAAGATTATTTAGATGCGTTATTTAACTTGTCCAATTTGGCAAAGCGATATTATGCTGAGTTAAAAAAGCGTCAAATTAGGATTCCAGAAGAGTTAAATCAATTGATTGCAAAACTGAGAAAGCTGCCACTTAATGAAGTTAAGAATATGTGGTAGGGTGTATTAATTAGAGACAGTATCACCAGAGTACCCAGGTAATGACGTTAAAATATACTTACACCAAGGTCCAAGCGGACAGGAATGTCACCTTGGACCAGTGTCTTAAACCGAAATGACCAATAGAATGTTTACTAATTGTGACGAAAAAGGTATCACTTGGTTCACATTAAAAATGAAGAATCTATAATCAAACGAATCTGGTCCAAGGGACCTGTCCACGTGGACAGAGTGAAAGATCCCGCACCAATCACATACAAATATAGAATAGAAGTACATAGAAATTGGGACAAGGAATGATCTGAACCATTTGAAAGCTGGCCCTTAAGATGCTGGGAGCTGTTAATTAAACAATACAAGGTCGGCAAAGCATATTAAAGGTTCTGCACATCGATAACGAAGCGCGGGAAACTGTCCCGTGCTTCGCCATTCCTCTATCATTTTTTTCTATGTTTTCTTTTATTCATCCTTATTAATACGTCATGATATATTCTTTCCAAACTTAACTTTTCCTCTTCAATGTCGGTTATTTGGTTAATTCTTTGGAAGATTTTTATAATATTGATTGTATTGTTAATATGGGATTCTTCATATAATTCTCGTGCTTTTTTGCGGGTTTCGGAACTAAAGGTTTTGGTTTTTCTATCTATTTCTTTATATACCATTTCGTAAAGGGTATTATCATCAACCTCTGGATTATTTAACATGTAATGTATTTGCTCTAGGGTTTCACCTTTCATTTTTTCAAGTTGATTTATTTTTTTTAACTGTGTTTCCACGTTTTGAATAGACGTACTATGGTTAATTTTAAATACTTTATTTTTTGCAAATGCTCTAAAGCATTTACCTTCATTATCGATAAATTTATAATTTAATTCGACAGAAAAAGCTTTTTTACCAATTTCATTGTTTGAAATATACATTCCAAAATAAACGTTACCAATATTGGAGATTTTAGTTGGACTATCTTGCTCTATAAAAATTTCTATATCAGAATCTGTTAAATTCGCCTTTATTATTTTGAAAAATATATTTTCATTTTTTGCGTATGCGTGTAGGGATAAAAGAGTTAGGTATAATGCAAGATGGTTATCGTAATTTTTGTATTTTGTAGAAGTAATGCCACGTATAAAATAATTGCCCTCTTTTAAAATTAATCTATACTGACTTTTTTCATTTCTTCTTTCTTCCATAAGATATTGAATACATTCAGATAAGAGGTCATAATAATTATTTTTAAAACAGAATTTTGAAAAATAACCTAATTGAAAAAAGAGGTTTAAAAAATCGTTCGTAAAAGTATATTCTCCTTCGGCAACTATATCTTGTAATGAAACTTCATCTTTTAAAAACCGCAAAATAATTTGATTTTTATTATTGAAACCTTCAAATCTAATATTATTTAATTTGGTATTTGGAAGGTCATATTTATCGTCATTCACCTTTTGAAACCCTTCAATTAATGACAAACTTCCATATATTCTTAAATATTCATTTAACCTTCCATAACTAGTAAGGGGGAACTTCTGATAAATTAGTTGTTCGATTTCATTGTCGTCATGAATGAAATCTTGTAAGTTTTTTATTTTTGCTTGTTCTTTTGAAATATTCCGTAACAACACTGAATCCAACTTTACTTCCTTAATTGCCTTTGACATGTGCTCCCTCCTATTTTTCTAAAAATTCGAATGCAAATTCAAGTAATTTTGCTAATAAATCTGCTATTGAATAGGTTAAGGTTGATCGGACTGGCTCATTTAGAATAAGAAATATTGCTGCGAAGATTGCTGCATAGAAGATAATTAATTCAGAGGTACTTGAGGTTTTATATGTAAATAGAAATTTAAATCGTTTATTTGAAATGGGCTTAAATAAAGGTACTCCAGATTTCGAAAAATAGTCACCCCCTATATGAAATAAATAGCCCAAACTTAAACCAATTGTAAATGGATTATTAAATAGCAGAACCAGTATCGTAAATAACGCCCAAGTAAATAATGAATGGGTAATTCCTCTATGGCCATACCGTCTATTTATTATTTTTGAAATACCAAAAGCACGTTGCCCAATAAAGGAACGGGGCTCATCAACATCTGGTAATAAACTACCAAACGAAACTCCTCCTAAGAACAGAACAGTAAAAGGAAAAGAGGTTAATGTTGCGATAGCAGCTCCTGCTGCAATAGACGTAGCGATATGTGTTTTATATAGCATTTGCCCCTCCTGACCAGGTATAATTTCCTAGCTTGTTTTAATTACTTTTATGTTATGGAATTAAAAAAAATAACCTTCTGAAGAATTTTCTGATTACGGCCACTGAAATGTACCACTAATGACATCTTTCTTACCAAGGAGTGCCAAGGAATTTACCACTAATCGATAGCTTATTTACTACCCACTACCTTCTATATTTTTAGTGTGCATATCTTACGATATAAAACTTTATATGGGAGGTGTTTTTTTATAGGGAAATCCAGGTACCAGGTACCTAATCCCTCCATTAAAAAGTGCGTTTCATAACTTAATTTCATTGCGTTATAGAAAAAGTAAAATTGCTAGGAAATTTAATATTAGTTGAAAGTGTTGTGGTTAGAGTTGTTTAAAATTAAGAATTTAAGGAGGATAGTAATCCATTCGTTTTGGTGGATTTTAGGTACACTTATATATATATCTGTTAGTGATCCGGTATATAAAAACTTAATAGTAAATATTACGATAGTTGTTTTAGTAATAAGGTATATATTCCCTAGAGCGGAAAGGTTATATGAAAAAGATATTCTAAAAGAAAAATCAAATAATACTAACATTTATAAATGGTCGGATACTTTAGATGGAGGGGAAAATTATTTAAGGTTTCTATTGGAGTCTATAGATTCCAAGAGTATATCAGTTAATTTAAATTTAATTTATACTAGGTTACTTCTAGAAACAAATGTAACTGCTAATCTATAATTAACAGTTTTCGCTAATTAAGAATGAACACTTTAT
>NZ_JBTOOE010000039.1:0-15645 GCF_054786815.1 Pseudoneobacillus rhizolycopersici | reverse complement strand
TGAGAGTAGGACGTCGCCAGGCAAATTGAAAACAACCCGGAAGGGTTGTTTTTTTGTGTTTCTACGTGAGAAGTTTGATAAAGCTATTTTTAAGGCTAAAAAGACACCTTTTTGGGGAAATAACGGAACGTGTGTCCGCAAAGGTCTGAAAAATGGACCCCATATTGAAAATAACGGAACCAATGTCCTCATGAGATATAAAAAATGGCCATTTCATGTCCGACTTGTTTAGCTGAAGTTTGGGAGTTCACCCTAAACTAACTCCCAAACATATCCCTAGGTGTTATCCTTTTCGTACCAAACAACAACTTCTTTCTGAAACAAGAGAATCATCGTAAACTGCCACCAATGTCGATTTCCAACTCCACCCCCATAAACCAATCCAACCCAGCGTAACCTCTATTAAATACACGTTTTATTTCCAAAAATTTGGGTATAAACAACCATAGAGGAGGTTTAATCAAATCATGGAATTAATTAAATTCGACATTGATCAATTACTGGAGGCCACCTCGACTAATAACGAGGATGACCATTTTTATAATATGAAAGAAATTGAAATCGATATGATCTTAGCCGTAACAAAAGATTGGTAACACAAAAACCAAACACCACCCCCATAGGTGTTTGGTTTTTTACTTTAACCGACCACTCAAATACTGATAAATTAAAAACGGCCCTTTATTTAAAGCGATTTTTAGGAAACTACATATAAACGGGTAATCTTTATTTGGCATCATCTTAACTAATTCACTCCACCATTCCGTTTCGTAACGGGCAATCATACTTAGGTTATAAAGGAGTAAATAATGGATTAGAATTTCCGGATAATGTTGGATTTCACTCTTCCGTAGGGGAAGAAAGAATTTACCTCCCCCAAAATCGTAACGTAACGGTGCTGGGTCTATCCCCGTAATTACCTCTAGTTTCATCTTGATTTCCCCATTGATTACATCAATAAATTGGCTACTGACTGCTGATTTTGATTGATAATACTCCTGAAAACGGCCCAATGTCATATGGTAATGGTCCAATATTTTATTAGAAAATGTATAATAATCTTCCCTTCTCACTGTCTCCATAAAAAGAGTAGCACCATCAAAGTGGAGAAAAAGTTCTCCTAATTCAGGAATTAACTGTAATAACTCTTCCATACTTGCCTTTTCTCCTTCTAAATGTTTCATGTGAAACATTTTTTCAGCCATAAAAGGAAAAAGCCCGTTTTTTTGGATTTTAACCTCATCCTGAAAGAAGGTGTATTGTTGTTTTTTACGTTTTCTCGTAGAAACTCCGTGTGCTAAAACGGATGTATTTTCCGGGTACGTTGGTTGGATTGTTAATATGCATGCTTTTATCAAATGAACAAATCCGTAAAACATTAAGATTGGTTGAATTAAAAGAGGAGATTGTTCTGCTTGGCTGTAATAAGTTTTCGCATGCTCGAGATAATAGATAAATGGATAGCAATTTTCAAAGCTTTTCTGCTCTGCTCCGTCAATCTTTAATTTTTCATAGCTTCTTTTTAACATTTGTTGGGAGTGTTCAGCTGAGAAAAAGATTGAATAATTATTCCAGTCTTTATAGGTTGTGTACATGGGCTTTTTCTCCTCTAATAATTTGAATAATCTAACATATTGTTGTTTCCTTGACAGTATTTTGTCCAATTGATAACCTACTAATAATATTTTTTGAAAATGTGGAGGAGGAAAGGTCAATGTGGGAAAATAAGTTTGTTAAAGAGGGTTTTACATTTGATGATGTACTATTAATTCCGGCAAAGTCTGAAGTTCTTCCAAGAGATGTCGACCTCCGTGTTGAATTAGCAGAAGGTCTTAAATTAAACATCCCATTTATTAGCGCTGGAATGGATACTGTAACAGAGGCTGAGATGGCGATTGCAATGGCAAGACAAGGCGGTCTGGGGGTTATTCATAAAAACATGTCCATTGAAGCTCAAGCTGATCAGGTTGATAAAGTAAAACGTTCAGAAAGCGGCGTTATTACTGATCCATTTTTCTTAACCCCTGAACATCAGGTGTTTGATGCTGAGCATTTAATGGGGAAATACCGAATTTCTGGCGTACCTATTGTGAATAACAATGAGGAACTAAAGCTAATTGGCATTTTAACAAACCGTGATTTACGTTTCATCCAAGACTATTCCATTCAAATCTCCGATGTTATGACAAAAGAAAATTTAATTACAGCACCTGTTGGAACAAGTCTACAGGAAGCTGAAAAAATTCTCCAAAAACATAAAATAGAAAAACTCCCATTAGTAGATGATGAGGGTGTTCTAAAAGGATTAATTACGATTAAGGATATCGAGAAAGTAATTGAATTCCCACATTCTGCAAAAGATTCACTTGGACGCTTGTTAGTTGGTGCTGCTGTTGGTGTAACAACAGATACGATGAAACGGGTAGAGAAACTTGTAAAGGCACAAGTAGATGTCATCGTTGTTGATACCGCTCATGGTCATTCAAAAGGTGTGTTGGATACTGTGAAGATGATTCGCGAAGCATATCCTACCTTAACCATAATCGCAGGTAATGTAGCAACGGCCGAGGCAACAAGAGACTTGATTGAAGCGGGCGCTGATATTATTAAGGTTGGGATTGGGCCGGGGTCAATCTGTACGACTCGTGTCGTAGCCGGGGTAGGTGTCCCACAAATTACGGCAGTTTATGATTGTGCAACTGAAGCCAAGAAACATGGTAAAACGATTATTGCAGATGGCGGGATTAAATATTCAGGTGATATCGTTAAAGCACTGGCAGCTGGTGGCCATGTGGTTATGCTTGGTAGTTTACTTGCAGGTGTTACGGAAAGTCCAGGAGAAACGGAGATTTTCCAAGGGAGACAGTTTAAAGTATATCGTGGTATGGGATCTGTTGGCGCGATGGAAAAAGGCTCAAAAGACCGTTACTTCCAAGAGGATAATAAAAAGTTTGTTCCAGAAGGAATTGAAGGTCGTGTTGCTTTTAAAGGGCCTTTAGCTGATACGATTTATCAGTTAGTAGGTGGAGTTCGTTCAGGAATGGGCTACTGTGGGACAAAGAACTTACAGGAATTAAGAGAAAATGCTCAATTCGTCAGAATGACGGGAGCTGGATTACGCGAAAGCCATCCACATGATGTGCAAATTACGAAGGAAGCACCAAACTATTCTTATCAATCATAAAAGAAGGCAGGGAGATTCTCCCTGCTTTTTTGGGTCTATCTGTCCTACCTTTTACCCGATACATATGTTAAAATAGTAAAAGTGTAAAATTCATAGAGGGAGGGCAACAACGTGGAGAGAGTCTTTAAGAAAAAATACATAGCCATTTTACTGGCTTTCATTATGATAATAGGAATTTTTCAACCAACCAGTTTTGTGAAAGCGGAGGCGCAACTAAATATTAATGCCGATGCGGCTATTTTAGTAGAGGCTTCTACTGGTCGGGTGTTATATGAAAAGAATGCTGATACGGTACTTGGTATCGCCAGTATGACAAAAATGATGACCGAGTATTTATTGCTTGAGGCGATTAAGGAAGGTCGGGTTAAATGGGAACAGGAATATTCTGTTTCGGAATATGTATGGCAGGTTTCCCAAGACCGCTCCCTATCGAATGTGCCACTTCGCCGAGATGGCAAGTATAATCTTCGTGAATTATATGAAGCAATGGTCATATATTCGGCCAATGGGGCAACCATTGCGATTGCTGAAATGATTGCCGGATCGGAAACGAATTTTGTAAAGATGATGAATGAAAAAGCAGCAGAACTTGGACTAGAAAATTATAAGTTTGTGAATTCCTCTGGATTGAATAATGTCGATTTAAAGGGAAATCATCCTGAAGGGACAGGACCCGAGGAAGAAAATGTCATGTCTGCACGGGCTACCGTTAAGTTAGCGTATAATCTGTTAAAAAGCTTTCCTGAGGTTTTAGACACGGCAAGTATTACAAAAAAAGTTTTCCGCGAAGGCACTGATGATAAAATTAAGATGGATAACTGGAACTGGATGCTTCCAGGTTTAGTATTCCAATACGAGGGTGCTGACGGACTAAAAACAGGTACAACAGACTTTGCGGGTTATTGTTTTACAGGTACGGCAAGCCGTGATGGTAAACGATTTATTACTGTTGTCATGAATGCGAAAAATGCCAAAGGTCAAGGTAATTATAAAGCAAGATTTGATGAAACCCGAAAAATGTTTGATTATGCATTTAGCAACTATGTAAAAGAAGAAGTACTACCTGCTCATACAAAAATTAAAGGTAACACATCTTTACCTGTCATTAAGGGGAAAGCTAAAAAGGTTAATTTATATACAAAAGACCCAATTAATATGATTATTCTAAATGGTGAAAAGGATCAATATCAGCCTGTTGTTGTCTTAAATAAAAAGAAGCTTAATAAGAACGGGGAATTAACGGCTCCAGTGAAAAAGGGCGATGTCGTTGGTTATGTTACTATTGAAAAGAAGGGCGATAAGAAGGTTTCATTCTTAACAGATGATTCCAAGGATGCTTTGAAGGTAGATCTTATTGCAGCTGAAACTGTGGAAAAATCTAATTGGTTTGTTTTAATGATGCGTGCGATTGGCGGTTTTTTCGGTGATTTATGGAGAAGTGCTGCGTCATTATTTTAATCGTAATTAAAGTCTCGTGTCTTGACACGAGGCTTTTTTTATTGTTTATTTACCTTTAGGGATATGAATAATTCCGAGTAAATGACTTATATTTTTTGAGTTTTTTACAGAAATCTGTAAAAGGTTAAAATAAAAGGGGGCAAAACAGATGAAAACAGGTACGGATCGTGTAAAACGAGGGATGGCAGAAATGCAAAAGGGTGGCGTCATTATGGACGTTGTCAATGCTGAACAGGCAAAAATTGCGGAAGAAGCTGGTGCGGTTGCGGTAATGGCATTAGAGCGTGTTCCTTCTGATATTCGTGCAGCAGGTGGAGTAGCCAGAATGGCTGACCCGCGAATTATGGAAGAGGTAATGAATGCGGTTTCAATTCCAGTTATGGCGAAGGCGCGTATTGGTCATATTGTTGAAGCTCGTGTTTTAGAAGCAATGGGCGTTGACTACATAGATGAAAGTGAAGTATTAACCCCGGCGGATGAAGAGTTCCATTTAAATAAAAATGCGTTTACTGTTCCATTTGTTTGTGGCTGTCGTGACCTTGGTGAAGCAGCTCGTCGTATTGGGGAAGGTGCTTCCATGCTTCGTACGAAGGGTGAACCGGGAACAGGTAACATCGTTGAAGCTGTTAGACATATGCGCAAGGTAAATGCCCAAGTGCGTAAAGTCGTTTCCATGAATGAAGATGAGCTAATGACGGAAGCTAAGGTTTTAGGTGCTCCTTATGAAATTCTTCTTGAAATTAAACGTTTAGGCCGCTTGCCGGTTGTTAACTTTGCTGCAGGTGGGGTTGCGACTCCTGCGGATGCTGCATTAATGATGGAATTAGGGGCAGATGGCGTGTTTGTCGGTTCTGGTATTTTTAAATCAGACAATCCAGCTCGTTTTGCACGAGCAATTGTGGAAGCAACCACTCATTATCAAGACTATAAATTAATCGCTGAGATTTCAAAAAATCTTGGTATTGCAATGAAAGGGATTGAAATTCATACACTTGCACCTAGCGCTCGTATGCAGGATCGCGGTTGGTAAGGAGTATTTTATATGGTGAAAATAGGAGTATTAGCATTGCAAGGAGCCGTTCGTGAGCATGTCCGTGCTGTGGAATCCTGTGGTGCCGAAGCTATTGTCATAAAATTAAAAGAGCAGCTGAAGGAAGTAGATGGTTTAATCCTTCCTGGCGGCGAAAGTACGACAATGAGAAGGTTAATTGATAAGTATGATTTTATGAGTGAATTAAAGGATTTTGCCGCTTCAGGGAAACCGATGTTCGGCACCTGTGCTGGATTGATTCTATTAGCGAAAAGGCTTGTTGGCTATGATGCGCCACATATTGGCGTGATGGATGTAACGGTTGAGCGTAATTCATTTGGCCGTCAACGCGAAAGTTTTGAAGCTGACTTAGATATTGCTGGTGTTGGAGATGATTTTGCCGCTGTCTTTATCCGTGGTCCACATATTGTGGAAGCCGGTGAAAATGTAGAGGTGTTAGCAAAATTTGACGGTCGAATTGTAGCGGCAAGAGAAGGGCAGTTTTTGGGTTGCTCCTTCCATCCAGAGCTAACCGATGACCATCGGATGACGGCATATTTTATTAATATGGTAAAGGAATCGTTAGTAAAATAATCAGCATATTATAGTTGCAAATTGCTCATAATTATAGTAAATTAATTAACAATCTAATATTTTGGAAAACGTTGAGAGGAATTAGTACTAAGATTTCGTTCTAAAGAGAGCTGGTGGAAGGTGCAAACCAGTGAATAGAGCTTAGGAATCCATCCTCGAGTGAAGTATTGAACGCTAAGGCAAGTAGATACTTTCGGTGTCAAAGCCGTTATGAATCTAAGTGGAAGGCTTATCAATAGCCTTCAATTAGGGTGGCAACGCGGGTAAACTCTCGTCCCTTTGTATGAAGGGATGGGAGTTTTTTTATTTGCCAAAAATTGATTACAGGAGGAGACTATCATGTTAGACATTAAAGTATTAAGAGCGGATCTAGAAGGTGTAAAAGCCAAGCTCCAGCATCGAGGCGAAGATTTAAGCGATTTAGGGAAATTTGAAGAACTTGACACAAGACGGAGAGAATTGATTGTACAAAGTGAGCAATTAAAGAGCAAACGGAATGAAGTATCTGCACAAGTAGCAGCTTTAAAACGTGACAAGCAAGATGCGGATCATTTGATTACCGAAATGCGTGAGGTCGGCGACCGAATTAAGGTAATTGATGATGAATTAAAGGTTTATGAGGAGCAGCTAGAAAATCTTTTACTAAATATTCCTAATATCCCTCATGAAAGTGTGCCAATTGGGGAAACTGAAGACGATAATGTAGAAGCGCGCAAATGGGGCGAGATTCGTGATTTCGGTTTTGAGCCGAAGCCACATTGGGATATTGCTGAAAACCTTGGAATCCTAGATTTTGAACGTGCCGGAAAAGTAACCGGTAGCCGGTTTGTTTTTTACAAAGGCTTAGGCGCACGTTTAGAGCGGGCATTAATCAATTTCATGTTGGATCTGCATGTAGATGAGCATGGCTATAAAGAAGTATTGCCGCCTTATATCGTTAATCGTGCAAGTATGACGGGTACTGGTCAGTTGCCAAAGTTTGAAGAGGATGCATTTAGAATTGAGAGTGAAGATTATTTCTTAATTCCAACTGCAGAAGTTCCTGTAACCAATTTACACCGTGATGAGATCCTATCAGGTGAGGAATTACCAGTTAAATATGCGGCATTCAGTGCTTGTTTCCGCTCTGAGGCAGGGTCTGCCGGACGTGATACTCGTGGTTTAATTCGTCAGCATCAGTTTAATAAAGTAGAGCTTGTGAAGTTTGTGAAACCAGAGGATTCTTACGAAGAGCTTGAGAAGTTAACTGGGAACGCGGAGAAGGTATTACAGCTTTTAGGTCTTCCTTACCGAGTGTTAAGCATGTGTACCGGTGATTTAGGGTTTACAGCTGCGAAGAAATACGATATTGAGGTTTGGATTCCAAGCTATAATATGTACCGTGAAATTTCTTCTTGTTCAAATTTTGAAGCATTCCAGGCGCGTCGTGCGAATATTCGTTTCCGCCGTGATCCAAAAGGAAAGCCTGAGCATGTTCATACGTTAAATGGTTCTGGATTGGCGATAGGCCGTACAGTTGCAGCGATTTTGGAAAACTATCAACAGGAAGATGGTAGTGTTGTGATTCCAGAAGTTTTACGACCTTATATGGGAAAACATGAAGTAATGAAACCAGAATAAAAAATATTAATAAGTATGTTGACAAGGGAGAATTATCTATGATATATTATCTCTTGTCGATACGGAGGAATACCCAAGTCCGGCTGAAGGGATCGGTCTTGAAAACCGACAGGCGGGTTAAACCGCGCGGGGGTTCGAATCCCTCTTCCTCCGCCATCAACTTTAAATTGTATTACCATAGCGCATAAATGGAGATACAAAAACCCGTTACAGAAATGTAGCGGGTTTTTTTTTATTACGAGCTTTAATGCGTTAAAGTAAAAAAGTCGCCGTATATTGGCGACTTTTTCTATTATCTTTTTAGTAGTTGTGCTTGGTGGATAAAGTGTGAAATGCGTTCAATAATGGGTTCGATTGATTCTTCGTTTTGGACGATATCGTAATCATTAATATTGAGACGAAGTACTGGGCAAGCACTGAAGTTGTTAATCCAGTCTTCATAACGCTTATGCATTTCCTCCCAATAAGAAACAGGAGTTTGCTGCTCCATTGGGCGTCCTCTTTCTTTAATACGGTTTAAAACATCATCCAATGACCCTTCAAGATAGATTAATAAGTCCGGGTGAGGGAAATAAGGGGTCATCACCATGGCGTCAAAAAGGCTAGTATAGGTGTCATAATCAACCATTGACATGGTGCCCTTCTCAAAATGCATTCGTGCAAAAATCCCTGTGTCCTCATAGATAGAACGATCTTGCACAAATCCCCCGCCATATTCAAAGATGCGCTTTTGCTCCTTAAAGCGTTCAGCTAGGAAATAGATTTGTAGATGGAAGCTCCAGCGCTCAAAATCAGCATAAAATTTATCTAAATAAGGATTAGAATCGACTTTTTCAAAAGAGGTACGGAAACCAAGGGCTTTCGCTAATGCATTTGTCATGGTTGATTTACCAACACCAACTGTCCCTGCAATAGTGATGACAGCATTTTGGGGAATCCCATATTTATTTCGTAGATTCATGATCGTAGACTCCTTTTTTTAATGATGTTGTTAATTGTCCCAAGATTAGTTGCAAGTCCTCTTCATTTTTCACAAAATCAATTTCATCTCCGTTATACCGTAATACAGGCACTTCAGGATGCTCCTTTTCAAAGTTCGAAATTGCATTTTCGTAATCAATTGACAATTGCTCTAAATATAAAGGACTAATATTTTTTTCGAACTCCCGTCCACGCATGGCAATGCGTTTTAAAAGGGTATCAAGACTCGCATTTAAATAAATTATCACATTTGGTTTCGGCATGTCTTCTGTTAAAATTTGATAGATTTTAAAGTACTTCCGATATTCTTCGCCACTTAAGGTCCGTTGAGCAAAGATAAGATTTTTAAAAATATGATAATCAGCCACGACTGGGATGTCTTGGCTTAAGTAGTGAGTATTAATATCACCTAATTGTTTGAATCGATTGCAGAGAAAGAACATTTCTGTTTGGAAGCTCCACTCTTCAATATTTTCATAAAATTTCCCTAAAAATGGATTTTCATCCACGATTTCTTTTAATAATGCAAAGTGGAAGTGGTTCGAGATTGCCTTGGCGAGAGAGGTTTTTCCAATCCCAATCGGCCCCTCAACCGTAATAAAAGGTATTCCTTCCATCGCATGTCCTCCTTCTCCAGCTTACCTTTTCTACAAACGGATCTAGTAGAAATTTGTCATCTATTGTCTATTGTTGTTAGATTTTGTTTAGGCGCAAAATTTATTTTAACACATTATGAAATGGAAATGGGAAGGAATTTTTGGAGATAAAAAATAGCCAGAAAGCATGAAGGCCTCTGGCTAAAAAAGATTATCGTTTTACTACATTAAAATTTTCCTGGATTAACAGCCAGTTTTGCGGGAACGCAAGCCCAAGTTTCCAATAGCTCATTCCACGTAATCCTAATTCCTTTATTAAATCAAACTTTGCTTGAATGGACCGAGCATCTTCAAACCATACTTCATGGCGTTTGCCGTCTTGTGCAGTGTAATGGAAAAACGGTGCTTGTGCTTTTTGGTCATATTGAATCGGAACATTATTCGTTGCCGCTAATGAAATCGCCTGCTGCGGACTGACTGCTCTAGCAACCGTACCCTGTACAAACGGCAACGTCCAATCATAACCGTATAAATTTTGCCCCATCATTATTTTATTAGCCGGCATCTCCGTTATCGCATATTCGAGCACCTGGCGAACTGGACCAATCGGTGAAACCGCCATTGCTGGGCCGCCGCTATACCCCCACTCGTACGTCATAATTACGACAAAATCAACAATTTCTCCGTGAGCTTTATAGTCGTGGGCCTCATACCATAGCCCTTGCTGGGTGGCGCTAGTTTTCGGGGCTAATGCCGTTGATAAAAGCCAGCCTTCTTGGTTAAAGCGAGCTTTCGCTTTGCGTAAAAATTGATTGTACGCTTCACGGTCGGCAGGGCGCAAAAATTCAAAATCAAAATGAATATCACGGAAGCCATATTTTTTAGCTGTCGTGACAATATTATTTAAAAAACGGTTTTGAATCGTCATATCATTTAAAAGAATTTTACCAAGCTCATCATTAAACTGATCATTTTCCTGATTAGTGATAACCATCATTAGCACATTACGATTCGCTCGGGCAATCGCTGGAAACTCATTGAGCAGCGGTTCTTTTAATCCCCCATCACGCAACGCTTGAAAACTGAACGGAGCTAAATAGGTTAAATATGGACCTGCCTCCCGAGCGGCATTTTCCAACGCTGGAGCAACCGTGTTTCCTCTCGGTTCGACATAACCATTAAACTCTCTTTGGCTTTTAGGACGTGGTGGGATATACAATCGGAATCCCGCCTGTAAAGGTTGATTCGCTGGAACGCGATTAATCCTTGCTAGCTCCTGGTAAGATACCCCATAACGACGGGATATAGACCATAATGTATCCCCTTGCTTTACCCAATAAAAGCTTCCCACAATCGGAATAACCAGCGCCTGGCCGTCCACCAAATCATTTGGATTTGGCAGTTCGTTTGCTTCAACAATATCATTGACTGTTGTCCCATAAGCTTGCGCAATTCCTGTAAGCGACTGCCCGCTTTCTATGACGTGAATTTGCATCTCTTGGTCCTCCTCACTACTAAACGTTATAACCATTTTATGAGGCAAAAAGAATTATCATGATATTTATTGGAAAATACATTCCTGACTTTGCTATTTTCGTGGAGAAACGATATGTTTAACATAGAAACTTCTAGAGGGGTTTAGAGTGATGCAGTTAACAGATGTAGATTATATGAGAGAAGCGATTGAGGAAGCGAAGAAGGCAGAAGAGATTGATGAGGTTCCGATTGGTGCAGTCATTGTTTTAGATGGTAAAATTATTGCCAGAGCCCATAATTTGCGCGAAACCGAACAAAATGCCCTTGCCCATGCGGAAAGCTTAGCGATTGAAAAAGCATGCAAGGAAACCGGTTCTTGGCGCTTAGAAAATGCTGAGCTTTACGTGACACTAGAACCATGTCCTATGTGTTCAGGTGCCATTATCCTTTCGCGAATAAAGCGGGTGATTTACGGAGCAAAGGATCCAAAAGCAGGTTGTGCCGGTACGCTAATGAATCTTCTCCAAGATGACCGTTTTAACCATAATAGTGAGATAACCGCAGGTGTTTTAGAAGAAGAGTGCGGCTCGTTGCTATCTAACTTTTTTAAAAAAATCCGTGAACAGAAAAAGTTAGCTAAACAAGCGGACCAATCTCAATTGGATAATCTTGAAGGAATTAACAGGCGTTAAAACATTGCATTTTTTTGCTGAACAGATTATACTTTGAATGTGTCAATTACGACACAACTAAATATGGTTTCAACTTTGCCGTGCTAAGCGGGGAGGTAGCGGTGCCCTGTACTCGCAATCCGCTCTAGCGAGGCCGAATCCCTTCCTTAGGCCCGTTCTCTGTAGGGCTGCCTCAAGTAAGTGGTGTTGACACCCGGGTCCTGCGCAATGGGAATTCATGAACCATGTCAGGTCCGGAAGGAAGCAGCATTAAGTGGACACTCTCATGTGCCGCGGGGTCGCCTGGGTCGAGCTAACTGCTTGAGTAACGCCTATGGAGACGCGTCGACGGAAGGTGCACGGCATTTAAACCCATAAACAAAACTCATCTCTTTAGCGGGATGAGTTTTTTGTTTTTATTTTAAAAAGGAAATCGGATAAGGTATAATAATGAAGAATAGAAAAAATCAAGAGGGAGGGCAACAATGTCATGAGTTATCAAGCTTTATATCGAGTATGGCGTCCTCAAAGTTTTATTGATGTTGTCGGGCAAGAGCATGTAACGAAGACATTGCAGAACGCCCTTGTTCAGCAAAAAATCTCCCATGCCTATCTCTTTTCAGGTCCAAGAGGGACCGGGAAAACGAGTGCAGCGAAAATTTTAGCAAAAGCGGTCAATTGTGAAAGAGCACCAATAAGTGAGCCTTGTAATGAATGTCCAGCTTGTTTAGGAATTACAGATGGGTCGATTCCGGATGTGATTGAGATCGATGCTGCTTCCAATAATGGTGTCGAAGAAATCCGCGATATTCGTGATAAAGTGAAATATGCGCCCAATGTGGTGAAATATAAGGTTTATATCGTCGATGAAGTGCATATGCTTTCCATTGGGGCCTTCAATGCCCTTTTAAAAACACTGGAAGAACCACCGAAGCATGTCATGTTTATTTTAGCCACAACAGAACCGCATAAAATCCCGTTAACGATTATTTCCAGATGTCAACGCTTTGATTTTAAACGGATTACCCCGTACGACATTGTTAGAAGAATGAAGTTAATCGTTGACGAAACGAATGTTCGTTATGAGGAAAAGGCATTACATATCATTGCAAGAGCGGCTGAAGGTGGCATGCGCGACGCTTTAAGTTTATTGGATCAAGCGATTTCGTTTAGCGATGATCAGGTTACAAGCGAAGATGCCCTTACTGTAACCGGTTCAGTTTCGCAAGGTTTATTCAATCAATTGGCCTCTTCGATACTGGATAAAAACGTCGCATCTGCATTAGATATTGTTACCCAAGTGTTATCCCAAGGAAAAGACCCGGTTCGATTTGTTGAAGACTTTATCCTTTATTACCGAGATATGCTATTATATAAAACAGCGCCGAACCTCGAAGAGACGTACGAGCGAGTCATGCTCGATGAAGATTTTCAAGTATTAGCGAATCAAATTTCACCGGAACAGATATACCAGTTCATTGAAATTCTTAATAAAACGCAACAGGAAATGCGCTGGACTAACCAACCACGAGTGTTCCTTGAGGTCACGATTGTAAAACTAACGCAAATTAACACGGCGAGCTCTGGCCATCCTTCTTCTTCGGTAGAAATGGAACAACTCCTAACAAAAATTAAAAAACTAGAGAGCGAAATTGAACATTTAAAACAAAATGGGGTAGCCATTAAGCAAGAGGCTGTCTCGGGGGCTCATGCGCAACCAAAACAGCAGCGTACTGCTAGAAAAGGTTTCCAAGCACCGGTTGGCAGGATTAACGAAGTGTTAAAGCATGCCACTAAACAATATTTACAACTAATAAAGGGAGTTTGGGGGCAACTCATAGCCAAACTCAATCAAAATCAAATGCGCTCCCAAGCTGCTTTATTAAGTGGAGCTGAGCCAGCGGCTGCTTCAAATGACACCGTGATTATCAAATTTAAATATGAAATCCATTGTCAAATGGCAATGGAAAATGGTCAATTTATTGAAACCTTAGCAACATTCATCAGTGAAATGGTTAATAAATCGGTTAGTATCATCGGTGTCCCTGAAGAACAATGGCTATCCATTCGGGAAAATTTTATTCAGGAACAACAGCATGGTGAGGAACATAAGCAGGATCCGCAACTGGAAGACCCAATTATTGCCGAAGCAAAAAAACTTTTCGGTGCAGAATTAATTGAAATAAAAGAATAAATTGGAGGAATGGACAATGATGCGTGGAATGGGAAATATGCAAAATATGATGAAGCAAATGCAAAAAATGCAAAAGAAAATGGAAGAAGCTCAAGTTAAGCTAGGAGAAGAGAGAATTGAAGGTACTGCAGGAGGCGGAATGGTAACGGTTGTTATTTCCGGTCATAAGGAGGTACTAGATGTTGTTATTAAACCAGAAGCGGTTGACCCAGATGATGTCGAAATGCTACAAGATTTAGTTTTAGCTGCTACAAATGATGCTTTAAAAAAGGCAGAAGAATTATCAAACAATACAATGGGACAGTTTACAAAGGGTATGAATCTCCCAGGGATGTTCTAAGGGGGAATCATCATGCACTATCCTGAACCGATATCAAAGCTTATCGATAGCTTTATGAAACTGCCAGGAATCGGTCCAAAAACGGCCGCTCGACTGGCCTTTTTTGTGTTAAATATGAAGGAAGATACCGTCCTTGATTTTGCCAAGGCACTCGTGAATGCAAAAAGAAATTTATCCTATTGCTCCGTTTGCGGTCATATTACCGACCAAGATCCGTGCTATATATGTGAAGATCAGCGAAGAGATCGAACAACTATTTGTGTTCTTCAAGACCCAAAAGATGTGATTGCGATGGAGAAAATGAGAGAGTATAACGGACTTTATCATGTCCTTCACGGTGCCATTTCACCAATGGATGGGATTGGACCCGAGGATATTAATGTTCCAAACTTATTAAAAAGGCTGCAGGAAGACGAAACTGTTGCAGAGGTCATTTTGGCTACAAACCCCAATATAGAGGGCGAGGCAACAGCGATGTATATTTCGCGTCTATTAAAGCCGTCGGGTATAAAAGTAACCCGAATTGCCCACGGATTACCAGTAGGGGGAGACTTGGAATACGCCGACGAAGTCACTTTATCCAAAGCATTAGAAGGTCGTAGAGAAGTATAATAAGAAATAATCATGAGTTACCGGAGGAATTATCGATGTTTTTTCGGAAAAAGGGTTGGCTACGCAAGGAATATGACGAGAAGCTGCTTATACAGTTAGAAACTTTGAAGCAGCATCGCCAATATCAAAAAAACTTACTAGAGAAATGCCTAGATCCATCAAATGAAGTTATGATGGAATTAAAACTTATTGAAGCCAAATATTTCTTTCTGCTAAAGGAAGCGAAAAAACGCCAACTATCTTTGTTGAGGTAATATTCCTTATGGTCTTTTTTTATTAGCTTGTACATAGGATATTAAAAAAGACTGAAACAGAGGGGATTTATTTGGAGCCTATTGTAGTCATATCGATTATTGCTGTGCTAATTTTACTTTTGTTGCTTATTGGCACCCCAATCAAACCTTTACGATTTTTAGGTCAAGGGGTGATCAAAATTTTAATTGGCGCGTTACTATTGTTCTTTCTTAATGCAGTGGGAAACCAATTTGGACTCCAAGTGCCGATTAATCTAGTAACATCAGCTATCTCTGGTTTATTAGGAGTTCCAGGATTAGCAGCACTTGTGGTAATCCAATTGTGGATCATCTAGTTAAGACTGATTCGAAACAATCGAATCAGTTCTTTTTTTATTTTTAAAAGTTATTGACACCTTTATTGTTAAGGTGTTACTATATAAAAGTTGTCGCAACTTAGTTGTCTAATTAACTTTAAAAAGTTGTTGACACAAAAAACGATAGATGTTATATTAATAAAGTCGCCTAGAGGTGACAGTTTGTTCTTTGAAAACTAAACAACCAAACATTAACAAAACTTCTTTTTTAAAAAAAGAAAACAAAGCCAGATTAACTTTTTGAGCTTTTATCAACTCTTTATTGGAGAGTTTGATCCT
>NZ_JBTOOE010000038.1:0-22556 GCF_054786815.1 Pseudoneobacillus rhizolycopersici | reverse complement strand
CAGGACCAGGCTAAAAAAGCCACCCCGAGTCCGAATAAGGCGGCTATTCGGACAGCACAGGTCCCAAAATCCAAATCAAGTCCGATTCGTATGCTATTCAGCAATCTCGGGAGCTATCCCAACAATTCCTTTAGGCTTCACTCCTTTAAGTTAAAGGACTAAAAAGTATTGAATGATGTTGGAAGAAATGGGGGTGACAGCATGGAGCTTGTATCCGATGCTAAGTAGCTGTGATAATGTTTCTGCACAATTTGAGCGAGGCGGTTCAATAGGTGCATGAAAGCTTTTATACAAGTTTGAAAACTGATTGTCTATCGTACAATAAAGCAAAATAACATGTCTTCCTGTCCAAGCTTGGCCAATAATAGGTTGTATGTGTGTTTCTGTTGGTCTTATCATTCTCATCATCAGACATCCTTAGGTATTGATTACGATAGTCTATGTGGATTTCCCAAAAAAGTGAACGGTGAAGGCCCTGAGCGAAACTAGGGACAATACATTGTCCAAATCGGTCGTATTCTGAAATAAGATGGAAGTTCACTGGAAATAGTATTCATAAGAAGATGTTCCCGCGCATTTATAGAACAGAACAGGGATAAGAGAATTCAAAGTAGTCGATAACGGGTACTTGTGTATAGGGGGGGGCTAAAATGGTGGGGAAACACAAAAAAATACGAGACGGAGCTGGTAAAAGAACCAGCCAACCACAAATTTCATTTTCCGATATACAACCCGATTTTTATTCCTATTTGTTTAAACATTACCCAGATGTTGTATTTATTCTGGATTGTGAGGGCTATTTTATTCAAATCAATGATAAAGTCAAAGAGTTTATCGGATATAGTCGAGAGGAGTTAACGGGTACCTTTCATCATTTAATAAAAGATTCATATCAAGAAGAAGTTTTAAATCACTTTAATCTTGCTTTAAAGGGAGAAGAACAACAATATCAGTGTGAAGTCATTCATAAAAATGGGCACATCATCCAATTAGATATTACCAATATTCCAATGAATATGAATGGAAAAATAATCGGCATCTTCGCATTTGCGAGAAATCTAACGATACAAAAACAAAAAGAGGCTGAATTGTTAAAAATAACGAAAAGTTTAAATTTAGCTCAAGAGGTTGCGAAGCTTGGAAGTTGGGATTACGATGTGGAAACCAATCTAGTCTATTGCTCGGATTCATTGTTTTCGATTTTAGGAATAAAGGAAAAAGTAGAAATAGCCGTAACATACGAAAGCCTTCTATTGATGATTAGTCCGGAAGATCGGGAGCGGGTCGACAACCAGTTTCAGCGAGCCATACGAACTGGTGAAAAAATCGACATTGAATACCGTATCCAAAAAAGAGATACCTCTATTATTACGGTGCATGTAAGGGCAGTGGCCAAACGTGATCATCGTGGGAAAGTCGCTCGGATTATTGGAATCCTTTATGACATTTCCGACCAAATTAGGGCTGTTAGCCAACTAAAAGAAAGTGAAGAAAAATTTCAAAACATAGCCCAAAATATTGATGTAGGAATTTGGTCAAAGGATTTTAGAACAAAACAATTTCTCTTTGTTTCACCAGCGGTTGGTAGACTCACAGGATATAAATTAGACGATTTTCTCTCGGGAAAAATAGAATGGCTAAAAATCATTCATCAGGATGATCGGAGCTATTATCTCGAGCGAAATATGGATCTTACACGGGGAGACATGCAAGTACAACAATACCGGATTATCAATAAGAATGAAGAGATTGTATGGATTGAAAGTAAAGTATTTCCAATTAAAAATACTAAAGGGAAATTAATACGGATTGATGGAATAATCCAAGATATTACGGAACGAAAACGAAGTGAAGAGGAAATTAATTTTTTTGCCTATCACGATTATTTAACTGAGCTACCAAACCGGAGAATGTTTGATGGAATGCTCATGAAGCTGGCGAGTAAAAGTCAGACGAACCAAGATAAATTTGCTTTATTTTACTTAGATTTGGATCGTTTCAAATTTGTTAATGATACATTAGGTCATGATGTCGGGGATACCCTTTTACGTGAAGTGTCGAAAAGGCTATCCTCGCTTGCCGATAAGGGTTTCATTTTTCGCCTTGGTGGAGATGAATTTGCGATTATTATGGAGGATATCGAAAACTTAGAGCCTCTTGAATTTGGTAAGAAGGTGGTTCGTGAAATCGAAAAGCCATTTCTCATCGAGGGGTATGAATTACATATTACAACTAGCGTAGGGATTAGTATTTTTCCAGATGATGGTGATACGCTGAAAAATTTAAAAATGAATTCTGATGCCGCGTTATACCGCGCCAAGGAGCTTGGGAAAAATAATGTCCAGCTGTTTACGAAGTCGTTAAATACGGAGCCATATAAGCGATATATTTTCGAAAATGATTTAAGAAAAGCCATTATGAGAAAAGAATTCATTCTCCATTATCAACCAAAAATTAATTTAGCAACGGGTGAAATTGTAGGGGCGGAGGCATTAATTCGTTGGAACCACACGAAATGGGGGATTGTTTCGCCCGGAGAATTCATTCCGTTAGCAGAAGAAACAGGCGTAATTCATGAAATGACCGAATGGGTAATGGAACAAGCTTGTAAGCAATTGAATGAATGGAAACGAGAAGGCCGCCGCCTCGTGCCTGTATCAGTTAACATTTCAGCAAGAACATTGATGAAGGCAGATTTAGTCCAAAAAATAAAGAAGCAATTAGGGAAGTATTCCATTTCGCCAAGCTTAATCGAGATAGAAATTACCGAGGACTCTTTAATTAAAAACGAAGGATTAGGCGTATCTACGATTCAATTATTAAGGGAATTAGGAATGGCCATCTCCATCGATGATTTTGGGAAAGGTTATTCTTCCATTGGATATTTGAAGAAATTTAAGGCGGATTGCCTGAAAATCGACCGTTCCTTTATCAAAGACATTCAAGAAAACAATGAAGATTCCTTCATTGTTCAATCGATAATTTTAATGGCCAAAGGTTTAGGCCTGAAAGTCGTCGCTGAAGGAGTAGAAACCGAACAACAACTACAACTGCTAAAATCATTAAACTGCGATTACGTTCAAGGATATTACTTCAGCAAACCCATCCCAGCAGATCAGTTCTCAGTTTGGATGTAAATGAAACGCCGGGACATTCTCGTGTTTCTTTTACCAGCACAAAAGAAACTTAGGAGGAAATCATGTTGCGATTGAAGAATGCCTAGGTGAAAGAGAAAAGCAGGGCTCATTATGACATGAACCCTGCTTCACTCTTTCTTATTCTATTGTTGCCCTGTTATGGAATACACTAAGCGGCTATTTTGTTACTTTTCTCTTTGCCAAATCTCTTTTTGAAAAATGGAACGACATAACGGTCAAGTCCGAAGACTCCAGCGTTGTAGCCACCAACCATGATTAGAACGCCCATCAGGATGTCAGTTGGGTTATGAGATACAGTACCAGATAACAAGAAACTGAAGTTCATGACTACCCCGAAGAAAGCGGCAGCAGAAGTTAAGCATCCAAGAATTAAACCTAAACCGACTAAAGTTTCGCCTACAGGAATTAGCACATTGAACAGATCAGCGTTTGGAATTGCAAAGCTTTCTAGGAAATGTACCCAGCCACCGTAGACAATTCCATCTGGACCTGCCACTGGATTGGCCACTGCACCTTTTAAAAATCCACTTGCATCAAACCCACCAGTTAACTTATGAATCCCGGCATTTAACCATGCATAGCCCAAATAAATTCGAAGTAATGTAAAAAGAGCCGCTGCCATTTTATTATTTCTTAAAAAGTTAATTAACATATGAATCAACTTCCTCTCAAAGGATATTTTTGAATAATGAATGATTACACTATCAATATACAAGAAATTGATTAAACAATGTGGGGATATTAGAAACCTTCACAATTTCGTAAAAGCATTATGGCAAATATTTGAACAGGGAGTTATAAACCTTATCAGAACATAAATTTCTCTAAATTATTATGGTCACTTTTTAGGTTTCTGTTTTTTGGGGCAAACTATGTTTTATGGTATTTTTGTTTTCATTTTAATCTAGTGAGGAATGCGAATGTATTTGTTGTTAGTTGTGGCCGTGTACGTGGTTTTTGCAAAGGTATTTGTTGATTGGAAACGGTGGAGGGAGTTTTATCCGACAATCCAATATTTTATCATTTGTAACATGCTTTATAATTTTCTTTTCTATGAACACACTTTATGGGAATATAAAGCAGTTACGATACCCTGGTTAAATCATACGTTCATTGAACTCGTGTTTACTTTTTTCATTGTACCTGTTGTGTTGATGATTTATCTTCAGTATTTTCCGAAAGAAAGAAGAAAAAAGTTCATTTATTTAGGAGTATGGGTGGCTTATTTTTCGTTGATTGAGTGGTTGTTTGAGAAAAAGGGGTTATTTGTCCATGAAAATGGCTGGAATCTGTGGTGGTCAACTTTGTTTAATCTCATTACTTTTACACTCATTCGACTTCATTTTCGTCATCCTTTGAAAGCTTTAGTCGTATCCATTCCTATTATCATCATACTATTATGTTTTTTTCATCCATCCCTAGCCGAACTAAAATAGGAGGTTGTGCAGGATGAATCCATTCCCAACGCCCTTATTTCTTGTCATCCTTTTCAGTATATATATATCAATGGCTATTTACCTAAAGAGAAAATAAACGAAGCGGCTGATCCGAAAGCCGAAACGTCCAATAATTGTTTCAACTGGACGAATCCGGCATGGCATGACCGCAAATTTGGTGATGCTAGGAGGTCATTCCTTTTTTTATTTTGATATACGGTCTTAGGAAATAGCTAGCTACTTTTAATGGGTTAATGGTTTTGACCGTGAACAACTTTTCCCCCAATGGACCTTGGAGTGAACGGATGATCCGGTCGATTCCCTCATTGGTTAGTTGTTCCATCGTTCTTCTAAGGACAAGAGCATTTTCATAGCTTTTTCGAAGTGGTTCCATTAATTCCTCATACTTGCCTAAACCACATAAATCATAAGCAGCGTAAACTCCGCTTAAAATCGCGGCATACTGGCCAAATCCCATAAATGGCATCATTGTACCAAAACAATTGCCCACAAAAAAGGTATTACCAATACGTGATGATTGGCAAATTCCGATGGAGTACTGAGTAATTTGAAATTGATCCGTTATCCGTAAATCTTGGTTTAACTGTGACTGTGCCATTGGGTAAAATTGATCCCATAGCTCACTAATATTGACATCAGCGTTTTCCGGAAGGTCAGGAATGGCTATCGAGATATTGGCTTCTTTTTCTGAAAAAGGAATAAGAAAAACATAACCATATGGGGCAAGGTCGTAGTTCAGCCAAGCCATCACTGTATATCGGTCAAATGAACCCTCAACAGTTGCCCCTTTTATCGACACGGATAAATCTTCTCTGTAGTTATTCGCCTCTTTTGCATAAGCTCCGTCTCCAGTTGCCATTACGACATGAGTAAATTCATGGAGTAATTTTTCATATGTTTTCTCAGAGTTGAAATGAATGGGTGATTTTATTTGCTGTTTCAGCTGTGTTTCAAATGAATCCTGTTCCCTGCCGCGAATATTGGTGAACCCAAGATGCCCCTTAATGATGGCCGTTTCATTTTTTGAAAAAAGCTCCATTCGTTGAATATTGGATGTTGGCTTAAGATAGATTCCATAGTCATCCGACAAGGAAGCAATGCAATCATGAACAGGGCGACTGAAAATCGAAAGCAAAACCTCACCATTAACAAACCTGTCTCCTACTTTGCTCCGTTTTTCAAAGATCGTTGGTCTGATTCCATGTTTTTCAAGGGTAATCGCACAAGCTAAACCGGAGAGCCCAGCACCCATAATAGCAATTTCCATCCTCAAACTCCCCCTAAAAATATTTACAATATGAGCATTCCCTCAGGGGAGAATATAAATGTATGAAACGCGGAGACGGTTATCGAGTTACCTTTCAGAACAGTCCTAGCGCTCTCACAAGCTGTTCAAGAAAAGCAGGGTTCATTAGCCTTGAACCCTGCTTCACTGTTTCATATCCAATTGTTGTACTTGCCAAGACTATTAAGAGGCTATTTTATTAGTTTTCATCTCTTTACCAAATCTCTTTTTGAAAAATGGAATGACATAACGGTCAAGTCCAAAGACACCAGCATTATAACCACCAACCATAATCAGTACACCCATCAGGATGTCAGTTGGGTTATGAGATACAGTACCTGATAACAAGAAACTGAAGTTCATCACTACCGCGAAGAAAGTAGCCGCAGAAGTTAAGCATCCAAGAATTAAACCAATACCAACTAAAGTTTCGCCTACAGGAATTAGTACATTGAACAGATCAGCATTAGGAATCGCGAAGCTTTCAAGGAAATGTACCCAGCCTCCGTAGACAATTCCGTCTGGACCTGCCACCGGATTGGCCACCGCCCCTTTTAAAAATCCACTCGCATCAAACCCACCAGTTAACTTATGAATCCCTGCATTTAACCAGGCATAACCTAAATAAATTCGAAGTAATGTAAATAGGGCCGCCGCAATCTTATTATTTCTTAAAAAGTTCACTAACATATGAATCAACTTCCTCTCAAAGGATCATTTTGGTTTAATGAATGATTACACTATTAATATACAAGAAATCGATTAAACAATGTGGGGGTATTAGAAACCTTCACAATTCCGTAAAAACATTATGGCAAATCGTTGAACAGAAGGTATGTGAGAGGAATCGGGAGGTGATTTGAACAGAGAAAGATGAAAAAAGTGCAATTAGTCCGAACTGGATGGAAGTTCGGACAGCAGAAGGTCAAAAACTCCAACCAGAGTCCGAATCCGGTGGCTATTCGGACAGGACCAGGCCAAAAACGCTAACCCGAGTCCGAATCCGGGGCTATTCGGACAGGACCAGGCTAAAAGAGCCAATCCGAGTCCGAATAAGGCGGCAATTCGGACAGGACCAGGCTAAAAGAGCCAATCCGAGTCCGAATAAGGCGGCTATTCGGACAGGACCAGGGTAAAAAAGCCAATCCGAGTCCGAATAAGGCGGCTATTCGGACAGCACAAGGTCAAAAGAGCCAATCCGAGTCCGAAAAAGGCGGCTATTCGGACAGCGGAAGGTCAAAAGAGCCAATCCGAGTCCGAAAAAGGCGGCTATTCGGACAGCACAAGGTCAAAAAAGCCACCCCGAGTCCGAATCATGAGGCTATTCAGACAGGCCAGGACTAAAAAAACCAACCCGAGTCCAAATCAAGTGGCTATTCGAATCCTACTCTACTTAGTAGGAAAAACCATGAGATCACTTTCGTTTCCGTTTATTTGACTTTCTGATTTTCATTAATTTCGTAGGAGGTTGTTTGCGAATCCACTTTAGAAAACGGGATAATTGTTCATCTTTTTGTAAATGGTCGAGGGTGGTAAGTCGAGCGGCAATTTCCTCATTAGTATAAAGCGCATGAATTTGTTTATGACAAGGAATGCAAAGTGCAGCCGTTTCGCCGAAAGTTCCGCCCATTTCTTTTGGTAATAGGTGATGGATGGTGGTTTCCACATTTTCACGCCCACAAAGCTCACATATCCCCATTCCCTGCCTCCTTTAGACTGATAAAGAAAAAACGCCTCGAATGGGCGTTCCAACCACCTTTTATCGGCGATTATCATTAGTATCGTCTGTTAATTTGTCAATTGCATCGGCAGTTGCATCTACAGCATTCATTGCAGCATTTTCGGTAGCTTCTAACCCAGCATGCATGGCATGAAAGGCGTTGCCGGCCACATTTTTAACACCTTCACTAACATTTTTGTCTTGGTTTTTATTTGCCATTCCATCACCCCCTAAATAGGAGTAGGATATGTAGTTATCATGTATTTATACGTTAAAAAATTAAATCTAGTAAGGCAATATCCCAGTCAAGAGGAATATTTTATTTTTCAGAGAATATTTAGCATATGAGGGGGAGGATATTCTTGATAAAAAGAACTACACCAAAAATAATCGGAAAAGACAATGGGATAGCTAGTTTAGAAAGCATGGATATTGGCGGCTTGACTCAATTTTTATTAATCAGAGGGCAAAACGTAAAAAATCCAATTCTTCTTTATATCCACGGTGGGCCTGGAATCGCAGCGATTTCCTTTGCGCGCACGTATATGTCCCATCTCGAGGAACACTTTATTGTAGTGAATTGGGATCAGCGTGGGGCGGGCCTCTCGTATTCGAAGGATATTCCGGAAAGCGAAATGACCATTGAACATTTTGTCAGAGATATTGGCTTCATTGCAGACGCATTGTGCGAGCGATTCAATCAAAAGAAACTATTTTTGGTTGCTTCCTCTTGGGGAAGTGTAATTGGTACGCTAGCCGTCCAACGATATCCTGAACGGTTTCATGCCTATATTGGACTAGGGCAGATTGCGAACATGAACAAAAGCGAACGGATTTCCTATGAGTATGTGATGCAAAAGGCAAGAGAAACACAAAACGGAAAAGCCCTGAAGGAATTAGAGAAGCTTGGCCAACCACCTTTTTCGGGAAAAGCCTTGGACATACAGAGAAAATGGCTAGCTACCTATGGTGGCTATGTGCGCAATCATTCCTCCCAAGGCCCATTGGTAAAAATGGTCCTCAAGGAACTAATGAATTGTACGGAATATACCTTTTTCGATATTTTCACAAAATACCTGCCTGGAAGGAAATTTTCTAACGATGCCCTATGGGGAGAACTGTTAACGATTAATTTCTTTGAAAGAGTTCCAGAATGGAAAGTGCCTATTTTCTTTTTCATTGGCCGCCATGATTATCTCACCACCTTTGAAGTAGCAGAAGAATACTTTAACTTTGTCGAAGCGCCATATAAAGAGTATATCTGGTTTGAAAATTCAGCGCACATGGCTTTAATTGAGGAAAATGAGAAGTTTACAAACCTCTTAATTGAAAAAGTTAGGCCACTGGCTGACTAAGTAGTGCTTGATGGGACGTGGGCACGTGGAGCTGTACCCACGTTCCCATTTTTTTGTAAGTGAGATTGTTAGTTTTTTCTAACAAATTAAGCACGCTCAGGAATCATACAAAAATTGTGTTAATATTTAAAAAATATTAATTTCATGATTCTGGGAGTGACTCTTTTGAAAAAGAATTGGTTTTATTTTATTATGATGCTTCTATTACTATCAGCTTGTACGAAAGAAGTGAAGACGCAGGAAAAGGGTATTATTGTTTCACAGGTTCAGGTAGTGAATGATGCTTTTATCGGGGTAGAGGTGTTTGAGCTGTCCTATCTTAGTGATGGATTAAAAGTGGATGGATACATCATAAAACCGGCAGAAATACCAGAAGGAAAAGCACCTGTTTTCATTTTTAATAGGGGTGGAAACCGTGATTATGGTGCTATATATGAAGATAAATTGGAAGCGTTAATGACGTGGGCCCAAAAAGGATATGTCGTATTAGCATCACAATATCGTGGTAGTGTTTTTTCAGAAGGAAAGGATGAATTCGGAGGAGGGGATGTCAACGATGTATTAAATCTTGAAAAGGTAGCGGAGGAACTTCCTTACGCAGATTCAAATAATATGGTCATGCTAGGTGCTTCGCGTGGGGGGATGATGACTTACTTAGCCGTCAAGCATGGAATGAATCTTAAAGCAGCTGCTGTTGTAGGCGGTGTATCGGATTTATTTAAAGTCTATTACGATCGAGCCGATATGCAGAGTCAAGTTCTTGAACCACTAGTTGGGAATCCTATCAAAGATAGCGGAGAATATATGAAAAGATCAGCTGTTTATTGGGCGGATGAACTAAATGTTCCACTTTTAATATTACACGGCGACGCGGATTCGCATGTTTCTGTTAAACAGGCAGAAAATTTAGCTGCTAAACTAAAGGAGTACAATAAGGAATATAAATTTATTTCTTATCCTGGTGGGAATCATGGCTTAGGTACACATCGCGAGCAAATACTCAAAGAGATTGACCAGTGGTTTGAGAGCTATTTAGAATAGAGAAAGAGGGATAGGCAGTCCTATCCCTCTTTCCCATTTCATTAATAATAAAGAATCGATACTCAATTGGAGTTGGTACAAGGAATCTGTCCTCTTAAACCACAAGAATTGACCGATTTTTTTGTGGTAAAATACAGTCAAAGAACTCGGTTTCATTTATGGGAGGGAATAATCATGATTCTGGTATTAAGTATCATGATCATCGTCGGGATCATCATATTTCTTGATACATGGAGAGGAATTCAAGCCGTTCAGCCATTATCTGCTATCGAACCTTTAGCAAATGATGAAAAGGTTTCGGTTATTATAGCCGCAAGGAATGAGGAAAAGTCAGTTGAAGCGACTCTTCTATCACTACTGAACCAGACACATAAGGAGCTAGAATTGATCGTGGTCAATGATCGTTCCTCAGATGCAACAGGCTTGATCATTGACATGTTAGCTAAGCAACACGATCGAATCATTCCTATACATATCGAATCATTGCCAAGTGGGTGGCTTGGGAAGAACCATGCCCTTTATAAAGGGTATCAAGCTGCTTCCGGGCCGTTTCTTTTATTTTCCGATGCCGACATTGTATTCCAAACGAACACCATTAGTAAGGCTCTCACCTATATGAAGGCACAAAATGTCGATCATCTGACCATTGCCCCTGATTTACAGGCAAAAGGATTCTGGCTTCAAGCCTTTATCAGCTATTTTCTTTATGGCTTTAGTGTATTCAAACGGCCTTGGACTGCAAACCACGACCATTCAAGAAAAGGTGGAATGGGAATCGGTGCCTTTAATCTTTTAAAAAAGAATGTTTATGAAAGTATCGGAACCCATGAAGCGATTAAAAATCGTCCCGATGATGATTTGAAGCTAGGGCAAACGATTAAACAACAGGGCTATAAGCAACGTTTTCTATCGGGAGTTCATCAGCTATGGGTGGAATGGTATCCCTCTTTAAAGGAGGCCATTAAAGGTCTAGAAAAAAATACCTTTGCCGGTTTGCACTATTCCTTGGCTGTCACGGTGTTTGCGATTACCTCGATTGTAGTCACTCATTTTTTACCCATTTTCACACTATTTTCGACCGACACTACGGTTCAGCTCTTGAGTGCCCTTTTCTTAATCCTATTTCTAGCCCTTTATGGAGTAACAATTGTAAAAATGACCAGCTATTCTCTGTGGAAACTAGCTGTGTACCCAATCACAACAACCATTTTCCCTTTACTCAACTATACGAGCAGTTGCCTTAACCTACATCAAAGGCGGCATCCAATGGCGGGGCACTTTCTACTCATTAAAAGAGTTAAAGGAAAAACAGAACGGCTAGCGAATGGAATTGGATAGTAGTTCGGACAGGAGAAGACCCAAAAAGCAAAACCGAGTCCGAATAGGGTATCAAATCGGACAGCCCAAGCTCCGAAAAGCAAATCCGAGTCCGAATAGGGTAGAGATTCGGACAGCCCAAGGCCCAAAAAGCAAAACCGAGTCCGAATAGGGTAGAGATTCGGACAGCCCAAGGCCCAAAAAGCAAATCCTTGTCCGAACAAGGTGTTAATTCACATAAGCCCAAACACCAAAAAAGCGAACAGCACATAGTGCTGTTCACTTCTGTCGTTTTAAGCCTAGTCCCCCTGACCCATTATTTCTTAATAGAGATAAGGCCGTCTGTCTGGTTGAGCTGATAGAAGGCGACGAAGCGTTTGGCGGATTCGCTTTCTAATGGAACTTTTTTTACTAGTTTCTTGTATCTTGTAAGAATAAAGGTTTCGTGTTCTTCTTTGAATATAAAACTTGAGCCAGAAAGCATGAATAGATCATTGAACGGAAGGATTCTAGTAAAAAGAAGTAGGTTAGGTTTTGCTTTTTTACTAAAATTCAGGTCGGTAACGAAAAGATTTTCCCGATCAGGATTCAATAAATCTTCAAGCTCAAGTGTACTGGTTTCTGGTGTAACCGATACGATTTTAAATAAGGAAGTGTAGGAAGACAGAAAGGCATCCAATACCCTTGTCTTTAACTCATCCTCATTCGTATAGCTCGCTTTATATTTTTCAACCATAGTGTATTCATTATTAAGATTCTCGTGTAGAACAAAGTCATAGAGATAGTCACTTTGCTGTCTTTGTTTAATGACAACATTTCCTTTTTCAAATAATTCAAGGAGGCTTGCCGCTTTTACAAAAACCTGTACGTCTACCTGTTGAATTAGTTCAGTATTTAAGTCTATACCAACTTGTCGGTAATTTTTATATAGCGTGAGGTTATTCAAGTTAGATTTACTCCCATCTCAATAAGGTTTACGAAGAAGACAAAGGTCTCTCAAACATTTTACCAAATCGCTGTGAATAATAGTAGTTTTAAAGGGATTGTGAATAAGGAGGGAAATATCATGAATTATATGATTCTAGGAGCTAGTAGAGGATTAGGAGATGCATTTGTAAGAGGATTGCCTGAGGATGGGGACACCGTTTGGATGATTTCGAGGAGTCGTCCAGATAGCTTAGCACTGAATGATGGCGTCCAACGAATTTGGATTGAGGCAGATTTATCGTTAAAATCTGCTAGCCAACAGATAGCGAAGTCCGTGAAGGATATGCCAATTGACGTACTAATTTATAATGCCGGAATATGGGAAACGGACGGCTGGCAGTCCCACTATGATTTTGAAAAGGATAATCCCGAAGAGATTGCTAATATCATCCAGGTCAATACGACATCTGCCATTCTATGTTTGCAAAAATTGATACCAAATCTCAAAAAATCTACCAATGCCAAAGTAATTTTAATTGGTTCAACGGATGGCCTTGAAAATAATGTTAGCAAGCAACCGGCGTATGTGGCTTCTAAATTTGGTATTCGCGGGGTTGCCTATGCGCTGCGAGAGAGTTTAAGAGAGTATGGAATCGCAGTCACCTGCATGAATCCAGGAAGCCTAGGTACAGGAATCCCGTATGAAGAAGGAATTGAAAAGGCCATAACTCGCTATCAAGGCACATGCATTCCATTACAGGATATTGTCCTACTAGCAAAGACAATTACAAAGCTATCAAAAGCAACCTGTGTAAAAGAAATCAACATCCCAGCAATGATGGATCGAAATATGTGAAACAAGGGGCCGGATCTGGTGTTTCACTGAACGAAACATCAGAACCGTCGCTGTGGGTCGTGAATAAATAATGGTAGTAAAAAACAAACTAATCACTGATGTTTTTATCAGGAGGTTAGTATGTGAATACCATTAAACTAACAATACCGGAAAAAGTGAGCCTTATTCTCAAAATGGTCATCGGATCAGCGATTTCATGGGAATTAGCCATTTTATTTGGTTCCAAATATCCTTATTTAGGTCCAATTTCACTCATTCTCTGTTTACAAGCAACACTTATTAAATCCATCAGATTTGGGATAGCAAGAATAATAGGCACGATCATTGGAGTAACATCCGTCTCCATTCTTGCTTCTTCTCTACATGCAAACGGCTGGTCAATTGCTTTTATTATGCTGGTCAGTCTTATCTTTCCGCTTCTTTTAGGGGCCAATGCCACAAGTCTTCATCAAATTGCGATAAGTGTCGTGCTTGTTCTTGAATTTGAACATAAGCTGCATGGATATGGGCTAGATCGAATTCGAGATTCCATTATTGGCGTAGCAGTAGCGTTGTTGCTTTATTTAATCTTCCCTCCCCCAAATTTCACAAAGAGAGCCATTGCAAAAGTGGTAGCATTACCGGATCAATTAGCAAATAAGCTGAATTCTTTGGCAGTATGGCTTGAAGCAGGGGCACCTCAACAAAACTATTTCCATTCAGAGTTTAAGCTATTACACAAGAAGTTGTTTGAAGTTGAAAAAATGATTGGGAAAGCTGAATTAAGCTTGAAATATAATCCTGTATCCCAAAAAAGCAAGGCACAGCTTCAGGAAGGAGAACTCCTATTAAAAACATTGCATAGAGTGAGTGCCGATATTCAAAATCTGTTTCATATCATGGACGAGTGGAGCAAAACGGGATCATTAACCAAAGAAAGTATAGAAGCCTGGGTACAAAATGTTTTCCTATTAGAGTCATCCTTTCGAAATTGGAATAATGGTAAAGCCCTATCTGAAGTTGTTTTAAATGAAACCAGTTCAAACGAAAAATACTCCTTTCCAGCTATCTGGCACGCAAATCATCTTCTGTCTACTATTAAGAAGAACCCTCGACCTTTCAAGTGAAACACGGGGACGTTTCTGATGTTTCACTAAATGAAATATCAGAAACGTCCCCGTGTTTCGTCTACAAATTAGAATTTTTTGAAAGTCGTTCTCCCCATCTGGCGATTATTATGCTACACTCTATGAGAAGTGAATAAGAATTGCAGAATAATGGTGCTCAGAAATGAGCTTAATAGGGAATTCGGTAAAAAGCCGAAGCTGTTTCCGCAACTGTAAGTGCAGATGACCACAGAGTAATACCACTGTCGAGTGAAGAAAATGCTTCTTCTAGTAGATGGGAAGGTTCTGAAAAGGGATGCACGAGCCAGGATACCTGCCTTTATTTCATCGTATCAACTCCCCTCGGAAGCTAGGAGAACTTACGGCAATAGACGGATAGGTATGTTTATTTTACCTTTTTTTCTACTGTTAACGGTGTTTCTCTATTTGGAGAAACACCGTTTTTTGTTGTTGAGGGAGTTTATGAGCTAGGAAATTCACTATCAGAAAAAGGAGGTTTAGGTGGATGGGAATTTACAAAAAGTGGCTAAAGGTAACGATTGCATGGATTTTAACATTTTCGCTATTGTCACCAGCTACGATGGCAGAGGAAGTTGAGAGTGTGGTACCAAGTGAGCAAGGGCCGCTATCGCTTTCCATAGACGATCCATTAGCTGAACAATGGCAAGCCAAGAGCGGGATTCTATGGAGTAATGCGGAATTTGTGACTTCTTTGACGTATGAACGAATTTTATCCTTATGGCAAACGGGCCAAGTCGATAGAAATCTATTAAAAGCTAAGGCAAGGCCAAGCATTTTGGGGGAAACCCTTTCGAATTATAGTAATGCCGTTATGCTGTTAGCGGTAACACAGTCCAACCCTTTTGCTTATGAAGGGAACAATTTTGCAAGCAAGTTAAGTAACTCTCAAACGGGTGAAGGTTATTTTTCATTTTCGGAGCCGAGCTCCTACAATAATGACCGTAAGGCAGATCCTTTTGTAAATGCACTTTTTGCCTTGGAATTTATCGGTGCTAATTATAATCGAGAAACGGCGCTCCATCATTTGAAAACAGTGCTTCCGGATATCAAAAGTGCAACAAATGGTTTGCTGCTGGGATTAACAGTCAGTGCACTTGCCAATTATGAAAGTGAAGAAGCAGAAGCGCTACGAGAAGAGCTATTGACGCATTATAAAGAAAGCGGTACCTATTTCACTCAAGGATTAGGATTATATGTAGATAATTTATACGCCCTTGGTGAAGACCCATTAAATGAAAAATGGCATATTAAAATCAAAGACGACCAGTATATTTCCGTTTTGGAAGCATACAGCAACTTAATTCATACAAGTGATAGCTATGCGTTTTTTAATCGCTTGAAAGCGGGCGAGGTAACAGGGCAGAGCAATGAAACTTTAGCTAATTCGCACTGGAGCTTAATCGGGTTAACGTCATTAGTAAAGAGAAAATCCATGATTCAGGATGCCAGAGAGCAATTTAAGAATCTTGATTTTGATTTCTCCCCGAAAACGATTGAAGCAACAAATGTCACCCTGCCTTATTTAGTCAAGGGAACCATATTTAAACCACTCTTAATTGCAAAGGATCAGTACCAAACACCGCGGAATGCTAGGTTTCACTTACAATCTTCTAATCCAGCCGTGCTAGAAGTAAATGAGAAAAATGAGCTCGTTTCGAAACAGTCTGGTCAAGCAGCGGTAACGGTAACAGTAGAAGGTTATGAAAGCGTAAGAAAAGTCCTTTCGTTCACTGTTATGGATGATGCACAGTTAAGTCCAATGTTACCAAAGATTGAAAAGGGAATTGGTCATTTAACAAAACAAACTAAGTTGAGCTCTTTTGAAGATGCAGTCGCATTAAAAACATTTGGGTATGAGTCAGCGAATCTAGTTAAAATCATTAATCTATATCATGTAAATGGTTCCTCTACTTCAACAAGTCAGGATGCCTTTAATGCTGCAAGAAATGTTCTATCGTTAAAAGCAGCCGGCTTAGATCCCTATACATATAATGGGACAGATTATGTGGGAGATTTGCACAAGCAATTGGCAAATGTAAGTAGTATTGCCGCAGAGCATGCAGCTCATATTTTTTTAGCGCAATTTATTCTCGATGAAATCCCGGCTGACAAAGTCACATCAGCATTACTAGCCGAGTTAGTAGAAAAAGATGGCTTAATGTACATCCAAACATTAGGATCGCCTGATGTCTCGAGAACGGCAAAAGTTTTACAAGCCATAACGCTTATTAATAATGAACGCTTGGTAACTACAGAAAACTCAGCACTATTTTTGGAAGCGGAGGAAAAAATAGTTGCCTTCTATCAATCCAACTATAGTGAGGGCAAGTTTAACAAGGATGCAGAGCGAAATGCAGTCGCCGTCTTAAATTATTTAAGTCTAAAGCAGCAAACTGACTTAGGAGACTTTGATATCTACGGTTTAGCAAACATTGTATTACAAAATCAATACAATAATGCCTATATTACGAATGGGATGATTCCCAATCTATCAGGCTTACAATCTGAATCGACAGGTATCGGGCTGAATGCACTAAGCTATCTCCTGACGAATAAAAATGCTTATTCTCTATTAAAACAAAAGAATAGTAACATGCCGACAACGATTAAATTGGAATTACCAGAGAAAGTAAAGGTAAATGTTCCATTTGCTTTAACAGGACGATTGCTTGACCAAAATGGAAATGAAATCGACACAGACATGAACTGGACGGTTAACGGAGAGCCTTCGACTGGAACGTTCACCGCCACCGAAGTGGGTTCCTTACACATTCGAGCAGAAGCAAAAGGAGTTTCGGCGGAAAAAATCATCGACGTCATCGACTACCAAAAAGTATTTAGCCTTAAAATTAATCCTATCGATGAAGCGGTAACGGATAAAGATATCCAACTATCGGCTACTGTGAATGATAGTGAAGGCGAAGAAGTAACGGATGCTACGATTACATGGACGGTTGAAGGTCCAGATGCCATCGTCAATGGTTCAGTTGTACGTTTCAACAAACCAGGATCATACATCCTATTGGCACAAGCAGAAGGAATGAATGCTAAAGCGTTAGAAATTCAGGTTGCCCGGAATCCAGAATCCATTCAAACGCATGTTGTCCAAGCAGTAGATCGCATGAAGCAGTATTTAGAAAATAAGGGACAATTCGATTATATTTCAGCATTGGCCTATAGCAGAGTTATCAACAATCCTGAGCTTAGTCAGCTTCAAATGCGCTCCATCGGGCATTTACGGGAATACGGTCATCATGATGAAAAATACGCTCTGTATTATGCGAAAAATATATTACAAGCAGTAGCAACTAGTGAAAATCCAAAGCAATTCAAAACATACAAAGGGCCAGTCGTTGATTTAGTCACACCACTCGTCAACTCTCAAGATGCCGATGGCCATTTTACGATGTTTGCCAATTTTGACAAAGCATCCGTAGCGACGCAAGCCTGGTCGATAATTGCCTTAGATTTAATTCAAGAACCCTATCAAGTAGAATTAGCGATTAGAGATTTGTTAAAGGGCTTAAACGGACCAATTTTGGAAGGATCCTATAAGGAACCTGAATTACGGGCACTTGCCTTAATTGCCCTTTCGAAGCACCGTGATATAGCTGGAGTGAATCAACAAATTACATCCATTTTAAATTTCTTAAAGTCGCAGCAAAATGAAGATGCCGGTTTTAACTATGGTGGCTATACGAATAATCCGTTCGCGATTGGGACCATCATTCAAGGATTAGTGGCTGTAGGGGAAAATCCATACGATGCCAAGTGGAAAAAGAACGGCAGGACAATGGTAGAAGCTCTACTTACACAACAAATTAAAAATGGTGGATTTAAGTTTGGGGATGAGTTTGAACCTGAGTATGAATTTGATGAATTAAAGTCAACTGAAGCTGCATTTGGTGCTTTAGCCGATTTATATACGAAGGCATCGATGTTCAATGAATCTGCTAAAATCATTGACCCACTACCAGAAATAAATAAAGACACTAAGCCTTTTATTGATATTGCAGAACTAGAATTAAAAAATGATCAACCTTTATTAAGTGTATCGGTTACAGCTTTTGATAATATCGACGGCGAACTAACCCCAACTGTGACATTAAATGATATTACTGTTTATTCTACTGAAAACACATATAAAGCGATCGTTCATAAAGGGGTAAATTATTTAGAAATAACTGCGGTCAACTCGCAAGGAAATAAAAGCGTTGAAACCATTCCTGTTCTATTCCAAAGTACGGCTACTCAGCCTGTACCGCAAGCGAATGTAAAAGTTACCGGTCTTAATGGTGCTAGCATGTATGCCAAAACGGTTGTGATCGAAGAAAACGATACAGCTTACTCTGTCCTTGTCAAAGCAATTGGCAAGAAAAATATCACTTCTCGCCCATTCAATGGCAGCGTATATATAATGGGCATTAATGGTCTAGAGGAATTAGACCATGGCCCTGGAAGCGGGTGGATGTACCGTGTGAATGGGGTTTTTCCAAAGGTGTTTGCAGGTCAATTGCATTTAAAAGATGGCGATACATTAGAATGGCTGTACACGACTAATTTAGGAAAAGATATTGGTGCGACAGAGCCTGACTCTTCAGAAGGAAGTGGGAATGACACAACGACAGGCGGAAATAAACCATCGACAGATGAGGATGCATTAGTAATCGAAACATCTACAAAAAATATTCAGGCAGAAATAAATGTAGCAAAGATAAGAAAAGCCCTACAAGAAGACAAGAGAACAACCTTAACGATTAAAAATAATGCCGGGGCAAAAGTTGAACTACCAAAAGCTCTCCTACTTTCAGATATTTTCAGTGCAACGGAAAAATTAATCGTAGGGTTGGAGGAAATTGTAGAAGAACAAGACCATGTCATTCAGCTAAAGCTTGAAACCGTTAATCAAAATGGTGTAACCAAAAATATGGAGGCAAGCAGAGAATATATGAAACTAACCATTCCAGTGAAGGGAATGACTTCCGGTACGGTGGTGCTTCAGCTTGTTAATGGTGATTACCAAGCCGTCCCACATACCATTGTGAATGGGGACATCGTTATTTTAACGAAAACAGGTGGAACGTTTGTAGTTACAAAGGAAACGGTAACATTTAAAGACATTACAAACACATTTAATAAAGAAGAAATTGAGTACTTAGCAAGTCGTCATGTCATCAAAGGTGAAAATACCGATGAGTTTGCACCAAACAAACCGATCACACGGGCTCAGTTTGCAGTCATGATTAGCCGTGCCCTCGGGTTACAGGCTTTGAATGAAAATCACTTTAGCGATACAAAAGGGAAATGGTATGAACAGGATGTCCAAGCCTTACTGGAAGCAGGCATTACGACCGGATCAACAGCAACCACCTTTGAGCCGGAGAAGTATATTACACGCCAACAAGCGGCAGCCTTTATGGCACGCATACTAGCGTATGTGAACTATCAGGCTCCAGTATTTAAAGAAGCAAACTTTAAGGACCTAACTAGTATAAGCCCAGAATTTAAAGAACATATCAATCTATTAAACAGCTTAAATATCATGACAGGTAAAACAGACAACACATTTGACCCTAACAATCTCCTAACCCGGGCACAAATGGCAAAAATATTAAAACGCACACTTCATGTTGCAAAACTTATGTAGACTGGAAAAAGCGAAACTAAGTCCGAACAGAATGGTTGTACGGACAGAAGATGCCCAAACTGTCGTAGAGAAAGAGCTTCTCTACGACAAAACGGCATAGAAAAGTGTTCAAACTGTCGTACAGAGAGCTTCTCTACGACAAAACGGCATAGAAAAGTGTTCAAACTGTCGTAGAGAGAGCTTCTCTACGACAAAACGGCGTGGAAAAGTGGTCAAACTGTCGTAGAGATGGCTTCTCTACGACAAAACGGCATGGAAAAGTGGTCAAAGTGTCGTAGAGACGGCTTCTCTACGACAAAACGGCGTGAAAAAGTGTTTAAACTGTCGTAGAGATGGCTTCTCTACGACAAAACAACCTGGAAAAGTGGTCAAAGTGTCGTAGAGAGAGCTTCTCTACGACAAAACGGCGTGAAAAAGTGCTCAAACTGTCGTAGAGAGAGCCTCTCTACGACAAAACGGCATGGAAAAGTGGTCAAACTGTCGTAGAGAGAGCTTCTCTACGACAAAACGGCGTGGAAAAGTGGTCAAAGTGTCGTAGAGATGGCTTCTCTACGACAAAACAACGTGGAAAAGTGTTCAAAGTGTCGTAGAGAGAGCTTTTCCCCTTACCAGCAGCTTCTTTAAAGAACTCCCCTATGATTAATTTTCATTCTATTTACTTTATTTAAAAAAAGGGCTTTTGTTATGTGGAAGTTTGTGGTAATCTAATTTTACAGATTGATAATCTATTTTTACAGATTGAACTATTTTTATAGGAGGATATTAATGGAAGATAACTCAATGGACATATCAGTGGAGCAGTCAAAATTACTTGGTAACGCACTACGTGTAAAAATAATGAGGCAATTAGCGGGGGAGCCGAAAACGTCCAAACAGGTGGCCGACTTACTTGGGCACTCTCCTGGGAATGTCCATTATCACATTAGGAAGTTGTATGAAGGGGGATTAATTGATTTAGTGGAAGAGAAACCGTTTGGTGGCGTTATGGAGAAATATTACAAAGCAAAGGCAAAATGGTTTAATTCCTACAGTGATGAGCCGATTGATCCGGCTTTAAGAGATGATTTCCAATCTAGTCATTCAACGATGATTAGTGTTCGTCTCAACCTTACGCCGGAACAGCATGCTGAATTGAACAATGAGTTTAAACAATTTCTAGACAAGTGGATAGAAAAAACATCAGCCCAGACGGAGGGGATGGAAAGTCAGGAATATAGCATTGGGGTAAAATTGAATGCCATTAAGCCGCGTGAGAATGAAAAGTAAAGGGTGACATAGGATGGGGATATTTTTAAACCGAAACTTTCTATGGATGTTTCTTGGCAGAGTGATCACCAATATTGGTGATAGTCTTTACGCCGTTGCATCCATGTGGCTTGTTTATGATTTAGGAGGCTCGACCTTTTATACCGGTTTAGCTGGTTTTCTCACGATTTTTCCAAGGTTTATTCAGTTATTGGCGGGACCGTTTATTGATCGACTGCCGATTCGTTCCCTACTTGTCTATACACAAATCATTCAGGCCGTCCTGTTAGTCATCATACCCGCTACCTACTATTTGGGGGAACTATCCATTGTTATGGTTCTTATTATTTCCCCAATATTAACAACGTTAAATATGTTGGTATTTCCAGCCCAGATGGCTTCATTACCAAAGTTTGTCGATAGTAAGGATTTATCAAAAGCGAATTCTTATTTCTCTCTTGCTTATCAAGGAATTGATATGGCTTGTAACTCGCTAGCAGGGGTATTGATCATCGCCATTGGGGCTGTTTCGATTTATTTTGTAGATTCCATTATGTTTTTCCTAGGAGCAATCTTGTTTTCATTGATACGCATTCCAAAGCAAGCAAGCGGTGCCACCCAAAAATCGCAAACTGAATCATTGTCAGCTTCAGTAAAAAAGTATATGGGTGAGTTAAAGATTGGTATAAGCGTTTTGTTTCATAAAACCTTGTCTCGACTATTGCTTGGGGTGATCGTCATTAATTTAGTTGGGGGAGCAACCTTTGTTGTTTTACCTGCATTTAGTCAACAAAAAGGCGGTCCGCAAGTTTTTGGACTCCTGTTGACCGCACAAGCTATCGGGAGTATTTCCGGGGCATTACTTGCTCCTTACTTAAAATTAGAAGGGTATGGGTTGGGAAAAGTCTATTCCGTCGCCTTTTTAATAAGTGGTTTCATGTGGGCGGTGGCGGTTTTTAGTCCATGGACATGGCTAACCATCCTGACGTATGGATTAGCCTGGTTACCCGGTGGTGTGACCAACATTTTAATCAACACTTGCTTGCAAAAAAGTATTCCAAAGGATTTATTAGGGAGAGTTTTCTCAGCTTCTTATAGTATAAGTGGGATTGCGATGCCATTAGGATCATTAATTGGTGGAGGCGCAGGTGCACTTTTCGGCAGTGCAGCCGTCATTTGCGTTAGCGGAATGATCGTTTTCTTGGTAGGAGTTTTTTGGATGTTTGATAAACATACACGAAACATACCAAAGACCGAAAACATTAATGAAAGCACCTTTTTACCACAACTTCCATGATGAAACACGGGGACGGTTAAAAAGTCCAGTACAATTAGTCTCAACGCCAAAATCACCCACCGAATTCTTAAATTGGCGTTGAGCGCCGGTCTCAACACCAAAACGGCTCTCCAAATATCTAAAA
>NZ_JBTOOE010000037.1:0-22642 GCF_054786815.1 Pseudoneobacillus rhizolycopersici | reverse complement strand
TTGAACCCTCCTCCTCGCCAAACGGGCACTGAGACGATACCTCTGTTACCGTTTGAACCCTCCTCCTCGCAAACAAGTTCTGAGTCACTTCCTCTTTTACCCATCGAATCGAAAACCAGACAAAAAAGGGCAACAATATGATTGTTACCCCAATAAGCAAACTAATTATCCAAAGTTATTAATCCTTTTTCCAATAAGCGGCTTAAAGCTAAACAAATGGCGATTTTAACATGAGAATAGGTCAGGCCACCTTGAACATACGCTTCATATGGCGGTCTTATCGGACCATCAGCCGTTAATTCGATGCTAGCTCCTTGTATAAAAGTTCCAGCAGCCATAATCACATCATCTTCATATCCCGGCATATAACTTGGGTACGGTGTGACGTGTGAATTTACTGGGGAAGAGAACTGAATCGCTTGGCAAAATGCGACCATTTTTTCACGGTTCTCAAAACGAACTGATTGGATTAGATCCGTTCGTTTTGAATTCCATTTCGGATAGGAATTCATTCCCAGCTTCTCTAAAATAGCTGCGGTAAACACCGCGCCTTTTAATGCTTGACCAACTACATGGGGGGCTAGGAAGAACCCTTGATACATTTCAAGGAGACTATATAAAGAGGCCCCAGCTTCAGCACCGATACCAGGTGAAGTTAATCGGTAGGAACAAGCTTCGACCCATTCTTTTTTACCAACAATATACCCACCTGTTTTAGCAATTCCACCGCCCGGATTTTTAATCAGCGACCCTGCAATTAAATCAGCACCTACATGACATGGCTCCAATTCTTCTACAAATTCACCGTAACAATTATCTACAAATACCACTACATCTGGTTTCATTTCTTTTACAAAACGAATCATTTCTTTTATTTCTTCTATTGTGAAAGATGGCCGTGTTGCGTAACCTTTCGAACGCTGAATCCCAATCATTTTCGTAGAAGGTTTGATTTGCTCGGCCACTTTTTCATAGTCGACCCTTCCTTCCGAAGTAAGAGAGACACTTTGATAGGTAATGCCATAATCCTTTAACGAACCAACTCCATTACCTCGAATTCCTACAATTTCCTCCAGTGTATCATATGGTTTTCCGGTTATGTATAAAAGCTCATCACCCGGACGTAATACACCAAATAAGGCGATGCTGATAGCGTGGGTTCCAGAAATGATTTGTGGTCTAACTAAACCTGCCTCACCACCGAAAACTTCCCCATAGATTTTTTCAAGAGTATCACGCCCATAATCATCATATCCGTAACCGGTTGATGGAATAAAATGAGAATCACTCACCTTATGGTTTTGAAAGCTTTTTAGGACACGAAATTGGTTTTTTTCGATTCTTTCCTCAATCTCTTGATGAATCGGGCTGATTTGACTTTCTATTTCTTTTACTAGCAGATTGAGATCCTCTCCGAATTTTAAATCTTGAAACATCTTGGTACTCCAATCTAAACTTTATATTTTGCCAATTGCCCACTTATATGATGGTCAATTGGGGCATAACCCTTGCATTTGTACATATCTAAATTTTCTTCGTATGTTAATTCACGTAAAATCGTTTCATTCTTTAACTGAGCCAATAGCCTTCCCTCTGTAGAAGGAACATGTACCTGATAAGGATCCATGGAGTCGATAGTTACTTCTTCAATTTTACGTTTAAGATTTAACCTATCCTTTTCATTTAATGCACTCATAATAACAGAATTTGTACTTGTACTAGGGACAAAATCCGGATGCATTAAATCACGTTTATTATACACTGTAATTTGAGGGATTTGCCCGATATTAAGATCTTCTAATATTTTTTGAACAGTTTTTTCTTGTTGGAAATAATCCTGATTAGACATATCGACAACATGTAGCAGTAAATCTGCCTCTTTTACTTCCTCTAATGTCGAACGAAATGCCGCCACTAAGGTTGTAGGTAAGTCTTGAATGAATCCAACCGTATCAGTAATTAACGCTGAGTAACCACTAGGTAAAATTAATTTCCTTGTTAAAGGGTCTAGGGTGGCAAATAATTGATTTTCCTCAAAAGAATCTGCTTCCGAAAGTCGATTAAATAAGGTTGATTTTCCGGCATTTGTGTATCCTACTAACGCCAATTGGAAAGCCTTGTTTTTCTTCCGTCTTTCACGATAACGATCACGATGTTGAACAATAACCTGTAGTTGTACCTTAATATCGTCAATCCGCCTGCGTATATGACGACGGTCAGACTCTAATTTTGTTTCCCCGGGACCTCTCGTCCCAATCCCTCCACCAAGCCTTGACATAGCTATACCTTGTCCCATTAACCTTGGCATTAAATACTGAAGTTGAGCAAGTTCAACCTGAAGCTTCCCTTCTTTAGATCGAGCTCTCCTAGCAAAGATATCTAAAATCAATTGTGTTCGATCGATTATGCGTACATTTAAAGCACCTGAGAGATTCCGATTTTGGCTTGGCGATAACTCATCATTAAATATAACTAAATCAGGCACCAATTCCTCAACTGCAGCTCTTAACTCTTCAACTTTCCCTTTTCCAATGTAAGTGGCCGGATGAATTCTCTCCCTCTTTTGGCTCACTGCCATAAGCACCTTACCTTGTGCTGTTTCGGTCAAAGAAACAAGTTCGTCCATTGAATATTGATATCTAATATCATCCTCATTCGTTTGACAACCGACTATAATTACCTTTTCCAGGTCATCCTTTTCCACAAAAACACCATCCTTTTACACCAACATACCTTTATAAACATCATCATACCAAAATGATGTCCCAAACCAAAATTTTAATTTGCACGATTTGGGATTTTGTAACATAGAATAAAATAAATGGTTGACTATTGAGATATTTGTCATATAGAATAATTATATATATTAATACTTCTTCATTGAAGGGGAGTAGCTTTTACAGCAAAGTCGTCATTTCGGGATATCTATCCTCGGCTTTGTTGGCAACCAAGCCGTTGTTAGCAAGACCTTTACCGTTTGGTAAGGGTCTTTTCTGTTTAAAATGACCTTTACCGTTGTTGGTAGAGGTCATTTTTGTTTTCTCGAATATAAAATGGCGGTAAAACATGGATTACTCCGTGAGTAATTTCATTTTATATAAATACAAATAATAAATTTTAGAGGGAGTGATGAGTAAATGGATTTTTTTTCAGCTGATTACTTATCAGCGTTACTTACCATCATCGTTATTGACCTAGTCCTTGCTGGGGATAATGCAATTGTGATTGGGCTAGCCGCAAGAACATTACCAAAGAACCAACAAAAAAAGGTAATAATCTGGGGAACAGTTGGAGCGATTGGTATACGGATTCTAGCTACATTAGCGGTGGTTTGGTTATTAAAGATTCCAGGGCTTTTATTAATCGGGGGCGTGCTCCTCATTTGGATCGCTTATAAACTCTTAGTAGACGAAAAAGGTCACGATGTAAAGCCTTCAGACAGCTTTTGGGCAGCCATCAAAACGATTATTATTGCAGATGCCTTGATGGGTTTAGATAATGTATTAGCGATTGCAGGTGCTTCACATGGCGATTTTAGCCTAGTCGTTATCGGGTTACTAGTATCTGTACCAATTGTTGTTTGGGGAAGTACCCTTATCCTGAAATGGGTTGACCGTTTTCCCATTATTATTACAATTGGTGCAGGGGTTTTAGCCTACACGGCTGCCAAGATGATTGTCGGCGAAAAGTTTCTTAAAGGATTCTTTGAGGATAACCCACTGCTAAAATGGGGATTCATCGCTTTAGTTGTGATTGGTGTTATCTTATTCGGAAAGAAAAAGAAAACAGATGTCCCGGATAGCCATTTAAAGAGGGCGAATTAGGGCGAGCCTAAAAAAATCTTGACTTTTGTTACAAATAGCTTTTAAAATTAAAGCATAGTTCTTTTTTTCTCAACCTAATTAAAGGGGAGTAGCTTATCACAGCAAAGTCGTCATTACGGGATTATCCCCGGCTTTGTTGGCAACGATTAAGTTGTTAGCGAGACCTTTACCTTACAAAAGGTAAAGGTCTTTTTGTGCTTTTTCAGCTAAGTAAAGGGATTATTTTCAAATTGAATGGAAGACAGACAATACCATTCATTCAAACATCAAGGGGGAGTGGTTTAAATGGATTTATTTTCACCCGTTTTTTGGTCAGCATTGTTTTCGATTATAGTCATTGATTTAGTCTTAGCAGGTGATAATGCAATTGTCATTGGCTTAGCAGCTAGAAAACTACCAAAAACTCAACAAAAGAAAGCCATTATTTGGGGTACCATTGGAGCCATTTTAATTCGAATGATTGCAACCCTAACAGTTGTGTGGCTTTTAGAGATTCCTGGATTACTAGTTGTTGGTGGCGTGCTATTGGTCTGGATTGCTTATAAACTATTAATCGATGACAAGGGCCACGATAATATTAATGCTGGTGACAGTTTCTGGTCTGCTATTAAAACGATTGTCATTGCTGATGCATTAATGGGGCTTGATAATGTAATTGGGGTAGCAGGAGCAGCTCACGGCCACTTTGAATTAGTCGTAATCGGGTTAATTATTTCGGTTCCAATAATGGTATGGGGAAGTACTTTGATTTTGAAATTAGTTGAACGTTACCCCGTTATTATCACCTTTGGAGCAGGGGTTCTTGCCTTTACTGCTTCTAAAATGATAATGGAAGAAAAGATGTGGGCTAGCTTCTTCGAGCATAATCCGGTTATGAAATGGGGATTAACCATTATCGTCATTGGTGGAGTTCTCTTAGTAGCTAAAATAAAAAAAAGAGAAGTCGTTACACACGCAAACTAAAAGGGAGGTTATTGCCCCCCTTTTTTTAATTTTCTTCAAAAACTAAATCATTGCTGCGAATGGTCATTAAATCGTGACGATCAAAGTGATTAACCATCAATAATCTCATCGCTTGGGCTCTGATAGATTTTTCAATAACGTTTCTAATATAACGTCCATTTGAAAAACTATTGGGACCCAGGCTTGATTTCAACCAATAAAGGTGTTCCCTTAATTTTTTCTCCGCCTCATGACTTAGTGTGTATTCTCGCTCCTTTAGCATTCGCTCGCCAATCTCCATTAATTGTTCAATACTGTAATCCGGGAAGTTCATTACTAATGGAAATCGAGAATGTAGCCCTGGATTCAAACTCAAGAAATATTCCATCTCTCTTGAATAACCAGCTAAAATTAGGATAAAGTCATGCTGCTTATCCTCCATATGTTTTACTAACGTATCAATGGCTTCCTTTCCAAAGTCTTTTTCCCCTCCACGTCCTAATGAATAAGCTTCATCGATAAACAGTATCCCACCCATTGACTTTTTAATTAAATCCCGGGTTTTTTGGGCGGTATGCCCAATATATTCACCAACTAAATCTGCTCGTTCCGCTTCAATTAAATGCCCCTTCGATAATACGTTCATTTTGTGAAACAATTTCCCAATCAATCGCGCAACCGTTGTCTTTCCTGTCCCCGGATTACCTTTAAACATCATATGGAGTGCTTGTTTTCCGGTTTTTAAGCCCATTTCATCTCTTTTTTTATTTACATATATCCAGGCATAAATTTCTTTAATCATTCGTTTCATTTCGTCCATTCCGACCAATTGACCGAGCTCATCTTCAATTTCCTTTAAAGCTGAATGCTCAGGTGGAATGGCTTTGGGAACAACGGGGGATTCTTCCAATTCTTTTGTAACGATATTACGTTTATGGGAATTAAGGACAATGCTAATCTGTCCGTTGTTTTTCATACGCATTGGTTGGTCCAAAGCTTTCACCTCTCATTCACCAGACAGTATACGCTACTGCGAGTGTATTTGTGACAAATGCCTAAATAAAAAAAGTTACTCTATTATACTTATTCAGACACTGATTAAATCATTAAAGATTTCGGTGAAAATCAAAAAAATAGGGCCTACAACAAGTAGGCCCTCGGTTAAAATTATTATTTTTCACTATTTTCTAAATCTAATTGGACATTTCGTTGAGGAGCAAATGTCGAAATCGCATGTTTATATACTAATTGTTGCTTACCCTCTGATTCAAATAAAACAGTAAAATTATCGAATCCTTTAATTTGACCTCTAATTTGGAAGCCGTTCAGCAAAAACACTGTACAGCTAATCCCATCTTTTCGGAGTTGGTTTAAATATTGATCTTGGATATTAATCGATTTATTCATTTATGTATCCTCCTCTTTTCTCTCTATTTATATGTATTCGCTTTAATTCCCAGCTTTCCTTCAATAAATAAAGAAATTTCGTTTAATTTTTTTAAATAGGTTTGTTCATCAGATAAATCAAACCAGACCACATCCATTTTGTTACGAAACCATGTAAACTGCCTCTTGGCATACCTTCGCGAATTTTGTTTAAGGTTTTCAACCGCTTCCTCGAAAGTTACCTTCCCATCAAAATAGTCATATAATTCTTTGTAGCCAATTGCTTGGATAGATTGAACATTTCTGAGACCCATTTCATAAAATCTTTTTACTTCCTGCAATAGCCCCTCTTCTAGCATCTTATCGACTCGAAGATTAATTCGTTGATACAATTTATCGCGCTCCATCTCAAGACCTATCAGGGCTACATCATATAATGCAACTGACTCTTGCTCATCAAGGGATTCGCCCATTGTTTTTCCGGTGCAATGATAAACCTCTAAAGCCCGAATGACCCTTCTTAGATTATTGGGATGTATTCGGGTTGCACTGACCGGATCTATTTCTCTTAACATTTGATGGATATACTCGTTACCATTAAGGATCGCTTTTTCTTCTAATTCCCTGCGGAATTTATCATCCGAAACAGCATCGGAAAACTGATAGTCAAAAATTACTGATTGAATGTATAGACCAGTCCCCCCAACAATCATTGGTAGCTTACCACGCGCGTGGATTTCCGTTATTTTTTCGCGAACAAGTTTCTGAAAGTCAGCAACCGAGAAACTTTCCTCAGGGTTTTTAATATCTATCAAATGGTGGGCAATGCCATCCATCTCTTCTGATGTGATCTTAGCGGTCCCAATATCCATTCCCCTGTATATCTGCATTGAATCGCCACTAATGATTTCTGCCTGATATTTTTTAGCCAACTCAATACTTAGTTTTGTTTTACCAACTGCGGTTGGTCCAATTAAAACTAATAATTTTTCTTTTTTATCCATGATTCACACTGCCTTTTATCAAAACTTCCTTTGTCCATCGTACCATAAAAACAAATATGAAAGCAGCTGAACATCTAAAAATTATACCCATAGATTACCGATTTTATTCTTTAGATCCAATAGTTTTCCTTGTCAGTAAATTCATATCCTTATATGATAAAGGTATACGAAAAAGAGTAGGTGAATGAATGAAATTTTACATCGCTTCCGGATTACTAAATCGTGAAATCGTTCAATATATTGCCGGACAGTTAAAAGCACGGGGATTTACTCATACATATGATTGGACCCAAAATGAACGTGCTGATACGTTGGAAAAATTAAAAATGATTGGTGAACAAGAAAGAATTGGAGTATTAGAAGCTGATTTCCTTGTTGTCCTTTTACCAGGTGGAAAAGGGACTCATGTTGAACTAGGTATGGCTCTTGCCCACCATAAACGGATATATTTATATTCTCCTAACGAAGACATTCATGATTTAAGTGCAACTACTACCTTTTATTTTCTTGAAGAAGTGATTCCCTATGTCGGTTACATTGAAGATTTTATTATGATGGTGCTTGAGAAGGAAAAAGCTTTTATTCTACATTAAAAAGCTGCTAAACATTTTTCTTAGCAGCTCCTCTCTTTCTTTTTTATAGATGCCGATTTCGGATAACCTTTACATAGTAAAAAAGAAACCATATTCCTCCCACCCCAAAAATAACGTAGATAATATTAGAATAAACTTGCATAAATCCAATAATCTGCTGCCATGACTCCCCAAGCATTGCCCCTACACAGACTAGGATTGTATTCCATATTAGAGTCCCTATTAAAGTAAGAAATAGAAACAACGAAAAATTCATGCTAGCCATTCCCGCCGGAATTGAAATAATACTTCTAAGTAAAGGGATCATTCGGCAAAAGAACACAGTCCAAACATCATATTTATCAAACCATGCATCAGCTTTTTGAATATCCGCTTGTTTCAGTCGTAAAACATCTCCCCAGCGTTCAACGATTTTTTCTATCCTTTTCACATCTAAAATAGAGCCAATCCAAAATAAAATCATTGCCCCAATAACAGAGCCAGTTGTTGACGATAAAATGATTCCCGTAATTGTTAAATCTGTTCTTGTTGTCATAAAGCCACTAAATGATAGGACAAGCTCAGACGGTATAGGAGGGAACAAATTTTCTAACACAATGATCAAAAATACACCAATATAACCATAGTCAGAGATTATTTCAGTAATCCACGTTTCCACAGCTTTCCTCCGGTATTCATAATGTTAATAAAGTCTATGAATGTTTGTCCGAAGGTATGTTTATTTTAGCTATATTAAAAGGGTGACCCTATGGGCTACCCTTTTTACATCACTCGTTTAAACATCTTTTCCATCTCGTAAGTAGAATAGTGAATAATAATTGGCCTTCCGTGCGGACAGGTAAATGGATCGGAGCTGTTTCGCAAATCATTAATCAATGCGACCATTTCATCCTGGCGAAGGTGATGGTTCGCTTTAATTGAAGCCTTACAGCTCATCATGATAGCTGCCTCTTCCCGAAGCTTCTTTACATCAGCCTTTTTCATTTCCAACACTTGCTCAATCATTTCTTCAATAATTTCCTTTTCGATTCCTTTAGGGAACCATTGTGGATGAGCCCTGACGATAAAACTATTTGGACCAAATTCCTCAACAAAAACGCCAACGGTTTCAAGCTCCTGCCGATGTTCCATAATTTTTAAATATTCATTTGATGGGTATTCAAATGTCAGTGGAACAAGCATATCCTGTAATTCATTGGCAACTTGCCCCACTTTTTCACGAAAGTATTCATATTTTATTCGTTCTTGGGCAGCATGCTGGTCAATAATGTATAATCCCTTTTCATTTTGGGCCAAAATATATGTTCCGTGCATTTGACCGATAGGAAATAGCATCGGTACCCGCTCTTTAATCGTTTCCACATTGAAATCCTCTACAGGAACCAGATTGTCTTTTTGTTGAAAATTGATGCTTTCTGCTGTTACATCCTCTATATCTTCCAATTTCTCATTGATGAGCCTTGTCTCAGCTACCTCAAAAGAAATCGGTTCTTTACTAATGGAAGAGTTTGAAGTATATTCTCTTTCGACTCTAACAGGCTTTTCCTCCAACAGTAATTCGGTTTGCTCTGACTTTGGTCGTTCTGGCTTAATGATTGGTGCCCCAGTTGGAATTAACGTTTTCGATTTAAAACAAGACTTAATCGCATTTATAATCATTTCATTTAGTTCTTGTTCCTTACTAATTCGAACTTCCATTTTCGAAGGGTGAACATTGACATCCACTAAAATTGGATCCATTTCAATATTCAAATACACAATCGGATAGCGTCCGATTGGCAGTAAGGTATGGTAACCTTCTTGAATGGCCCTTGCTAGAGCATAATTTTTAATATAACGGCCATTAATCATTGTTGATATATAATTTCTAGATGCACGAGTAACCTCAGGAAGTGATACATATCCGATAATATTATAATCCAATGATTCCACTCCGATGGGAACCATCATTTTCACGATACTCATACCATATATTGCTGCTAAAACCTGCCTAACATCCCCATTCCCGTTTGAAGAGAATATTTTCCGATCATTATGAATGAGCTTAAATGCAATCTCCGGATGCGACAAGGCGATTCGATTTACGACATCCGTGATATTACCTAACTCTGTGTGAATCGTTTTCATATATTTTAACCGGGCGGGTGTATTAAAAAACAGGTCGGATACTGTAATGTCCGTCCCTTTACGACTGGATGCTTTTTCATGACTCTCGATTTTTCCACCATCAATCACTAGTCGAGTTCCCGCTTCATTTCCTGTCGATGTCTTTATTTCAAGTCTTGATACTGAGGCGATACTTGGCAATGCTTCTCCCCGGAAACCTAATGTTCGAATTCGAAAAAGGTCAGATTCATTTTTAATCTTGCTGGTTGCATGTCTTTGGAAAGCTGTTAAAACATCATCTGGTTCAATCCCGGCTCCATTATCAATGATGCGAATTTTCGATAGCCCCGCTTCTTCAATTTCAATTTCAATCACCGTGCTACCGGCATCAATGGCATTTTCGACTAACTCTTTGACGACCGAAGCCGGGCGTTCGACCACCTCACCTGCGGCAATTTTATTCGCTAACGCATCATCTAATTGAAAGATTTTAGCCACTTGTACCACCTCCTATCCTTAATTCTTTAACTTTTTTTGCAACTCATACAATGTATTAATGGCTTGTAATGGAGTTAAATCGAGAATATCTAGTTTCTTTAGTTGTTCTAAAACTTTTTGTTCCTTCCCAACAGGTGGCTTAGTCAACTCTGTATGTTCTTCGAAGAATGATAATTGGGTACCCCGAAGAGTTTCTGAGATATGGTTTTCAGTCGGTGGTAAACCTAACATTTGCTGTTGTTTTTGTTCAAATTGATTTAAAAGCTGATTCGCGCGCCCAATCAACTCTTTTGGTAATTCAGCTAATTCTGCTACATGGATCCCATAGCTCTTATCTGCCGCCCCTTCTTTAATTTTATGAAGGAAAACGACCTTACCATTATGTTCTATGGCACTAACATGAATATTTTTTAGTTTGAACAGTTCTTTCTCTAAAACAGTTAATTCATGATAGTGTGTTGAAAATAAAGTTTTTGCTCCAATTCTTTCATGGATATATTCGATTATTGCCTGAGCTAGTGCCATTCCATCATAGGTAGAAGTACCACGGCCGATTTCATCAAAAAGGATTAAGCTATTTTTGGTCGCATTGACAATCGCATTTTTAGCCTCTAACATTTCTACCATAAAAGTACTTTGCCCAGATATTAAATCATCAGCGGCTCCTATTCGGGTAAATACTTGATCAAAAATAGGAAGTGTAGCTTCCGTTGCTGGGACATAGCAGCCAATTTGTGCAAGGATTGCTGTTAAAGCGATTTGCCGCATATAAGTGCTTTTTCCAGACATATTCGGTCCAGTGATCAACAGCATTTCTCTTTCATTGTCCATATAGCAATCATTTGGGACATATTCTTGGGAAGAGAGAACTCTTTCAACAACCGGATGTCGGCCGTCTTTAATATAAATTTTTCGGTCTGTCGAGAAAGACGGTTTGACATAATGACGTTCCTCACTAACTTCGGCAAAACATTGTAAAACATCGAGCTCACTAACAGATTTTGCTAATGCCTGTAGCTGTGGAATATATTCTTTCACAAATTCACGAATTTGTGTGAACAGCTCATATTCGAGCTCACCGCTTTTTTCTTCTGCTTCTAATATTAAGGTTTCTTTTTCTTTTAATTCCGGTGTAATAAATCGTTCGGCATTTGTTAACGTTTGTTTCCGATCATATTGCCCTTCCGTTAATAGATGAAGATTGGCCTTAGTTACCTCGATATAGTAACCAAACACACGGTTATAACCTATTTTTAATGATTTGATTCCCGTTTTTTCACGTTCCTCACGTTCCATTTGCGCTATCCAAGTTTTACCGTTTCGGCTTGCATCACGATAGCGGTCAAGCTCATCATTATAGCCATCACGAATCATGTTGCCATCTTTTACAGAGAGAGGTGGATTATCAACTAAAGCTCGTTCTAACAAATCCGTTATTTGTTTACATGGGTCAATTTTTTCTGCTAATGTATTAGAAGCTTCTTGTCCTAATGAAAACAATACTTGTTTAATAGATGGAACCTGCATTAACGATTTTTTCAATTGAATCATATCTCTGGCATTGACATTACCAAACGCTACACGTCCTGCTAAACGCTCTAAATCATACACTTCGGTTAATTTTTCACGCAGTTCTTGACGCTCAAAATACTGAGTCATTAAGACCTCTACCATTTCCTGCCTTTGAAGAATTTGCTGTTGATCAATTAGTGGACGCTCCAGCCACTGCTTTAATTGTCTACCACCCATTGCAGTCTTAGTTTCATCCAGTAACCAAAGTAAAGAACCCTTCTTTCCCTTGTGGCGAATCGTATCTGTCAGCTCTAAATTCTTCTTCGAAAAATAATCAATTTTCATAAACTGCTTTACTTCATAGATCTTTACTGGTTGAAGATGATCCAAGTTTCTCTTCTGGGTGCGGTGAAGATAATGAAATAACCTTGCAACAGTATTACTTAGATCCTGATTACCAATTTCTTCAAGAAGATGCAAAAAGGTATAATCGATCTCTGTATTATCTTCGAAGGAAAGGGTCATAACATTGCGGTCGCGTAATTTTTTTTGCCATTCCTTATGAAACTTGGAATCTATGACAACTTCCTTCGCACCTAATATCGATACCTCATTCAGTACATCTTCAAAATTTCCCGAGAGTAATGTAGCCTTCCCTTCACCTGTCGTTAAATCACTATATGCAAAGCCAAACCAACCATTTTCAAATTGGGAAATCGTTGCCAAATAATTATTTTCTTTTTCTTGTAAACCACGTCCTTCCATCACAGTACCCGGTGTGATAAGCTGGACAACTTCCCGTTTAACGACTCCTTTTGCCTGTTTGGGATCTTCGGTTTGCTCGCATATTGCCACTTTATAGCCTTTTTCAACTAATTGTTCAATATAGTTTTGTGCGGAATGGTATGGAACGCCACACATCGGTATTCGTTCCTCTGTACCGCCTTCACGGCTTGTTAATGTTATTTCAAGCTCCTGAGAAGCTTTTATCGCGTCCTCAAAGAACATTTCATAAAAATCTCCTAGACGAAAAAATAAAAAGGCATCTTGGTGCTCTGCCTTTACTTGCAGATATTGCTGTATCATCGGCGTATAAGTAGCCATAAAATCCTCCACCATCTATAGTTAATACTCCTAATTTCGACAATTTATTATAACATATTTTTTTGGTTCTTTTAGTGGTGGGATTTAGTGGATATCCCAAAAAAGACTAAAGCATATGCTCTAGTCTTTTTGTGATTGCCATTGTTCAATCCCTATTTCTTTTAATACTTTTTTATCAATCTTCCCGACATGAGTCTTCGGTAATTCTGAAAGAATAAAAAATTGCTTCGGTATTTTGTACTTTCCGAGTTTAAATGAACAATAGCTTTTTAACTCAGCAATTTTCAGCATTTCCGGTTCTTTTGATGTAATAAAGGCCGTAACAGATTCACCCCATTTTTCATCGGGAAGCCCTATAACAGCCACTTCATTTACTAGTGGATGGGTTAACAGCCATTGTTCAACCTCAATAGGGTAAACATTTTCTCCGCCAGTAATAATCAAATCCTTCTTCCGACCAACAATATAATAATATCCATCTTGATCTTTTTTAGCTAGATCACCAGTGCATAGCCATCGGTCGTAAAAGGCAGATTCCGTAGCTTCTTCATTATTCCAATAATGGGAGAAACAATGCTTCCCTTTTAGCCATAATTCGCCTACTTCATTTTCCTTTGCTTCTTCTTCATGGCTCTTCATGATTTTAACGTTATTAAACATCATTGCCTTTCCAACTGAACCTTTTTTTCTAAAGGCATCCTCTGGCGAAATATAAAAATTATTTGGTCCGGCTTCGGTAAGACCATAACCTTCCTTAAACAGTAAGCCCTTTTTCCAGAATGCCTCGTAAATTTCTAGTGGGCACGGAGCTCCACCTGAAAGGAAAATTTTCATATATGGAAAATCAGCTCGCTGAAATTCTTCTGTTTGAATCATCATGTGATACATCGTCGGAATGAACAGGACGATGGTACAATGATAGAACTGAAGGTATTGTACCGCCTTTGCTGCATCAAATTGGTCAGCAATGACAACCGTCCCCCCCGTTAAAAGTAACGGTAATGAGAGGGCATTTAGCCCACCCGTATGAAACAACGGAATATTAGTGAAGGTTTTGTCATCTTTAGTTAAATTCCAACTAATAATCGTGTTTATTGCATTCCAGAGGACAGATTGGTGGGTCAGAACAACCCCTTTGGGTTTCCCGGTAGTCCCACCTGTATAAATCATTAATAATGGTTCATTTGGCCTTATATCCGTAGTTGTAACGGTTTCATTCATTTTATAAGAAGTTAAAACGTCATAATCGGAATCACCTATCACGAACTTTTTTACGGCTAAACTTAATAATGAAATGACCGTTTGAAAGCGTTCATGTACTCCGATTAAAACGGGTGAACTATCGATGATGATATCATTTATCTCTTCTATTGATAAACGCCAATTAATTGGAACGAATATCGCACCAATTTTTTGGCAAGCAAAAAGTAAATCAAAATAACTAATATGGTTCGGTGCTAATAATGCTATCCGATCTCCCTTTGTTACTCCCTCGCTTAAAAGAAAGCTCGCCATCGAGATTGCACGATTATTTAATTCTTGATAATCCCAAACGGTATTTGTCTCAGCATCTATCAATGCTTCCCCACTTGGTGATATCCTTGCCCGATTCTCCAGCCAATCCAATTCCCACCTCACTGTACAATCTCTCCCTTTTCATTGATATGTTTATTTTAGGAGCGAATAGTTACAGGTCAGTTACATTGGTTCACTAATTGAAACAAAAAAAAAAAAACAGATTCCCAAATTGGGAACCTGTTTATTTGTGTAAAATTAAGACTTACGAACGTTAGAAGCTTGAGGTCCACGTTGACCTTGTTCTACGTCAAACGTTACTTCTTGGCCTTCATCTAAAGATTTGAAACCTTCGCCTTGAATTGCTGAGAAATGAACGAATACATCGTCCCCTGATTCACGCTCGATAAATCCGAAACCTTTTTCTGCATTAAACCATTTAACTTTACCTTTTTCCATTTGTATTGCCTCCTACGTGTACCAGACACACTGTAATACTATCCTTGCTCTAAGCAATTTCAAGACAAAGCGTTTACCACTTATCCTACATCGAACAAAAATAATTCTCTTTAATAATAACAGTAAAAGTCGGGAATAGCAATGGAATCTTTCAAAATAATAAATAAAAATCTGTATGACAAAAATTTGGCATACTTTTGGGAATCATTTATGATATTTATGTAGCATTATTTACGTTTGGAGGAAATTTAATGAACAATCATGAAATAGATTACAAAATCTATGGAGATGACATGCAGTTTGTTGAAGTTGAGCTTGATCCGCACGAAACGGTAGTAGCAGAAGCTGGCAGTTTAATGATGATGGATGACTATATCCACATGGAAACCATTTTTGGTGATGGATCACAGAGTAGTGGATTTATGGGCAAATTATTTAGTGCCGGAAAACGAGTACTGACAGGTGAAAGTCTATTTATGACCACTTTTACCAATAAAGGCTCAGACAAGAAAAGGGTTTCATTTGCTTCACCTTACCCAGGTAAAATTATCCCGATGGATTTAAGCGAGCTAGGTGGGAAAATAATATGCCAAAAGGATGCCTTCTTAGCTGCGGCTAAAGGAGTAGTGGTAGGTGTCGAATTCCAACGAAAAATCGGCGTCGGTTTCTTTGGTGGCGAAGGGTTTATCATGCAAAAGCTAGAAGGGGACGGAATGGCTTTTGTTCACGCAGGTGGAACCATTATCAAAAAGGACCTGACTCCAGGTGAAGTACTGCGTGTAGATACAGGCTGTTTAGTCGCTATGACAAAAGAGGTTGACTATAATATCGAAATGGTTAAAGGCGTTAAAACGGCTCTATTTGGTGGCGAAGGTTTATTTTTTGCAACACTTCGTGGCCCAGGTTCGGTCTGGATCCAATCACTTCCCTTTAGCCGCTTAGCCAGCCGCGTTTTTGCAGCGATGCCGCAAACCGGAGGAGCAAAGGATGAAGGTAGCATCGCAAAAGGATTATTTAATTTGTTTGACGGTGATTGATAATTAATAAAAGGGAAAAGCTCTTACTAAGATCATGGCTTTTCCTTTTCAAATAAACAACATCAAGAAAGGAATTTTCGGTCAGGACGATGTTGCCGGGCATTTCTCCCTTACACAACAATGAAATAGAAAAATAGCTTTATGATAGATTATGCCATGTAATTAAATTTGTCCATTATTCTAGTCTATTCCAAAATTTGTTACTTCACTAATTAAGTCGCTGGATAACACAGAACTTGAGGGATTAACCTCAATCATCTGCCCCAATACCTGAATTGAAAGTTCTCTTTCATAAAGTAATACCTCTAGTGGTGGTGAGGATTCCATTGAAACATATGGATGAATTTGAACATCCCTTACTTTCGTTTTTTCCCACGGAATTTCACTACCTATATAACTTTTCAAATCTTTGAGCTGGATACTTGTAAATTTCTCTAATAAGTTTTCAGTATGGGCAAGATAGTCCATCTCATCTTCATTAATCGATAGGCGCATTAACGTATTTTCATGACTAATGAATTTTATTAAAAGTGGAGTATTCGCCACTTTTTCATTTAATTCTCCATTCAATATATTCGTATTCGAGTATGAAATAGCTGAACAAATAAGGAAAAGTACTGAAATGGCAAAAGGTATAAAAAAAATTACTCTTAAAACTTTGAGGAAATACTCCATGCGTATCATCCTTTTTATTCTATTTGTCCATACAAATATATGATAAGGCTTGGACAAATAGACTGCCTACCCAAAATGCTCACTTTCAATATTATGAGCTATTTTTCAATTTTCTTAAAGCTCCTCATCAATCCATTGATCAAGACGAATAATACTATTCATTGCCCTATCAAATTCGATAGTCCTATAATGGTGTTTTCCACCTTCCTCTTCGTCCTTTTCATCCGCCCATTTGACAATTTGCTGCAGCGGTGTACGAACAATATCATTAGAAGGTAAAAAAGAATCCGTATGAAATAAAATCGCTAGTGAGATGGTCTTGGCCTTAACTGGATTTTCTCCTAAGCGAATTAATAGCTTATGGGCACGTTCCGCTCCTTTGATTGGGTGAATATCATTTTTCTTATACAAATCATAATCCCATTTTCCGTTCCGATACCAAGTATAATGACCCATATCGTGGAGCAATCCCGCTTTAGCTGCAATGTCCACATCGACATGATGCTCTTTGGCCAAATGGAAAGCATGATAAGAAACGGCAATTGCATGCGCTAAGCCTGAACGGTTTAGAAACTTTTGGGCAATATGATGTTTAAAAATATCTTGTAATGTTACGTCTCTCATCTTGCGTTTGCTCCTTTTTATATAAAGTTAAAGACCCCAAAATCGGAGTCTAATCAATAATTGTATTTTATTTTAAAGGAAGTTCACCTATTTGTACAAGGTCCTTCATCCTATGGGCGGTCATTTTATTTGGAGAAATAGCGTAAACAATTTCCCCAATGTAGATTAACCGCTGCACACTATTTTCCCATTCCTCATAAACCGCATTTGGGTCCAAATGACTGATTCGTTGCTGGAGTTTAAATCCGTTTAGAGGATCGATTCGATAAATGTATCCGCCTTGAAAGGTAAGCTTTTGTTCATATTCATTTCCTTCATAAACGGAAATCGGAAAGGCAAATAGATTCTCTTTTTTATAAAATAAAAGAGCCTTATGGTCATGGTTTAGACTCGAATAACTTCCTCTTCCACCAATGATTTCTGAAAACTTCTCCTGCGGATTCGTCATATCACTAACATCAAATAATGATATTTTGACGCCATTGGTAAGAACGCGAGAACTACCATTCCCATCGTCAACCACCTTTGTATCTTGACCAAACCCAATTAAATAATTTTCATCATATGGGTGCAAATAATTACTAAAGCCCGGGATTTTAAGTTCCCCAAGCACCTTTGGCTTTTTTGGATCCTTGGCATCAATGACAAATAATGGATCCGTTTCTCTAAACGTAACGATATATACCCTGTCTCCAATGAACCTGGCTGAATAAATTCTTTCCCCACGCGCTAAGTCCGCTACTTTTCCTACTTCCACTAGGTTTTCATCCAAGATTAACAAATGGTTTGCTGACGGATTTTGTTCATCCCAGGTGGACCCTTCTGTAGTTGCTACACGAAAATAGCCATTATGCTCATCCATCGAGAACTGATTCAAGATCGTACCGGAAATTTCGGTTGAAGATTCAAATACAACATTGGTTCGATTAATGGAAAATTTATAAATACTAGTGCCTGGTGCGAGAGTCGAGTTTTGAAACGTTCTCATAAAAGGATAATTGGTTACAGCTAGGTAAATGTTATTCTCAGACATATATAAACTGTTTCCTGCACCAAGATAAGTTGAAATATTAACTTTAAGATCAGGATTATTTAAATTAAACGTTGAGATAATCGTAAAATTAGTTTCTTTAGACTCAGGTAGGTACTGGATTTTACGGTAATTTACTTCTTGATAATCCTTATGAATTAACGAGTCCTTATATTTTGGCCTTAAATCAGCATCTTTTTTCTCTTCTAAAATCCAGTAATTCGGATAATAGTTGGATACTAAATAAATGATACCATCCTTTTTCCGCGCATCCACTAAACTTCCTTCAATCTCAATTTGACGGACCATTTCCGGATTACGAGGATCTTTTATATCAAAAATAAAAGCGGTTGTAAATTGGCTCGATGGTGCAATCATTTTGTCCATGGCGACCTTAGTCATCCATTCACTCTTTGATCCTAATACAACTAGTTGATCCTCATGTAAAAACAATTGACTAGGATAAAAATGACTCGGGAAGGTCAGCGGCTCCAACACTTCCATCTGATTGGTCGGAAATGCTTTGATGATTTTTACTTTTCCATCAATCGCATGAAACACATATTCCCCGTTTGTCTTTATAATATCGGACTCGTCGATACCTTGAACTTGATTATTTGTCTCTGAAAAGTCACTGGACTTAGAACTGGAACTCGGTTCGGCAGCTGAATCCTTTGCCATCTCCATAACCGGTGTCCCTGTTTTTGGAGCGTTATCTTTTTGTTCCTTTATCAGTTTCCGGAAATGTTCATTTAATTCATCCTTCGAGGCGACAACTGGCAGGGTTTCTTTTACAACGAAAGTGAACCTATTATTTTTACGCAATTCCCGTCCTTGGACAGATTGTAATTTCCTGTCAATAAATAATGTGTATTTTGTTTTTACACGATAACCTTCAGACGGTGGTATTACCGTTAGTACTTTTTGATTCTCATTATATTCTAAATGAACCTTTACCCTTTCCCCATGCGCATCGGTCACATAAATATTGGAATCATTGATATACTTTTGATTTAATTTCTCAGCAAATGTGAATTTCCAAGGTTTATGTGGTAAAACAACCAGTTGATCATTCGAATCTGCCCATGCTGATTCCATTTTTAATGCGGTCATAAAATAAATCGTGGCCGAAAAAATTAGCAAGAAAAATATACCAATAGGAATCATCCACTTTAATCTCATCCTTAACCCTCCTTACTAATTTTGACGTGATTAAAATAAAAAGGGTTACATAGGCCAAAAAAAAAGGTTGGATTTAGGAGCCAACCTTTTTTTCTTGCCACCTTTTATATAATTCTCTAAATGTACCAATCCCCTTATAAAAGCTTTCCGAATAATCACCATCTTCAACAGACCATGCTGTCGATAGAACGGAGTGGGCTACCCCCCAAATAAGAATTCTTTCCTTATTTAATCCTAGCTCATCTACAAATATTTCAATACGTTTTTCTATTACTTCTAATACATGTTCTTTTGGCAATTTATTTAACAGGAATTGAATGAGATCATATTCTCGCTCCCCAATTAAACCTTGCGGGTCAATAACCATCCATGAATCACCATGGGTTAATATATTATAATGATGGAGGTCCCCATGTAAAAGATATTCTCGAGTGCCTGTTAGATGAGCCTCTTTGAACACCGTTTCCGCTTCCTCGAGCCACACTCCTGGTATTGGTCCAATGGCATGAGGATTGTTTTTTCTAATCTTAATAAGACTTTCCTCACGATTTCGTGTTGTAGGAAGTTTTGTGTTAGGAGGAGCTGGAATCCAAAAATCTTTTAATACGTTAGCAGCTATTCTAGTCGCCTGTTCATCATCCTCAAGAGTAGCTAGCATTTGACCTGGCTGGAGTCGCTCAAGTAAAATAATTCCCTTTTCCTCATCGTAGTCAATCAATTTCACAATATTCCGGTTATGTTGGTGAAAAAGCTTTAAAGCCTCAAGTTCATTTAAAAAATCCTTGCTTGGGATTGATAATTTAAGAACGACTTGCCCTCCATTTTCGGAGAGGATCGCCGCAGCCACAAAGTTAAATGACAGTTCAAAAGGTTCAGTAACCTTTAATCCCCATCTTTCTTCACAATTAGATATGAGTTCGGGCAATTGTTTTAACCATTGTTCCCCTTTTTCTTTATGAACGGCTTTTATATTTTTAATATAAGTTTCTGAGAGTTTGAGCAAAGTTATTTTACACCCCTAGTCTAAAAATCTGCTTCTTATCTCGGGAGACGGAATCATGCATTTGTCTTTCTTCCCAAACCATTTGTAGCGATTTTTGGCAATAATATCATAGAAATAATCACGTATAGGCGCTGGAATAATTAAAAAAATAACCAGTAGCCTCCATGCTCCTTTTAGGCTACGGCATATATTTAAGGCCGCGGTCGATTTTTTATAGTATTGGTTATCTTCAATTAACACTAGACTTTCTAATTGTTTCTCCATACCAAATTCATTTCGTAACTTCTCACCCGTTTCACTTTGAAGTGAAGCGAATCGAAAATGGCCAACTGGATCTCTTCTTATTATAAATAGTACGCTGCCTTCACAAAAATTGCAGACTCCATCAAATAATATGATTCTTCGTTTCATTTTTTGACCATCACTTGGAAGTTTACTCCATTGGATTCGAAGTTTTGTTGGTAAGTAAAGCCAACGTTTTCGTATAGCTTGATTGCTCGTTTGTTAAAGCTGGCCACAGTAAGGCGTAGATTTTCACTTCCAATTTGGTCCATGATAAAGCGAAGGAAGCTTTTTCCTTGCCCCTGTCCTGTTAAAACTGGCTTTAGCCCTAGCCCTATATCAATTTTTTCTTCAGAATATGCTCCGTAATCATTTCCTTTCGGTACCTGGGCAGACACTCCGGTACAATAATAGCCCACTACTTGTTTGTTTTCATCCTCAACTGCTACATAAGCACCATTTAAAAGCTCTTTAAGTGCTTCTTCGCTTAGCTCGTTACTGTAAAAATCGTAGGGTGGTTCGTATTTCCATTGAAGGGCTTCCTTTGCTAGAGATTCTGTCATTTCAGTTTTTATCCATTTCATCAATGTTTTCATCCTTTTGGTATGTTTTGTCACTGCTTGAAAATTTTAAATAGTTTATTATTTAGAGAATACCATTTTTGTATATTCTACTCAAATTGAAAAAGGAGGAAACTTATGATCACGATCATGAAACCGCGTTTAAAGTCTATGGAACTTATGATTCAAGAATCATTGAATTGTAGGACCATTTTATCTCCTCAAGACAAAGGATTATATTTACACAACAAAAAAGGGTTTGAAGGTGAATTGGAGTTTGATAAACTGCTCGAAAACGTAAACATAAACGGAATCTTAATAAATGACCTGTTAATAAAAGTCCAAGGAAAGTACTCCCAAATCGATTCTATCCTTATCACAAAACTTGCCATCCTGTTAAGTGAGGTGAAAAATTTTGAAGGAGACTATTATATCGAAAATGGAAAATGGTACTTTTCACCAGAGGACGAAATCGATAACCCTGTCACCCAATTAGATCGTTGCAGCGACTTATTTCGCCGAATGCTAAATGAAATCGGATACTCTTACCCCATTGAAAAAAAGCTAGTTTTTGTAAACCCCAACTTTACTTTGTACCAAGCTCCTTTGAATTTACCAATCATCTTACCTACCCAATTGAATAGGTTTGTGAACCATTTAAATTCAATGCCATCTCAACTAAACGAAACGCATTATTTCCTAGCAAAAAAGATCCTGGATAGACACATCGCGGTAAACCCCTATTCACGAATCCCGTCCTACACATACGAAGAGCTAAAAAAAGGAATCATTTGTAGCATATGCCATTCGTTCCTATCACAATTTAATACGAAAAAGGTTTGTTGCAATCATTGTGGTGCTGAAGAGGATGTAAAGTTAGCAGTATTGCGAAGTACAAAGGAGTTGCAGATGCTTTTCCCCGATATGCCAATTACGACCAATTTGGTTTATGAGTGGTGTGGGATTGTTCGATCGAAGAGAGCGATTAGGGAAATACTACATCAGAATTTTACGGTAATTGGTCAGACAAGTAATACACATTACGAATAGACTCTGTTAATTACTTACCAAATTTTCGATTATTTCAGCAGTTTTTTTACTAATAAGGTATCGAAATTCTGCTATTTCGGTAGGTTTTGCGGGTTTTTCCCTAAAAACTTACCGAACTTCCTTTTCTTCGGTAAGTTTTGCAAGTTTTTTCCTAAAAACTTACCGAACATCCTTTACTTCGGTAAGTTTTGCAAATTTTTTCGATTAAGCCCATATAATTGTGTAAAAAGAATAGGTCATCATCATGACCCGTGTT
>NZ_JBTOOE010000036.1:0-22728 GCF_054786815.1 Pseudoneobacillus rhizolycopersici | reverse complement strand
CCCACTCTCTACGCCAGTTAGGCTAATTTTTTATGCCATTTTGTCGTAGAGACCCACTCTCTACGCCAGTTAGGCTAATTTTTTATGCCATTTTGTCGTAGAGACCCGCTCTCTACGCCAGTTAGGCTAATTTTTTATGCCGATTTGTCGTAGAGAAGCCCTCTCTACGACAGTTTGGTTACATTTTCATGCCGATTTGTCGTAGAGAATCGCTCTCTACGACAGTTAGGCTATTTTTTTATGCTATTTTGTCGTATAGACCCGTCCCGATGTTTCATAATTTGTTTTAAGGAAATGAAACTTTTCATAAAATTAGACAGTATTATATAGTATTGTTTCTCTTATAGGAGGGCTGATGACGGTGAGCATTTTTTCAAGGATTAGGGAAATGATGGAGAACAAAATGGATAGTTTGTCGGATGAGAGCGATGATTTGGAAAAGATGGTTGAGCAGAGTTTACAAGACCTGAATAGGGAGTTAGGGAAGGTAAAGGCGGAAATGGCATCCTTGTTAGCTGAGGAGCAGCGCTTGAAGCGGGAGCTAAATGAATGCCAAGAGGGTATTGGGAAAATGGAACGATACTCCATTAAGGCACAAGCTGAGGGCAGTGATGCTGATGTAAGAACGTTTCAAGAGAAAAAGTCAGCGTTGGGGGCAAAGCTATTAGAATTGCAAGCAGCTTATCAATCGGCTTCAGCGAAATCTCAGCAGATGAAACCAGTACATGATAAACTCCTTGCTGATATTAGTGAATTAGAATCCATTAAAAGTAGCGGCGTTTGACCAATTTTTATACAAAGGGGTGGTTAGAACGTGATCCTTCATTATAAATGCCCTGGCTGTGGGAGTGATATGGGGTTTGATGCTGATTCAGGCGACCTCAACTGCCAAAGCTGCGGTAGACATGAAAATATTGGAAATTATCCGGAAGAGCTGGTGACAGCCAGATTTTCTGACGATGAAGCAAAGGAATACCATTGTGAGAATTGTGGAGCGGGGCTCATTACGACAGCTGAGACAGCCGCAACAAAATGCAGTTATTGCGGTGCCGCAGTCGTCATTGCTGAGCGCCTTTCTGGCCAGCTTGCACCGGCAAAGGTCATTCCTTTTACGATTAGCAAGGAAGAAGCCATGGCTGCCTTTCAAAAATGGTGCCGAAAAGGATTGCTTACGCCAAAAGACTTTATGACCGCAGATAGGATCAAAAGTATTACCGGGATTTATGTGCCGTTTTGGTTGTTTGATTTGAATAGTAAAGTACAGGTAAGCGCAGAATGCACTAGAGTTAGAACCTATACACAAGGTGATTATATTTATACCGAAACAAAGTACTATGATGCCTTCCGTGATATCAATTTAGATTATCTCAAGATTCCGGTGGATGCCTCCGTTAAAATGAACGATGAACTAATGGATAAATTGGAACCCTATCCCTATGAAAGCTTAAAGGATTTTAAGACACCTTATTTGGCAGGATACATGGCAGAGAAATACAATTATACCGATGAAGAGCTGCTCCCAAGGGCGAAGGAGAAAATCAGCGACTATATCGAGTCCTATATCTCCTCCACCTTTTCAGGCTATCATTCAACCCGTTATAAAATGAAGCATATTGATACGAAAAATGTAAAAAGTCATTATGTGTTATTGCCAGTCTGGATGATCAGCTATGATTTTAACCAATCTGACTATACGTTTGCGATGAATGGACAGACTGGTAAAGTGGTTGGCAAACCGCCCATCAGCGCTGGTAAAGTGTCGGCTTGGTTTAGTGGCATCGCGGTGGGAACCTTCTTTGCGTTAAAATGTGTCTCTTATATGATGGGGGGCGGGTTTTGGTGAGAGAAAGTCATATGCTAAAACGTGGTGTTCTTGTTTTGTTAATGTTGATGTTGGTTTTGCCATGGGGAATGTCAACAGCTCAGGCAGAAACCTTTGACCGGAATCATTATATTTACGATTATGCCCATTTGTTGACGGATGAAGAGTCGTTGAAACTCCAAGATCTCGCTAGTGAACGAGGGAAAGAGCGAGAGACCGCTTTTATCATCATCACCTTAGATGACAGTAATGGGAAGGATATTGTCCAGTATGTAGAAGATTTTTATGATGAGCATGGTCCGGGATACGACCAGCCGCATGGGAATACAGCGATCCTCGCCATTGACATGAATGAACGTGATTTCTATTTGGCTGGGTTTAAAAAAGCGGAGCAGTATTTGAATGATAGTCGGCTTGATCGCATTCGCGAGGAGATCACTCCCCATTTATCAGACGGTCAATATTTTGCTGCTTTCTCAGCATTTATCGATTGGGCCTATGAAGATATGGGTATTGAGCCGGATGTCGGAAGGGGAAGCTATTCGGGCAATGGATCGGTGGGAAGCCCGACAGTGAATGTTGGTTATGATGTCGGGGACCAGCCCTCTCAAAATGTATTTTTTCAATGGTGGTTTCAACTGATTGTCTCGCTAGTCATGGCAGGGGTTGTGGTCATGATCATGGCCTATCGTTCTGGCGGAAGGGTCACGGTTAATGCCCGAACCTATATGGATAGTCAGCGATCAAAAGTAGTAAACTCATACGATAACTTTGTCAGACAAACTGTTACGAAGCAGAAGAAACCGTCTAGTAATACCAATAGCGGCGGTGGAGGCGGGGGCGTTACAAGTGGTGGGCATTCACATAGCGGCAGTAGAGGGAAGTTTTAAATGGAAGGAGCAGATCGTAGATGTCTTTTTTTAAAAATCAATTTGCCAATGTAGTAGAATGGCTGGAATTCAGAGATGACATGATTTTCTATAAGTGGAGCAACCGTGAAATTAAAAAGGGGAGTAAACTGATTATCCGTCCTGGCCAGGATGCGATCTTTTTTAAGAATGGGAAAATCGAGGGGATCTTCCGCGATGAAGGCGAGTATGATATTGAATCGCAAATTATTCCCTTCTTGTCGACTTTAAAGGGATTTAAGTTCGGGTTTAATAGCGGGATGCGGGTAGAAGTGCTGTTTGTGAACACGAAAGAGTTTGTCGTGAAATGGGGTACGCAAAATGCGATTAATATTCCCACACTCGGACTTCCAGGCGGCCTCCCGATTCGTGCGAACGGAACCTTTCATTTTAAAGTGAATGATTATATTTCTCTTATTGATGAAATTGCTGGTGTTCGCGAGCAATATTTAGTAGAGGATGTCAAAATTCGGATTACATCGGTTCTGGATCAGCTTTTAATGAAGTGGATTTCGAGAGAAGGAAAGGATATGTTCAACCTACAGGCCAACTCCTTCGACATTTCGAAAGGCATTCAAGAGGATTTAGATATGGAGATGACGAAGAGCGGGATTGCGATTACGGGGTTCCATGTCATGAGCTTTAGCTATCCAAAAGAGATTCAAGACATGATTACGAAAAATGCTTCACATGGAATGGTTAGTGACGTGAATCGTTATCAGCAAATCTCCCTCACAGATGGCATGGCCTCCGGCAAGATGAGCGGCGGCGGGGCAGCCTCCGATATGGCGGGGATGATGATGGGAATGAATATGGCAAGTAAAATGATGAATGGGATGAATCAGCCTAACCAGCCTGCTCCTAATCAGCCTGTTGCTGCGGATATTTCCGAACCGTCATTGCAAAAGTCAGATGGTCAAAAGAAACCGAACTTTTGCCCAAATTGCGGCACCAAAACAGAAGGGGCTAATTTCTGCTCTAACTGTGGACAAAAGCTTGTTTAATATTGGGATGAAACACGGGGACGGTTCTCGTGTTTCTTTTGGTTGACTAGGTGGGGGCAGGGAGGTAAGTAAAGTTGGGCATAAGACGGAGAACTTGGGCATAAGCGTGGCAAGTTGGGCATATATCTCAAAAGTTGGAAATAAGTACTCAAAAGTTGGAAATATATCTGTAAAGTTGGAAATAAGTGCCCGAAAGTTGGACATAAAACTTCTAGGTTGGGCATAAACCTTAAAAGTTGGTCATAAGTGACAAAACTTAAGAATAAAACCATTTCGAAAACTATCAATCTGCAAAAAAATCTAGAAAACTAGCTACTTTTTGAGCATAATCACCCCAAAAACAACAAATTTCCGCCTTTTGGCGCGGCAATGCCTTCTACTAGCATCGAATTCTCTGCGAAAGAGATCTATTCTACAAAACTGAAGCTGGAATTATCCGGTTTTCCTCTAAAACAGCCTACAAAATTCAAATCGATATTGCCTATAGAACCAGGTGTCAGGTACCTCCCGTGGACAAGCTCTTGATGAAACATGGGGACGGTTCTAGTGTTTTACTCGGTTGACGCAGAAAATAGATTCCTGGAAAAAATAAGGAGATTGGTGACAGGCACCAATCGTTTTTTGAGATTTAGGACTATCATCATGGGACGAAATAATTCTCTTTCTATTAACTGGGCTTGTAAATTCACAAATCCTACTAATTATCTATGTATATTGAGGTATTAATGCTCAAGGAAAAAGTAGATTGTTCATTTAATATTTTAAATGTTAAGTAGATTCAGAAATTTACGCGTTTGGGTATGGAGGTGTTACGGGGAAGACGCGTGAATAAAATACATTTGAAATGGAGTTGTCGCAAAAAATGAAGAAAAAGTCGTTTAAGTCAATTGTGATTTCAACTGCGCTACTTGCCTCATTCGCCCCTTATAGTGTAGGAGCAAGCAACCAAACTAGTCAGGTACCGTCCGCTCCATTGGCACAGCTATATGGTGATTTTAACTTCTCCTCAAACGATAAAACTTCGGTTATTGTCGAGATCAAGGATGATTCGATTGTTGCAGCTAAACATAAAGGAAAGAGCCAATCAAAGGCTAATCTTGCCAAAGCTCGAAATTCAGTAAAAGATGCACTAATTAAGACTACTAAAAATGCAAAGGTGAATGAAGAATACGATTATGTATTTTCAGGATTCTCCGTTGAATTGCCGGCCAATCAAATCCCTGCCGTTTTAGCTTTATCTGGAGTAAAAGCGGTATATCCTAACGTGGAATATGCGGTAACGAGTGTCGGAGATGGGGAAGCTTTGGCGGAAGATGCTTATAGCCCAAATATGTTTGCTAGTGCCCCGCATATCGGTGCTCCAACAGCGTGGGAAAGTGGATTTACGGGTAAAGGCGTAACTGTTGCGGTCATTGATACAGGGGTGGACTACACGCATCCAGATTTAAATCATGCCTTTGGTGAGTACAAGGGGTATGATTTTGTCGACAAGGATAATGATCCACAAGAAACGCCAAAGGGTGATCCAAGGGGTGCCCAAACGGACCATGGATCACACGTTGCAGGAACGATTGCTGCAAATGGTCTCATTAAAGGGGTTGCACCGGAAGCTACGTTATTGGCTTACCGTGTGTTAGGACCTGGTGGCCGTGGGTCTACTGATAATGTTATTGCCGGTATTGAGCAAGCCGTGGAAGACGGCGCGGATGTGATGAATCTTTCTTTAGGAAATTCATTGAACGACCCGGATTATGCAACAAGTATTGCTTTGGACTGGGCGATGGCTGAAGGTGTTGTAGCGGTTACTTCTAATGGTAACAGCGGTCCAAATAACTGGACGGTTGGGTCACCGGGAACTTCTCGTCAAGCGATTTCCGTAGGAGCCACACAGCTTCCGTTTAATGTTTATAATGGATCCATTTCTACCGCAGGCGGCGTAACGTATCCTTCCGCTAAGGTTCAAGGCTTCCCGTCAGATGAAGCGATTTTAGGATTAAACGGCAAAGAATTTGAATTTGTTGAGGTCGGATTTGGTGCACCGGCTGATTTTAACGGAAAAGATTTAACTGGAAAAATTGCCTTAATTAGCCGTGGGGCAGGGATTGCATTTGTAGATAAGGCCTCTGCTGCTAAAGCTGCTGGTGCTGTTGGGGCGATTATTTATAACAATGTTGGAGGTGAGCAGCCGGATGTGGCAGGAATGGCCGTACCAACCATTAAGGTTTCACAGGATGACGGAGAAAAGCTAAAGGCTCAATTGGCTGCAGGAAACAACAAAGTTTCGTTTCAAACGGAATTCTCGAATCGTATTGGCGAAGCAATGGCAAGCTTCTCTTCACGTGGACCTGCCTATGGAACTTGGATGATAAAGCCAGACGTTTCAGCACCTGGGGTAAATATTACAAGTACGATCCCAACTCATAACCCAGCTAACCCACATGGATATGGTGCGAAGCAAGGTACGAGTATGGCGTCCCCTCATGTAGCAGGAGCGGCAGCTTTATTATTACAAGCACATCCAGACTGGAATGTTGATGATGTTAAGGCAGCCTTCATGAATACGGCTGAAAATTTGGTGGATCCTGCAACTGGCAAGGCTTATCCACATAATTCTCAAGGTGCTGGAAGTATTAAAGTCGTTGATGCAATCAACGCGAAGACGCTTGTCACACCAGGTAGTCACTCGTTTGGAACCTTCTATAAGGATAAGGGTAAACAAGTAGAGGGGCAGCATTTTACGATAAAAAATCTTTCAAGTAAAACACAAACCTATTCTTTTGATGTTCAATTTGGGGATCACTCCAATGCTATTAAAGTTAAAACGAGCAATAACCTTCGTGTCAATAAGGGTCAATCACAACAGGTTAACTTCAATGTACAGGTTGATGCCAATCTTTTGGCACAAGGCTACTATGAAGGAACCATTGTCGTAAGCAATGGAACGGAAACGTATGATGTTCCAACCATTCTTTTTGTAAAAGAGCCGGATTATCCGCGCGTGACTAGCGTCGGGGTCGAGCAGCTAAGTGGCAGCCAATTTAATTTATTTGGATACTTCCCTAACGGGGCGGAGACGGTAGAATTGTTTGTCTATTCCTCGAATTCAGCGGGAACTGCACTTGCTTATGTAGGAGACATTACGGTGCTTTCAAATGTTCCAGCAGGATACACGAACTTCTATACTTGGGATGGAACCGTTAATGGCCAAAAGCTAGCGCCTGGGTACTACAATGTGTATGCTTATGCGACCAATAAAGGCGTTTCGACTTTGGCTGGGGGGAATTTTCAGCTTAAGTAGGTTAGAATCTTCTAGGAAGAAGCATGGAGAGGGTTCTATACCACTGAAAAACATCACCCATAAAAGGATGAAATCTTAAAAAACAAATTAAATCCCCCAAAATTGGTAGGAACCATTACACCAGTTGGGGGATTTTTAATGCTTGAGACAAAAATGCACCATGAAGCATCTATTCCGTTTTATACAAACATAATTAACTGTTTTATTGAAATAGTGATTTTCAAACAAACGTTTGATTAAATTTACAATTGAAGGCGAAATGATAGGGTTTGTTTTAACATAATTTATTTTATAGTACACTGAGAATCTTGTTATAAAATTATACCTAAAGGGAGTTTAGAAGTGGAAAAGTGGGATTTATATGATAAGCATCGTAATAAAATAGAGAAACAAATAACTCGTGGAGATGAAATGACATCAGACGAGTTTCATTTAGTAGTACACGTATGTATATTTAATTCAAAAGGAGAGATGCTCATTCAGCAGCGTCAGCCCTTTAAGCAAGGGTGGTCCAATCTTTGGGATATCACTTGTGGTGGTAGTGCGGTTGCAGGCGATACAAGTCAGCAGGCTGCTTCAAGAGAGTTATTCGAGGAGTTGGGGATTCATTATAACTTTGAAAAGATACGTCCACAATTTACTATTAACTTTGAACGTGGCTTTGATGATTTTTATTTAATTGAATATGACATTGATTTGAATGAATTGATGTTACAGACTGAAGAGGTACAAGCAGCCAAATGGGCTTCTAAAGAGGAAATCTTAGAGCTAATCGAATTAAAAAAATTTATACCTTATTATAAGAGTATCATTGCGTTTCTTTTTGAGGGGCGACATCAATATGGCTCTATTCGTCTTTAAGAAGGTGTAATTTTACATTGATTACGTACTTAAGGAATTAATTTTATAAAGGCGTAAACAAGATTGTGAAGTTATTGTACTTAAAGTAATGGGTGCTAATCATCCATTGTAAATAATTCAATTAAGCTGAAAATATACAGAATCTTATTCATCTCTGTTGTTTCAGCTTTTTTGCAATTTGAATTAAATCCAGCAGGATACCATAGCTGCTCATTCGAATTAAGATATGTGGTTGTTTATACTTATTAAAAATATAGGGGGAAATATGACATTTTTATCTGAAGTAAATAAAATTCATAACAAACTTTCAAATATTGAAGGAATAGAAGTTTCAGATATCAATTTTAAAGATCCTGTAAAACTATCGGACATTGAAATGTTAGAGAAGAATATCGGGCATAGTTTACCTAAATCTTTAAAAGAAATCTATATAAATGAAACATCAACAGTATTATTTGATTGGTCGGCTGATCCGGATTTGTTTGGGGTAGATTGTAAGTCGGGCTATATAAAATTACTTTCCCCAGATGAGGTATTGGAAAAAGTTTTTGAAATGAAGGAAATGGTGAAAGAAGGTATTAATGACCAAGAAGAACTGGATAGTAACGAGGGTTTACGTGCGTTGGTTAATGATGGGGGTCATTGGATTCCTATATTTAGTTTTCCAAACGGAGATGCCTTTTGTATAGACACGCGGAAAGATAAAATGCCAATTGTATTTTTGGAACACGATGTCATGGATGGTGGTCCTTATATTCATGGAACTATTATTGCTGCTTCTTTCGAAGGCTTACTTAAAATTTGGTCAAAAGTATCTTTTGTTGATATTTATGATTGGTCAATCGCTGTGGATGGAACTGGATTAAATATTGAGAACCCAATCTTTGATAAAATCAGGGAGAGTTAACAGATGCTGAACATAATTAACGAGTGACGTTGTTTTTCTTATGGAACTATAGGATGCTAATCTTCCACAAGACACAATTATTAGGAGATGAAAATATTCAATTTTCTATTCATAAAATAAATGACAATGATGAAGAAGAACATACCCTTCCCTAAGGATTAGGTATAAGAAAAAAATATTATTTCCCTTGTGTAAGTAAAAAGAAAATTCTTGATATTTAATAAAATATGGTAAAATAAGGGTAAGTAATGAGCGGAGTGATAATGTGCATCTTTTACAATTGCCTTTATTAGGTACAGTTGTGTTGTTATGTGTTGGAATTGATATAGTTTCGAAGGTAAGAAAAGGATTGGTACAAGCCGCATATGCTTAATTCATAATCAAGATTAAAAGCACTGGTAAAATAACCGGTGCTTTTAATGCGAATACGGATTCTAATAGGTATTTATTTATACTAGCTTAAGTGCAAATATTAATAAAAATTATTTTTAGGTGGAAAAGACATGCTCAACAATCTATTTAAAAAACTAACACCTGAACAAAAGTTTTGGGAGTGGTTTCGAAAGAATGAAGACAAATTTTATCAGATGACACAACTAGATCGTGAAGTATTGTTTGATGTTCTGTCAGAACAATTACATAAAATTCATGAGGATCTTGCTTTTGAATTTAGTGCAGAACCCGATCAAAATGGTATCAGAGAATTAGTTATTAGTGCAGACGGTATAGCAGAGCTAATTCCTTATGTAATAAAATTAGTTAATATAGCTCCCAAGATGGAACGATGGAAGATAACAGCTTTTCGACAGCCAATGGATGAGAATATTGAGATAAATTTTAAAGGATATACGATTTCGGCAAATACGGTTTATTTTAGATATCAATTTTCTGAGGATGGAACACAATTAGATGCTAACCTTTATATTGATGGATATGAAGAGGATTTGATTGGAGCGATCTATCTATTATTAGATAGTCTAGTTGGTGAATATAATGTAATGACAAAACTTCGTTATCTTGAGTTTGAAGAATTGACAGACAAAGATCAGCTAATTCCGTTAAAGGAAATTTCAAAAATCATAAACGAATAATAGAATAGCTTTACTCTAAGATTAAGTAGAGCTTTTTAAATGTACTAACGGGGGCTATCGTTACTTAAGCAGCTATTACCACAAGCCGAGAATATACGAGTTTTTATACATTAAAACTTATTTATCTCGTTTTTTTTTGCGCGATATCCAATATAGAGTAGGATTACTTGAGAAGGAATTTAAATTGGTTTAGCGAATTTAGTCAATGTTAGTCTAACTTAATACTTCTATAAGTGGGGGATACAATTTGATTTTCGAATATCAATCGAGATCTAATAATAAAATGATAGAAAACCCAACCCTTGAAACGATTTTAAAAAACCTATATGAAATTAACTCCCGTACAAAGTCCTTTTTTACACTTAGTAACGATTCGGGAGATTTTGTACAGTGTGCTGGGGAAAAATTGCGTCTTACCATAGAATATAAACACAATAAAAATTTAGGTACTTTAGGGTTAGAAGAAGAAAATAAGGAACCAACCTCAATAAATTGTAGTGTAGGACCAATAACTGTTCAAAAGAATGAGGTTCTAACTATCAACGACGCAATTAACGTTTTTGAGACTTTTTATAAGACAGGGGAAATTCCGACTAAATATGAACTTCGTCAGTGGATGGTATTAGAGGATTAGAAAATCGATAGAATAATTTCTTAAATTTCTTTAATTTCTAATTTAGCTAACGAGAGCGTTTTCTCCAAGAAGGGGAAACGCCTTTTTCTATGATCATCAACCGCTCGTATTATTCATATGAACGCTTTAAATGAAATGATTCAATTTTAAAAACGTCAAAGTCCCTGTACCTTTAGGGTTTTAACGCTTTTTATCTTATATAATCAAATCAAGTTGATTGAATAATAACACTTAAATAATTTTATCCCTCATTTAATAAGATTCTGATTATTCCCCCCTTAAGAAATAGAACACAAATCAAATACTCCCGCTACGACAGCCACTAGTCGTTACTTCTTCGAAGATTCCCTATGGAAAACGGAGCCATTTTCCACACCGCAAATTCTCCACTTATAGGATAATAAAAATAAATTTCCTTTTTTTAAAACTTTTTTCAACCTACTTACGAATATATGGTTAGAAGGCAGTGAGACTATGGACCAAGAAGAACGTTGGATTAAAAGAATAAAGAAAAGTGGATGCCATGATTCCGCCAATGAACTGATATCCAAGTACTATCGGGAAATGTATAGCTTTGTCTATAAGCAGACAATAGACTCAGAACTTTCCCTTGATTTAACGCAAGAGATTTTTATTAGTGCCCTTAAGTCAATCGGGCAATATGACCATCAAAAGTCTGCGTTTCGTACCTGGCTATACAGGATTGCTTCCAATAGAGTGGTAGATTACTTTCGTTCCAATAACTATCAACATCGAAAGCTAACAGAACCATTAGAGGAAGTGGATCTTTTTGGGACGGAAGACATGGCCATCCAGTTGGAGTACAAACAAGATGTAGAACAAATTGCTTCTATTGTAAACGTAATGGACCCCGTGTCACAGCAAATTGTCCGCCTAAAGCTATTTGGCGAGTACAAACTTCAAGAAATTGCAGAATGGCTACAGGTTCCCGTTTCAACAGTGAAAACCAGGTACTATGCGTGCATCAAATTGATTAAAAAAGAAATGGGGGCGCATGAAAGTGAATAGAGAAAAACTCCATATTCCGATGCCAGACAATGAGACCATACAAAAAGAGATCCAGACCATCATACGTTTAGGGGTAAAACCGAAAGAATCGTTTCTTTCCGTTCTGCTAAGGTTGTACAAAGAAGTGGGTTTCCACTATCTATTTACCAATCCTAGGGATGGGGTTTTTATAACTATGTCCATCATGGCAGTTCTAATCTACCTATTAACCATGATTGCAGAACCTTACCAATTCAATGAAGCAAATATCTATGGATTCGTCTTTATCAGTTCGCCGCTTCTATTTATTGCGCTATCACTATACGACCTTTTGGAAAAGAGGCAAAGAGCGACCATAGAAGTGGAAATGACGGCCAAGCACAACCTATATCAAGTGGCGGCTTTTCGGATGCTTCATTTCAGCATAATCACAATCTTGGTTAACACCATCTGTATGCTGTCCCTCGTATGGAGATACGATACCTTTGATTTTTTCAGAACCTTTATGATTTCAACCACGGCTCTATTTCTATTTTCTGTTCTATTTTTATTTGTATTTGTTAAACGAAAGTCTGTAGGTGTTGCCCTTATGGTTGGGGTAAGTTGGGTTGGATGCAACATTGCATTCAGTATTATCAACCATCAAGTCTATACAGATTTTCTCATGACCATGCCAATGGTGGTCTATGGAATGGTTTTGTTGAGCAGTATGGTAGTTTTTTATCATTACCTAAGCAAGTTAATTCAAATGAAACCAATAGGGGGAGTTTTATAATATGCTAGTTGTGAAAGACGTAGGTAAACAATACAAAGAGTTTACCGCCTTAAAACAGATTAACCTTGAATTTGATCATGGAATTTATGGGCTGCTGGCACCAAATGGAGCGGGGAAAACGACATTAATTAAGATGCTTGTGACTCTGATTTCTCCCACAAAAGGGGAAATCTTGTATAACGGAATCAATATTGTCGAGCTTGATGAAGAATACCGCGACATTCTTGGGTATTTGCCACAACATTTCGGGTTCTACAAGCATTACTCCCCGAAGCAGTATTTGTTATACATCGCGGCTTTAAAAGGAATCAAAAAAACGGACGCAACCGCTAAAATTACGGAGTTGTTAGAAAAAGTAGCATTGAGTGAAGTTGCCAATAAAAAAATGAGGAAATTCTCGGGTGGGATGATTCAACGAGTCGGGATTGCCCAAGCGCTCTTAAATGATCCGAAAATTTTGATACTCGATGAGCCGACAGCGGGCCTCGATCCAAAGGAGCGAGCACGGTTTCGCCAGTTATTAACGGGACTATCTAGAGACCGATTGATTCTCATTTCTACCCATATTGTTTCTGACATTGAATCGATTGCCAATCAAGTGATTATGATAAAAAATCAGGAAATCCTCTTTAATGAATCGGTCCCAACTATCTGTAAAACGCTCGATGGTATGGTCTATGAAAATTTGATAGGCAATGAGGAATTAGAAGGCTTTCGTGAGAACCACGTTCTTATTGGGGAGAAGCAAGAGCGGGGGAATGTGCGAGTTCGCTTTGTTCATCAAGGTGAAAAGGGCAAGGACTGGGTGCAGGTCGTTCCGAATTTGGAAGATGTGTTCTTATATGAATATCGAGATGATTTGGAGGCGTAATGGCCATGAACATCATCTATTTAGAATGCAAGAAGGCTCTGTCCTCCCCGATTATTTTAGCATTGTTCGTATTATTTTCTGCTTGGAATATCTTAATTATCTACCAGTTTTCTGAAATGAAAGAGGAATTGCGTGTGGTTAACCAAATATCTAATGATTACGGCGTACATATAACGGGCGAATCACTATCTAAGTTGAAATCAGAGGTAAAGGTGGAGCTTGCTAATTTGAACGCCGTGACGCAAAAAAAATCCGAACAGAGCTTTCAATCGGCCAATGATTTTTTTAACCAATTAAACTATCAACACCAAAGTGTATACACGGACATGGAATTACGACGGTTTCACAAAATTAGGATAAAGGAAATGTATGTGGCAAAAGCTCAAAACTTGGATCAGGATTATGCGTCTATTGATATTCGAATTTCAGGTGAAAGGGAAATAAAGAGCTATGGTCTTAGTGGAAATGCGGCAGAAATGCTTCGGAAAGAATACGTAACATTTGCCGAACGGTTTGAAGGACTAAAGAAAAATGGGGAGCACAAGCAATGGTTTTTCGCAGGAAGACCGTTCTTCATGCACAAATTGTTATTTCGCACCTTGTTTGTGAGCATCATGATTGAAGCCACGATTTTAATTGTCCTTTCGACGGCCTTGATTACCAATTTTGAGTTTGAAAATCGAACGCAGCATGTGACCTTTGTTGCCCGAAGAGGAAGGAAGTTGCTGGTCGATAAGCTCCTGGCTTCTCTTCTGTCGACTTTCATCCTTACGGCATTCTTAATGACGGTAACGCTTGGCACCTTCTTTACTACGTTTGACTACGCTCATTTATGGAAAAGTGCGATTAGCAGCGGATTGAATTGGGAGTACAATTTGCCTTATATGTCCTGGTGGAATTTCTCCTTCACCACCTATCTGATCCTTGCTATTGTTGTTTCGTTGGTTTGCATCCTGCTGTTTTGCATTTTTACGTTCAGTCTATCCGTCATGTTGAAGAACAGTTATTATACCGTGATTTTATTTGGCATTACCTTCATCGCTCTGTTTATCTTACCGAGTTTTATGCCAGGCAGTTCCGTATTGAAAATCGTGACGGGATATAATCTATCTGCACTCCTGCTCAATCCACATCAGTGGTGGATGGTGGGGACGAGCGGGCTGATGATGTTTAAGTATTATGAGGTGGACACCCTCATCGGGTGGGTCATCATTTTCAGCGCAGGGTGTTATGGTTCACTGAAGAAATTCGCACGACAGGATATCGTATAAGGGGTGACGAAATGAGTATCATATTGTTGGAATTAAAAAAAATTTTAAACTGGAAATTACTTCTCTTGATTGCGTTCGTGAATGTGATTCTTTATTATTTTTTAATTGATTTCCATATTAAGCATTTTCCGTACGGAAACCCAGCACCTTATATTGTTGGGAAGGAAATGGTTAAAACCTATGGACCCGAAATGACTGCCGCTGAAGTAAAAGATTTTAAAAAGAAATATGATGCGGAAGTACGTAAAGCGGATCAGTTTATTCAAAGTCGGGAGGACTTTGCCGAAGTTGGCATCCATTCCTATAAGGATTTTCGACAGGTGGACGGTAGGGATGTGGCAAAAGAGAAATTAACTTCAAAATTTTTATTAGAAGAGAGCCATCCATTATTCTGGAAGTTGCAGGAGAAAGAAAGATTGCTGGATTTCCATCAAAATCATGATTTAATTATGAATTCTGAAATGAGTAAGGCCGACTCCACAGGAAAAAAACATCTAACGCAATTAAAGCAGACTGGACAATTTAATTTATATCCTGAAACTTCATACGAAAATTTTCGACAAATCATTGAGAATATTGCCATTGTTGTGCTCCTAAGCCTCGTACTGGTTATTTCACCGATCTTTCTTCGTGATCGAAGCCAACATTTAGTGGATTTGCAATACACGTCGAAGATTGGGCGGCAGCTTTTTAAGAGAAAGCTCGCAGCCGGACTAATCTCCGCCTTTCTTTTGATGACTGTACTACTAGGGATTTATTTATGTATTTATTCAGCCAACAATCCATCTGTCTTTTTCGATGTTCCGATAAATTCGTTTGTTGGTGGCAAGTACTGGTACAACTTAACGTTTTTCCAAGACATCGTACTTTCTGTCGTGGCAATTTATGTAATGGGCTTTATCCTAACCTTTGTGTCAATGGGGATTTCCACCCTTGCGCCAAGCATGATTGTCCTGATTGGAGCACAAGTTCCACTCGTGTTAGCGCTGCTGATTTTTGGATTAAAGTACTTGCTCTTTATGATTGTTACAATCTCACTACCCATTTGGCTGATCCCATCCTGTTTCGCAGCTTTGATGGTCATAACAACTGCTTTTATCCTTTCCTTATCGTCGAGAGAAAAGAGAGTGGATATAGTGGCTTAATAGAAATTTAAAAAAGGTAATGTAATGAAGAAAGAGCTCCTTTGGTATATGTAAATAAAAATGAGAAGGAAGGCATAGGTAAAGTAATTGAAGCCTATGCCTTCTTTTTGTTTTGAAAATGTACTTTATTGCTCATTTTTCCTTCCTTCATTAAACGAATAAATTGCATTAGCTTCGATCTATTATTCATTTTTAGTTTTGTAGTAAAACATTTTTTGAAAAAAAGGATGTTGACACCTCCATCCTACAAGTGTAATCTGTAATTGGATTACACTTGTAGGATGGAGGAGAAAGATGAAGAAAGCAGATTGCAAAATAACTGATGCAGAATGGATTGTAATGAAGGTGTTATGGGAAGAAGCTCCATTAACTTCTACGAAGATAGTAGAGGCAGTAAGTTCTAATAAGAATTGGAGTCCTAAAACAATTCATTCATTAATAAGTAGATTGGTGAAAAAAGGTTTTTTGGGTGTGGATAAGGAGAAGCCTCTTTATGAGTATTATCCTTTGGTAGATAAAAGAGACTGTATATTGGATGAAACAAGATCGTTTATTCAAAAGGTATACGATGGTTCTATCCACCTTATGCTCGCCAATTTTATCAAGGAAGAGAAGATTTCTGAGGAGGAAATAGAAGAACTGGAACGATTGCTTAATAAAAAAAATAACAAGTAAAAGGCAGGTATTGATGTATGGTTTTATCTGCACTATTTAAAGAAGTCTTATTACTTTCGCTTATGGGGAGTATTTTAGCATTAGGGATACTTGTTATTAAGGCTATTTTTAGACAAAGACTTAGTGCAAAACTTCATTATTATATTTGGATTTTGCTTGTACTTAGGCTAATAGTGCCAATAGACATTCAAAGTCATATAAGCTTTATAAGTTTTATTCCAATTGAACAGAAGGAACTTGATCATCATTTTATTGCAGAACAATATGTTCCTAACATAATACCAAATAGTACTATCGCAACCGAAAATACACCTTCTATAGAAGATAATAAAGCATTAGCTGATCCAGGAATTATAGGCGCTATTTTAAGTTATGATACTGCAGCGGTGTTGTGGATAATTGGTGTTTCATCGCTTTTACTCTATATTTTATGCGTTAATATCTTGATGAGGGCTAAATTGAAAAAGTGTTCAGTCTGTGAAAGAGAAGACTTAATTGAAATTTTAGAAGCAGAAAAATTAAAGCTTAAAGTTAATTCAAAGATAAAAATTATTTATAGTAATTATTCGAAATCGCCAGCAGTTTACGGGATGATCCATCCTAAATATTATTATTCCAGAGGAGCTTATAGACAAATTAACCCTGGAAGAGTTTAGGTTTGTATTAAGCCATGAATTAACTCACATTAAGAACAAGGATTTAGTGGTAAACAACTTACTTATGATTATTAAAGCAATCTATTGGTTCAACCCCTTAATCTGGTATTCACTTAATCAGGTAAAACAAGACTGTGAAGTGGCTTGTGATGCGTCTGTCATCAGCACTTTAAAGACAGAAGAAGTCAAAAAATACGGTCAGACAATAATCAATATGCTTAGATTATTCTCAGAAAAAAGGAGTACTACTGGGACATTAGGATATGCAAGTAAATATAATAAACGAAGAATTGTTATGATTACACAATTTAAAAAAAGTTCGGCAATATGTGCAGTATTAGCTCTATCTCTTACAATTATGGTAGGCTTTTCAAGCACCATTAAACCTGGCAGTTCAGTTGTTAGCCTAAATGAAAACAGCGATATCAATAGTTCTACTCTGTCAGTGGAAAAAACAACTCAAGATCATGCATCACAAAGCAACACAACACAAGACAAAGTAAGCAATGTATCACATAGCAACACATCACAAGACGAATCAAGCAATGTATCACAAAGCAATACAAGACAGGACGAATCAAACAATGTATCACAAAGCAATACAACAAAAGACAAAACAAGCAATGCGTCACCATCGAATAACAATACCTCTGTTTTATCATCTAATGGGGATACTCAGCGAAAACTACTTTTAAGTATCATGCAATTGGCAAAGCAGGGTAAAATTATAAATTTAGAGTATCCTGTTAAAACTACTGTTATAGAAGACGTAGAGATAAAACTTGGAAATCCGGATAAGGCTGATTGGGTACCTAATGCTAAAGGAAATTATGCTGTCTTTTCAAAATACAATGTGGTATTTGGTTTCAACAAAGGGTCACAGATTTTTGAGGCAAGATCCTTTGATAAGAAATTAAATGAATTATCACTTTCCATGGTAAAGAAAGTATTTGGAACTCCGGCATATGATGTGAAAAGTAATGACGAGGAAATTATTGGGTATGTTGCAAATTCGGAATACAAGATTTTGTTAGTATTTCCTATGCCTTCAAACAGCAATCCGGACCCGGTAATGGACCACTACTCCGTGCTTTACCCTAAGGGGACGTTTAATAATATGTCAAACGATCCGGGAAGACAATGGTAATAGCATGTGAAACAAAAAAGTAACCACTCCTAACGAGCTCCGTTAAAGGGGTAAACATAATAGTTAACAACTTAAATAGAGGATGAAAGGAATAGGATCATGATTTCATCCTCTAAAGTTAACGACTTTCTTGAATGGATTAAACAATAACAATAACAATAACAATAACAATCGGAAGATGAATTTGAAATGGTGTGAAAAAACGTCATAAAAGCTAAAAATGAAAGGTTAGAAAGGAAAATTGGAGTGAAAAGACAAAGAAAATCCAGAAATAAACTACTTTTTTTTACGATTCCACTTTTAATATTAGCCTTAATCATTGGCGTTTATTATTATGCAATCAAAGAAAATAGTAGTGAACAGACTACCAAAGGTAAAGAAAGTCCAATTATTACTCAACCTTCAGGTAAAAATACAGTGGATTCAAAGAATAATCAGAATTCAAATCTTGAGAAATTAGTAGAGGAAACGTTTTCCCTATCGAAGGTAGGAAAAGTCCCGAACATTTCCTTTGTTTCTGGTAAAACAGAATGGAAGGAAGTAAATCAAGAATGGGGAAAATCAGACCATATTTCGGAAACTACAAAAGGCAGATATGAGGAATACGGAAGTCATCATGCTACAATCGGCTATGCCGATCAGACTGTTAATGATATACGATCATATGATTCTGAACTACAAACTATTTCGTTAAATGAAATTGAAAAAACTGGCGGACAACCCGATGCCATTCGATACTATAAAGATTCAACTGTTGACCAAATGATACTTGTCTATCATGCAACGTCTTCTACTGATTTATTATGGGTTTTACCAGTAAAAACAGAGCAGGAGCCAAATCCTAAAGTTGACCATATCTCACTCTTTACACAGATTGGTAAGGAACCAAATCAACAAACACAAGTTGAAAAACCGAATCAACAAGGAAACCAAACCATTTCAGAAGTCATTTCTAAAATGAGTTTAGAAGATAAAATTGGGCAGATGATTCTTGCTGGGGTTTCCGGGACTTCAATGGACGCAAATGCAAATAAGTTAATAAGCCAATTCCATGTCGGAGGAATTATTTTTTACAAATATAATTTTGAAACCCCTGCACAAGCAGTTCAATTTGTGAATCAACTGAAATCTAGAAATAGTTCAAGTCTACCACTTTTACTAGGTGTTGACCAAGAGGGCGGACGTGTGACAAGATTGCCGGGTGGACTTGTTAACTTTCCTCCAAATAAACAGATTGGACAGCTTAATAATCCCGACTTTTCTTATAAAGTCGGAACACTCTTAGGCCGCGAATTAAAAGAATTTGGTTTAAATCTCGATTTTGCACCTGTTCTCGATATTAACAGCAATCCAAATAACCCAGTAATCGGGGATCGATCCTTTGGAAACAATGCAGAAATAGTAAGTAAACTTGGAATTCAAACGATGAAAGGGATTCAGTCTAAAAACGTCATCACATCAATTAAGCATTTTCCTGGTCACGGAGATACAGCGGTTGATTCCCATCTGGACCTTCCGATTGTAAATAAAAGCCTTAAGGAACTTAAAGAACTAGAGTTAATTCCGTTTGAACGTGCGATTAATCAAGGCGCAGATGTTGTGATGGTCGCCCATATTTTATTGCCTCAATTAGATAAAACGAATCCAGGGACCATGTCAAAAGCTGTCCAGACGGATCTTCTTAGAAAACAACTTGGTTTTACAGGAGTCATCATAACGGACGATATGACAATGGGAGCCATAACAGAACATTTTGATATTGGTAAAGCAGCGGTAGAATCAGTTAAAGCAGGAAGCGATATTATTTTGGTTGGGCATGGCTATAATAATGTTGAAAAAATTACCTCCTCATTAAAAATCGCTGTTCAAAAAGGGGAAATTTCCGAACAAAGATTAAATGAAAGTATAGAAAGAATAATTCAACTAAAAAGGAAATATCGCATTAACGATACGAAAGTAGGAAATCCTAACATAAATGAAATAAATCAATCAATCAATAGTCTTCTGAATAAGTATTTACATTAATTATTCATATTGGTTTGTGGTTAACCTTATAATACGAAGGGGCAGCATTCCTATAATGAAGAAAAATGGAATTTGAACATAAAAAAGCCCCTCCTAGCCACGGATCCACTTATGATACACTCGCTGATGAAATATGTGACATAGCTGATAGGCTTTATCTATACTCTGGGGATAGAAATCTATTTGATAACCTTATTGAATATGTAGAGGAAAGAAAATTTGAAACTAACAATCAGCAGGGGATGAAGGCAGACTAAGTACACGGCGTCCTAGTACAACGTTTTCACTAGAACGTCATGTCTTTCGCAAAACCCCCACTGATTAAAAGTTTCACTTTATAAATCAGCTTCTTCTACCATTCTCTTGATCATAAAATAAATATTTATTGTTTGTAATTTTAATCCCATTTGTTGGTTCATAAATATGACTAAACCGTTCTTTTTTTCCGGATTATAGAGCCCTATTGAAAATTCACCAGGATCTGATCCTGTGTGGCCAACGATACTTCCGTTATTTAACTTTTTCATGAAAATGTCATCTAAAGATGAATAACTCCAACCTAAGGTTTGTTTTCCATCATTTGATTGGGGACTTAACATTTCCTTCATTGTTTCTGGTTTTAATATGGTCTTGCTTTCATCCGACAAACTTACTAAGAATTTGCTGAAATCTACGACGTTTGTTTTCAATGTACCATCAGGGTAGGTTGGGAAAGAATATCTAGGCAGCTCTTTTTGGTTATCATAAGGAGATGCGAAGTTTTCGGTTGTCACATCTTTGTGCAGCCATTCCGTCTCTGACATTCCCAGTGGTAGAAAAATGTTGTTTTTTGTAAATTGATTGAACGGCATATCGCTAACTTGCTCTACTATATAGCCCAAAAGTCCGAATCCTACATTACTATAAACGAAAGTTGCTCCTGGTTTATTTTCTGTGAAATTTTTTTCTGCGGAATACCACTTTCCACTTATTCCTAAATATTCTTTAGAAAATTCACCAATCGAAATTTTGGAGTCGCCGCCCCCACTATCTATCGTATAAAGGCTGTCGATTACATCCCAATTGTCTTGGATTCCAGAAGTATGGTCGAGTAGCATTTTTATTGTAATGGGTTCATCTGGAAAGTTTGGATTCGTTACTGAAAATGGAAGATACTTGTTTATATCATCATCGAGCTTTAATTTCTCCTTTTCATACAATTGCATAATAGCGGTAGCTGTAACTACTTTTGAAAGTGAGGCAATTTGAAATACCGTATCTTGATTGACTTTTTTTCCTTCGGCAATATTCGCATAGCCATAACTGATATATCTATCAACCTTATTATCTTTTATGATAGCAATCGAAACGCCAGGTACGTTTGTTTTATTCATTTTGTTCTGTACAAATTTTTCTAAGTCTGCTGGATTTGAAAAATCTACTTTTAAGGCTATTATGATACTTGTAATGATAAGAATAGATAAGATCATAACTCCTATTATTTTTGCAGCCTTCTTAATCATAAAAACACTCCTTCACTATCAAATAACTTCTTATGGGTTTATCATAAAAAAATAATAAAAGGAAGTATATAGAAAAACAGTGAGTTGTATCCACAGGCCGATAAGATGCAAAAAAGCGTCAAGTTAAAAAGCTAACCACAAACTATTTAACCAGATAATTTTTGTTAACTAAGCGTTAGTTGAAGAAATGAATAAGAGCCAAACACATTTTTAGTGTTTGACTCTTATTTTAATCTACTTCATTAAGCATCTTTTCAATGACTCTCAATCTTTCTTCTAATTCATTAACTTTTAATTGGAGTAGTTCTGTGTTTTTCTTTTCCAAGGAAAGCTTTTCATCCGCACGTTTCTGTGATCGTTTAATAGTTTTAACGACAAAAATTATCATTAGTAACACAAATATAATGGGCACCAATGAAAAGATTAAAAAAGGTACTATAACTGTACTCATGTTGTAAACACCTCAAATAATTATTTATTTTTCTTCAAAGTTAATGTAGACGAAAGTTCTCGAATTATTTTTTCATTTAGTTCAAAGTGAAAATTGGTAAGTTGAAAGTATTTTGCAGCTTGACCTGTTTCTAATATTTCCATATCACTTGTAACGATGTTCGCCTCCTCTAGTTTTTGTAGATGCAGATACAAAAGTGGTCTGCTAATGCCAAGCTCGCGGGCAAGGTGGCTAACATATTGTCGCCCCTCTGTTAAAACAGCAATAATGTTTAAACGTTGTGGATTGGATAAAGCCTCCAAAAATAATAGCAACTCATCACCGGAATTAAAATGTACCATATGTAAGTATTTTATTACATATGAAATGTGAAATCAAGATTTAAATAAACCTATATTGTTAATGGAATAAGGAATATTCTGGTATAAAGGGCATAACCCTTAGTATATGGTTGTTTGCCAAAATGTCGCTGCCATTTAACAAATCATCATGTTGATTTTTCGTATGTTAAGGAGGAAATCAAATGGATTGGTATATATGGTTCGCAGTAATTGCTGCTGTTGTTATTATTATTGGGTATAAATCTTCTAAAAAGAAATAATGCTTGTTGAACTAAAGGGAGCTTATATGTAGTATATCAGGGCGTAGTATTTAACGTTAATATCGTTAAATACTAT